>NZ_JADBRJ010000005.1:0-440803 GCF_014930585.1 Enterobacter cloacae complex sp. P43RS
GGTCGTTAGCTCAGTTGGTAGAGCAGTTGACTTTTAATCAATTGGTCGCAGGTTCGAATCCTGCACGACCCACCAGCCTGAATAAATTAGCAGTACATCCCGCAAGGGGTCGTTAGCTCAGTTGGTAGAGCAGTTGACTTTTAATCAATTGGTCGCAGGTTCGAATCCTGCACGACCCACCAGCCTGAATAAATTAGCAGTACATCCCGCAAGGGGTCGTTAGCTCAGTTGGTAGAGCAGTTGACTTTTAATCAATTGGTCGCAGGTTCGAATCCTGCACGACCCACCAATGTAAAAAAGCGCCCTAAAGGCGCTTTTTTGCTATCTGCGATCTGGATGATTCGAACCTGCAGCAGGTTCGAGCCGAACGTAGTGAGGCACCGGAGCCGTTTACGGCGACGGCCCGAAGGGCGAGCGAAGCGAGTCATCCTGCACGACCCACCAGTGTAGAAAGGCGCCCTAAAGGCGCCTTTTTGCTATCTGCCGTACAACAAATGCTCCGCCCATCTATTCCCGGTGACTTTTCACTCCAGATTCGCTATCTTGTTTAGTATATAAAACACAATTGCCCTGCGTTTTGCTTTGTCAGGCAAAAGAAAGGCAATATTGTTAAGCCAGTAAAACGAGAAGCCATAATGAGCGTGATGTTCGATCCTGAAGCCGCAATCTATCCGTTTCCGCCAAAGCCTGCGCCATTAAGCCAGGATGAAAAACAATTCTACCGCGAGAAGATCAAACGGCTTCTCAAAGAGCGCGATGCGGTGATGGTGGCCCATTACTACACCGATCCGGAAATCCAGCAGCTGGCGGAAGAGACCGGGGGCTGTATTTCTGATTCACTGGAGATGGCCCGCTTCGGTGCAAAACATCCCGCTTCCACGCTGCTGGTTGCAGGCGTGCGCTTTATGGGCGAAACGGCAAAGATCCTCAGCCCGGAAAAAACCATCCTGATGCCGACGCTCAATGCGGAGTGTTCGCTCGATCTCGGCTGCCCGATTGACGAATTCAACGCCTTCTGCGACGCCCATCCTGACCGGACCGTGGTTGTTTACGCCAACACCTCTGCGGCGGTAAAAGCGCGCGCAGACTGGGTGGTCACGTCGAGCATCGCCGTTGAGCTGATTGAGCATCTGGACAGCCTGGGTGAGAAAATTATCTGGGCCCCGGACCGCCATCTTGGCAATTACGTTCAGAAGCAGACCGGCGCTGACGTTCTTTGCTGGCAGGGCGCCTGCATTGTGCACGACGAATTCAAGACCCAGGCGCTGTCCCGTATGAAGGCGCTTTATCCTGACGCGGCCATTCTTGTTCATCCTGAATCACCGCAGTCGATTGTTGATATGGCCGATGCGGTTGGCTCAACCAGCCAGCTTATCAACGCGGCCAGGACGCTGCCGCACAAGCAGCTCATCGTCGCGACCGATCGCGGTATCTTCTATAAGATGCAGCAGGCCGTACCGGAGAAAGAGCTGCTGGAAGCACCAACGGCAGGTGAGGGCGCGACGTGCCGCAGCTGCGCGCATTGCCCGTGGATGGCGATGAACGGCCTGAAGGCCATTGCCGAAGGGCTCGAGACAGGCGGTGCAGCGCATGAAATTCATGTGGACGCCGCTCTGCGTGAAGGTGCGTTAATTCCGCTTAACCGCATGCTGGATTTTGCGGCTACACTACGTACTTAATTCAAAAACGCCCTGGGGAAAAGATGGATTTTTTTAGTACGCAAAACATTCTGGTTCATATACCGATTGGTGCAGGTGGCTATGACCTGTCATGGATTGAAGCCGTAGGCACGCTGGCGGGGTTGCTGTGTATCTGGCTGGCAAGCCTGGAGAAGATCAGCAACTACGCGTTCGGGCTGATTAACGTCACGCTGTTTGCGATTATCTTCTTCCAGATCCAGCTGTACGCCAGCCTGCTTTTACAGCTGTTTTTCTTCGCCGCCAATATTTACGGCTGGTACGCCTGGTCCCGGCAGAACAGCCAGCAGGAGGCTGAGCTGCAGATCCGCTGGCTGCCCTTACCGAAAGCCATCGCCTGGTTTGTCGCCTGCGTCGTCGCCATTGGTTTGATGACCGTCTACATCAACCCGGTGTTTGCGTTCCTGACCCGCGTTGCCGTTTCGGTCATGTCCGCGATTGGCCTCAACGTGACGATGCCGGAGCTTCAGCCGGATGCCTTCCCGTTCTGGGATTCCTGCATGATGGTGCTGTCGATCGCGGCGATGGTCCTGATGACCCGTAAATACGTTGAGAACTGGCTGCTGTGGGTCATCATCAACGTCATCAGCGTGGTGATTTTTGCCCTTCAGGGCGTCTATGCCATGTCGCTGGAGTATCTGCTGCTGACCTTCATTGCCCTGAACGGCAGCCGGATGTGGATCAAGAGCGCGCGTGAGCGTGGCTCACACGCGCTTTCAAGCTAGTGGTGATGATGTGAATGGTCGGGCTGCGCCTCGTTAAGGTGGCAGTCCGGCCCGCTACAGGGCTGATACTCCATCTGGATGGTGGCGTGACCTATCTCATAGTGATGTTCAAGAAAGTGCTGGATGCGTTCAAGCAGCGCGTCGTGGTCGTGGGGCGGGATGACCTGGACGTGCAGCGTCATGACCGGCTTCTCGCCTACCAGCCAGACGTGCACGTGATGAACGTTACGCACTTCCGGGACAGTACGGCGCAGGTTTCGTTTCAGCTCGTCAATGTCCATTGATGCCGGCGCCCCTTCCAGCAGTTCATTGACGCTCTCCTTCAGCAGCCGCCAGGCGCTGCGCAAGACCAGACACGATACCAGCACGGAGAGAATGGGGTCGACAGGCGTCCAGCCGGTATAGAGGATCACCAGCGCGGCGACAATCGCCCCGACTGAGCCGAGCAAATCCCCCAGCACATGCAGAGCCGCAGCGCGAACGTTGAGGTTCTTTTCCCCGCTGCCGCGATGCAAAATCCAGAACGCCAGAATATTTGCCAGCAACCCCGCCACGGCAATCACCATCATTGTCGTCCCGGCGATGGGCTGCGGGTGCCTGAAACGCTGTACGGCCTCCCAGACGATAAGAACAGTAATAACCACCAGCGCGATGGCGTTAACAAACGCGGCAAGGGTGGTCAGCCTCAGCCAGCCGAAGGTATGACGCGCGTTGGGTGGGCGGCGAGCAAACTGCACCGCCAGCAGGGCGAAAAGCAGCGCTGCGGCATCGGTCAGCATATGTCCGGCATCAGCCAGCAGCGCCAGCGAGCCGGAAACCAGGCCGCCAATGACCTCGATAACCATAAACGTGGCCGTAACGCCAAAGGCCAGCATAAGTCGTTTTGCGTTGTCGTTGCCGGGAGAAGATGGGTGTGAGTGGGTGTGCGCCATGTCTGCTTTCCTGATTCGTTATTATTTTAGTGTAGCGTTTTTAACAGGTTACTCCAAAAAGAAAGGAGAGCCTGGGCTCTCCTTTCGCATTTGAAGCATCAAATATTACTGGGTTGTGCCATCAGTTTTGGTATTGGCGTCGTTACCCACTTTGTCGTTCGGATCGGGACATTTGCCGTCCTTGCACATCGAGTTCTTATGAACCTCATCCGAGCTCATGTTGTCATGATTCATGGTATCGGAAGCACTACCGTTCGGATGCAGCATGGTACCACCGGTGTTGGTATTGCCGGTATTGATCTGGCTGTTATCGACATTATTCGGGGCGATATTCTGTTTCGCATCAGGCGCAACCTGGCCTGCCGCTGCTGCCGCATTGGCATCACCGTTGCTGTCTGAAGCACCCGTTTCTGCGGCCAGGACGCTGCCGCTGGCAAGGGTGAGTGTGGCAGTCAGGAAGAGGGTAGTCAGTTTTGTCATTTTCATGATGGTGCTCCTGTTCTTGTCGTTACGCTGGATAACATTCTCCAACAGTGCATCTTTTTAGAGGCGAAAGATTCCGCCTTACGGACTTACGTCAGTAGGGAATCGCGTTTAAGCGTTTAAAAATGGTTGTTACAGTTAAAAAGCTTAGGTTAGATCTCATTTTTCGCTATTTTGTGGCGATTTTTAGGCGAATTCCAGGAATTATCTGCGTGAAGTGTAAAACCGTGTTTACACTTCCTGGTCGACAAGATAGATTGAAAGGATTGCTTTCATTACTAAAGATATGGCAGAGCTGGAAAGAAGATGAATTATCAGAACGACGATTTACGCATTAAAGAGATCAATGAGTTATTACCTCCTGTAGCACTCCTTGAGAAATTCCCCGCCACTGAAAATGCCGCAAATACGGTTTCTCATGCTCGTAAAGCGATCCACAAGATCCTGAAAGGTAATGACGATCGTCTTCTGGTGGTGATTGGCCCGTGCTCCATTCACGATCCTGCCGCTGCGAAAGAGTATGCGGCGCGTCTGCTCACCCTGCGTGAAGAGTTAAAGGATGAGCTGGAAATCGTCATGCGCGTCTATTTTGAAAAACCGCGCACGACCGTGGGCTGGAAAGGGCTGATTAACGATCCGCACATGGATAACAGCTTCCAGATCAACGACGGCCTGCGCATTGCGCGCAAGCTGCTGCTGGAGATCAACGACAGCGGCCTGCCTGCTGCCGGCGAGTTCCTGGATATGATTACGCCACAATACCTGGCAGACCTGATGAGCTGGGGCGCCATTGGTGCCCGTACCACTGAATCTCAGGTTCACCGCGAGCTGGCTTCCGGTCTCTCATGTCCGGTGGGCTTCAAAAACGGTACTGATGGCACCATCAAAGTGGCTATCGATGCCATCAACGCCGCGGGTGCGCCGCACTGCTTCCTGTCCGTGACCAAATGGGGTCACTCCGCCATCGTCAACACCAGCGGTAACGGTGATTGCCATATCATTCTGCGCGGCGGTAAAGAGCCAAACTACAGTGCAAAACACGTGGCAGAGGTGAAGGCCGGGCTGGAAAAAGCCGGGCTGCCACCGCAGGTGATGATCGACTTCAGCCACGCCAACTCCAGCAAGCAGTTCAAAAAGCAGATGGAAGTGGGGGCAGACGTCTGTCAGCAGATCGCTAACGGTGAGAAGGCGGTAATTGGGGTGATGATCGAAAGCCATCTGGTAGAAGGTAACCAGAACCTGGAAGGCAGCGAGCCGCTGGTGTATGGCAAAAGCGTCACCGATGCCTGCATTGGCTGGGACGATACCGATGCCATCCTGCGTCAGCTGGCGAATGCGGTAAAAGCGCGCCGCGGCTGAGTCCTCACGCACAAATAAAAAAGCGCGGAAGGCTCCGCGCTTTTTTTTATGTCCGGCGAAAATTACTTCGCTTTACCCTGGTTCGCGACAGCCGCTGCTTTCGCTGCGATCTCGTCCGCGTTACCCAGGTAGTAATGTTTGATTGGCTTGAAGTTTTCGTCGAACTCATATACCAGCGGTACGCCAGTTGGGATGTTCAGTTCGAGGATCTCGTCTTCGCCCATGTTGTCCAGATATTTCACCAGCGCGCGCAGGGAGTTACCGTGAGCAGCGATGATCACGCGCTCACCGCTTTTCAGGCGTGGCAGAATGGTTTCGTTCCAGTAAGGCACAACGCGGTCGATGGTCAGCGCCAGGCTCTCGGTGGTTGGCAGCTCAGCATCAGTCAGTTTCGCGTAGCGCGGGTCGTGGCCCGGATAGCGCTCGTCATCTTTGGTCAGCTCTGGTGGGGTGACCGCGAAGCCGCGACGCCACTGTTTAACCTGCTCGTCACCGTATTTCTCAGCGGTTTCCGCTTTGTTCAGACCCTGCAGTGCACCGTAGTGACGCTCGTTCAGTTTCCAGGATTTCTCAACCGGCAGCCAGGCCTGATCCAGTTCGTCCAGCACGTTCCACAGGGTGTGGATGGCACGTTTCAGCACAGAGGTGTAAGCAAAATCAAAGCTGAAGCCTTCTTCCTTCAGCAGTTTACCTGCTGCTTTTGCTTCGCTTACGCCTTTCTCGGACAGATCAACGTCGTACCAACCGGTAAAGCGGTTTTCGTTGTTCCACTGGCTTTCGCCGTGACGCACCAGGACCAGCTTAGTAATAGCCATCTCTTACTCCTCAAGCATTTTTAGAATGATAACAATTCTCATTATATTGCTGTGGCCGTGCCAGCAGCAACGCTTAACCCTAACCATAGCGAAAATAGTCTCTGAGTGTAAGATGCTTGTGAATCCAGGGTTAGGATTTTGTCAGCGATCGGCGCTATTTTCAGCAAGACGCGCAGAAAAAAGCCCTCCGATGGGAGGGCTGGAAATCATTTCGGAATAAAATGGTATTCCGTCACGCTAATGTACTCTTCACCGGGGCGCAGCACGCAGTCCGGCTGCGGCCATTCAGGATGATTGGGGCTGTCCGGCAGGAACTCGCTCTCAAGCGCAAGTCCTTGCCAGTCGCTGTACTCATTGTGTTCGCGCGCCGTCGTGCCGCCGAGGTAGTTGCCCGAGTAGAATTGCAGGGCAGGGGCGGTGGTATACACCGTCATCTGCAGTTTCTCATCGCTGGACCAGACCTGTGCGGCAGGCTGCTTCACATCACCTTTGGCGTGCAGCAGGAACGCGTGATCGTAGCCTTTCACCTTGCGCTGATCGTCATCGCTCAGGAAATCCTGGGCGATAACTTTCGCGCTGCGGAAATCAAAGCTGGTCCCGCTCACCTCTTTCAGGCCCTGATACGGAATGCCCATCTCGTCAACCGGCAGATACGCGTCCGCCAGGATCTGCAGCTTGTGGTTACGCACGTCGCACTGGTTGCCGTCGAGATTGAAGTAGGCATGGTTAGTCAGGTTAACCGGACACGGCTTGTCGACCGTCGCACGGTATTCAATAGCGATACGGTTGTCGTCCGTCAGCGTAAAGCGCGCGGACGCGGTAAGGTTCCCCGGGAAGCCCTGATCGCCATCAAGCGAATCCAGCGAGAACAGCACTTCGCTGTCGTTTTGACGAACAATTTTCCAGCGGCGTTTATCAAACCCGTCCGGACCGCCGTGAAGCTGGTTCTCGCCCTGGCTTGGCAGCAGCGGGTACTGCACGCCGTCGAGCTCAAAACGGCTTTTCGCGATGCGGTTGGCATAGCGCCCGACGGACGCGCCCAGATAGGCAGACTGATTAACGTACTGCTCGGGTGAGGCGCAGCCCAGCAGGGTTTCGCGCACGCTGCCGTCCGGCATCGGTACGCGGGCAGAAAGCAGGGTCGCACCCCAGTCCATCAGCGTAACCACCATCCCCGCGCTGTTGCGCAGGGTTAACAGTCGATACGGCAGACCATCCGGTGCGAGTGTAGGTGTTTCGTTTAGCACTGTCCGGCTCCTTGTGATGCTTTACATACATAGAACGTTTCTTTGATGCCCGTTTGCGCTTCGTACTGCTTCGCCACGGCGTCCTGGACGGCAGGGACCAGCTCTTCCGGCACCAGCGCGACAATGCAGCCGCCAAAGCCGCCGCCCGTCATGCGCACGCCGCCTTTATCGCCAATAACCGCTTTGACGATGTCCACCAGGGTGTCGATCTGCGGCACGGTGATTTCAAAATCATCGCGCATGGAGGCGTGAGATTCCGCCATCAGCTCACCCATGCGCTTCAGGTCACCTTTCGCCAGCGCGGAGGCGGCTTCAACGGTACGGGCATTTTCGGTCAGCACGTGGCGAACGCGTCTGGCGACGACAGGATCCAGCTCGTGCGCCACTTTGTTAAATTCATCGAGCGTCACGTCGCGCAGGGCAGGCTGCTGGAAGAAGCGCGCGCCGGTTTCGCACTGTTCGCGGCGGGTGTTGTACTCGCTGCCCACCAGCGTGCGTTTAAAGTTACTGTTGATAATCACGACGGCCGCGCCTTTTGGCAGGGGAACGGCTTTGGTGCCAAGCGAGCGGCAGTCGATCAGTAAAGCATGCTCTTTTTTGCCCAGCGCGGAGATCAGCTGGTCCATAATGCCGCAGTTGCAGCCCACGAACTGGTTTTCCGCTTCCTGACCGTTCAGGGCAATTTGCGCCCCGTCCAGCGGCAGATGATACAGCTGCTGGAAGACGGTTCCCACGGCCACTTCGAGCGAGGCCGACGAGCTCAAGCCCGCACCCTGCGGCACGTTGCCGCTGATGACTAAATCGGCGCCGCCGAAGTTCTTATTGCGCTTCTGCAGATGCTTCACCACGCCGCGCACGTAGTTAGACCACTGCTGGCTGTCGTGCGTCACAATCGGGGCATCAAGGGAAAACTCGTCCGTCTCATTACCGTAATCCGCCGCAATGACGCGGACTTTACGGTCGTCGCGCTTCGCACAGCTGATAACCGTCTGGTAATCAATTGCGCACGGCAGCACGAAGCCGTCGTTGTAGTCGGTGTGCTCGCCGATCAGGTTGACGCGACCAGGCGCCTGAATTACGTGGGTGGCAGGGTAGCCAAATTTCTCAGCAAACAGGGATTGTGTTTTATCTTTCAGACTCATTTTTAGACTCCTGATTCGCGATAGTGGACGTCGCTGACGGCACGCAGACGCTCTGCCGCCTGTTCCGCCGTCAGGTCACGCTGGGTTTCCGCCAGCATTTCATAGCCCACCATAAATTTACGCACCGTTGCAGAGCGCAGCAGCGGCGGATAGAAATGGGCGTGCAGCTGCCAGTGCTGATTCTCTTCGCCGTTAAACGGCGCGCCGTGCCAGCCCATGGAGTACGGGAAGGAGCACTGGAACAGGTTGTCGTAACGGCTGGTCAGCTTTTTCAGCGCCAGCGCCAGGTCGTCGTGCTGCGCGTCGCTGAGATCGGTAATGCGCTGAACGTGCGCTTTCGGCAGCAGCAGCGTCTCAAACGGCCAGGCGGCCCAGTAAGGCACGACCGCCAGCCAGTGTTCGGTTTCCACTACGGTACGGCTGCCGTCGGCCAGCTCGCGCTGGGTGTAGTCCACCAGCATGGGTGAGCCGTTTTCTGCGAAATAGTCCTTCTGCAGACGGTCTTCACGCTCGGCTTCGTTGGGCAGGAAGCTGTTCGCCCAGATCTGGCCGTGCGGATGCGGGTTAGAGCAGCCCATCGCCGCGCCTTTGTTTTCGAACACCTGCACCCACGGATAACTTTGCCCCAGCTCAGCGGTTTGCGCCTGCCAGGTGCTGACCACCTCTTTCAGCGCGTCCACGCTCAGCTCCGGCAGCGTTTTGCTGTGATCGGGCGAGAAGCAGATCACGCGGCTGGTACCGCGCGCGCTTTCGCAGCGCATCAGCGGGTCGTGTCTCGCGGGGGCATCCGGGGTATCGGTCATCAGGGCGGCAAAATCGTTGGTAAACACGAAGGTGCCTTTGTAGTCCGGGTTTTTATCCCCGGTCACGCGCGTGTTGCCCGGACAGAGGAAGCAATCCGGGTCGTGCTGCGGCAGGGTCTGTTTTGCAGGCGTCTCCTGCGCCCCCTGCCAGGGACGCTTGGCGCGATGCGGAGAGACCAAAATCCATTGCCCGCTTAGCGGGTTAAAACGACGATGCGGATGATCGACGGGATTAAACGAAGTCATGACGGATCCTTAGTCCGGATAACCCTGCGGGTGGCGTGACTGCCAGTGCCAGGTATCCTGTGCCATTTCATCAAGCGTGCGGGTAACACGCCAGTTAAGTTCTTTATCGGCTTTGGTGGCATCGGCCCAGTAAGCAGGCAGGTCGCCATCACGACGCGGAGCGAAGTGGTAGTTCACCGGCTTACCGCAGGCTTTGCTGAAGGCGTTAACCACGTCCAGCACGCTGCTGCCGACCCCGGCGCCGAGGTTATAAATATGCACGCCCGGTTTGTCAGCCAGCTGCTGCATGGCTGCAACGTGGCCGTCTGCTAAATCCATCACGTGGATATAGTCACGCACGCCGGTGCCGTCTTCGGTCGGGTAGTCATTGCCAAAAATGGCCAGCGACTCGCGACGGCCTACCGCCACCTGGGCGATGTACGGCATCAGGTTGTTCGGGATACCCTGCGGATCTTCACCCATATCGCCAGACGGATGGGCGCCGACCGGGTTGAAGTAGCGCAGCAATGCGATGCTCCACTCCGGCTGGGCTTTTTGCAGGTCGGTCAGGATCTGCTCTACCATCAGCTTGCTTTTGCCGTACGGGCTTTGCGGCGTACCGGTCGGGAAGCTTTCAACGTAAGGAATTTTTGGCTGATCGCCATAGACGGTGGCGGAGGAGCTAAAGATAAAGTTTTTGACGTTTGCCGCGCGCATGGCGGAGATCAGACGCAGGGTACCGTTGACGTTGTTGTCGTAATACTCAAGCGGTTTCGCAACGGATTCACCGACCGCTTTCAGACCCGCGAAGTGGATCACCGCTTCGATGGCGTGGTCGTGAAGGATCTCGGTCATCAGCGCTTCGTTGCGGATGTCGCCTTCCACGAAAGTCGGCTGTTTACCGCCAAGACGTTCAATCACCGGCAGCACGCTGCGCTTACTATTGCACAGGTTGTCGAGGATGATCACATCGTGACCATTTTGCAGCAGTTGCACACAGGTATGACTTCCGATGTAACCGCTACCACCTGTTACCAGAACTCGCATAATTCGCTCCATTGGGCCTATGGTATGTAATAACCATAGCATAACAGAGACGAAAAAAGTGTGACATGGGATAAAATAGTGGAATCGTTTACACTCGTTTTCACACCCGCTTTTTCGATGACGTAGAGCATTCTAGATCAAAGAGATAGCGATGTATTGATGCAAGTTATCTGAAAAGAGGAGGGCGGTGCCCCCCGCTGTTAATCTACGTTGCTGAGAAGGTAGCGATAACCCTCGCCGTCCGCGACAAACTCGAGGCGGTGGGTGATGCAGGAGGGGGCATCTTCGGCATGGTGTGAAACGAACAGCAGCTGCGTTTCACCTTCGCTAATCAGCACGTCCACAAAGCGGCGGACCAGCTGTCGGTTAAGCGGATCCAGCCCCTGCAGCGGCTCGTCGAGGATCAGGAGCGTAGGGTGTTTTACCAGCGCGCGAACGATCAGTGCCAGACGCTGCTGCCCCCACGACAGGCTATGAAACGGCGCGTCAGCCACCCGGTTATCCATCCCCAGAATATCCAGCCACTGCTGGGCCAGCTTGTGCTGTTTATCTGACACTGCCTGATAAATGCCGATGGAATCAAAATAGCCGGAAAGGATCACGTTGCGTACCGTGGTACTGACCCGGTAATCCAGATGCAGGCTGCTGCTGACGTAGCCAATGTGCTTTTTAATATCCCAGATGGTTTCGCCGCTGCCGCGACGGCGGCCAAACAGCGTCAGATCGTTACTGTAGCCCTGCGGGTGATCGCCGGTTATCAGGCTCAGCAGCGTGGATTTCCCCGCGCCGTTGGGACCGACAATCTGCCAGTGTTCGCCAGGATTAACCGTCCAGCTGAGGTGATTCAGGATCGGTCGTTCGTCATAGGAGACTACGCCATCGCGCAGGACGATAAGCGGCTGCCGGGGATCGAGACCGTGGCGTGCTGCCGGCGCGTCGGGGTCCGGCAGCGCAATGCCCGCCAGCTTTTCGCTGTGCGCAAGCTGGGCAATCAGCGCCTGTCGGAGCAGCGCGGACTTTTCTCCGGTTTCGATCAGGCTACAGTCTGCCAGCACGCCCGCGTTCTGCACGAAGTCAGGAATTTCATCGAAGCGGTTCAGCACCAGTACGATCGTATAGCCTTCCTGATTCAGAGAGTCCAGCAGGGCAGCCAGCTGGGCGCGGGAGTGGACATCCAGCCCGTCAAAGGGCTCATCCAGAATCAGCAATTCCGGCTGGCTCATGAGCGCCTGGCACAGCAGCGTTTTCCGCGTCTCGCCGGTAGAGAGGTACTTAAAGCGCCGGTTCAGCAGCGCGGAAATGCCAAACTGTTCCGCCAGATGCTGACAGCGGGCGGGATCTTTCACCTCATCCTGAATAATTTCCGCCGCCGTGCGGCCGGTATCTTCTTCGCCAGGACTGAGTAAATCGGTATTGTTGCGCTGCCACTCGTCGCTGACCAGCTTCTGCAGCTGTTCAAAGGACAGGCGCGTCAGGCGCGTGAAATCGCTCCGGCATTCGCCTTTGAGAAGGGTAAGCTCTCCGGCCAGCGCGCGGGCCAGCGCGGATTTACCGCTGCCGTTAGTGCCGACAAACGCCCAGCTTTCACCCGCGCGTATTGTCAGATCGGCAATCGTCAGCGTTCGGGTATCGCTAAGACGAAACGTACCTTGCGAAATATGCAATGATGACATGATGTATCCCATTTTTTGCAGCAATTGATATCAGGGATACGCACTGTCGTCACGATTGTCAATGCGCTCAGCACAATGTGGCGATAATCACCCGGTCCGCGTTGAAATATGCGGTGACGACAGCACCTTCTTCTAAATCGTTCGCCTCGCTGAGCGGGACCGTGGCGCAAAGCGCCTGTCCGTCTGCCAGGGGCATCAGCACTTCGCACTGCTCCTTGCCGCGTTCGATATGACTGATGGTGCCCCGCAGCTGGTTATCAGCCGCCTTTGCCTTGTCCGGGTCGCGTGTGATATTGACCCAAGGTGCTTTCAGCAACACCAGCACCTCTTTACCTTCATCCAGGTCAAGGCGCTCTGCGCTCTGGGCCGTTATCGCCGCTTTCAGACGGGTGACACCATCGGCAAGCAGGATCTCAACATGCTGCTGAACCTGGAGATTATCGCGCGCCGTCACCGTACCAAACCACTGGTTGCGGGCGCTGGTCTGCAACGAGAAGCGGGAAATGGCGGCCAGCAAGCTGTCCAGCGGAACGTTGTCGTCGTCACTCAATACATCGAACGCTTTTTGCTGAATCTGGCCCAGGAGATCGTAGAGCTGAATCAGGCGCAGGCCGTAGCGTGTGACAACAGCACCTCCACCGCCTTTGCCCCCTGTGGCTCTGTCCACCAGCGGATGCTCGCTCAGGGTGTTCATGTCATTGATGGCATCCCAGGCGCTTTTATAGCTAATCCCGGCGTTCTTAGCGCCCTGGCTAATTGAGCCGGTTTGTTCTATCTGTTTAAGCAGGGCAATACGTCGGGGATCGGCGAAAAGCTTTTGCTGAAGTCGGAGAGTAAGAAGAATTTCGGCCTGCATAACAGTGTCCTGGCAAAAAGAATATTGTGACCCAAATGGTGCAGGGCGCAAAGGGCACCGCACAAAAGGGGATGTTTTTCTTACTTTTCAGGGTAGAATAGCCCATTCACAAAATCTGGAGAAAACCATGTTAGAGTTGTTGAAAAGTCTGGTATTCGCCGTGATCATGGTACCAGTAGTGATGGCCATCATCCTCGGTGCCATCTACGGCCTGGGTGAAGTGTTCAACGTCTTTTCGAATATCGGTCACCGAGACCGTGCGAAAAAGCAGCATTAATTTCCCACAAAACGCCCGGCTTGCCCGGGCGTTTTGCTCTCAAGCTTTTCTTACTTTCGCCGATATTATTTAACGTAACACACCGTGTTACCCCTTGAGCGGTACGAATTACCGCTGGGATCTCCCTGACGATACCGTTATATTAATATGTATATAACGCTACTCACAGGAGTTACAGATGGCACGTTCATGGGTACGCCTTTTCGCAGGGGCAACGCTGACGCTTTCACTTACCGGACACGCGCTGGCGGACGAAGGTAAAATCACGGTCTTTGCGGCGGCGTCGTTGACCAACGCGCTGCAGGATATTGCGGCGGCGTATAAAAAAGAGAAAAACGTCGAGGTAGTCTCCTCTTTTGCCTCTTCCTCTACGCTGGCACGGCAGATAGAAGCGGGCGCTCCGGCAGATCTGTTTATCTCTGCTGACCAGAAGTGGATGGACTATGCGGTGGAGAAGAAATCGATTGATGCGGCGACCCGCGAAACGCTGCTGGGCAATAGCCTTGTCGTGGTTGCACCGAAGGCCAGCGCGCAGGGTGAAATCACCATCAACAAAGAGACAAACTGGACCCGCCTGCTGAACGGTGGCCGTCTGGCGGTGGGTGACCCGGAACACGTTCCGGCCGGGATTTACGCCAAAGAAGCGCTGCAAAAGCTGGGCGCGTGGGAGACCCTGTCACCAAAACTGGCCCCGGCGGAAGATGTGCGCGGCGCGCTGGCGCTGGTGGAGCGTAACGAAGCTCCGCTGGGCATTGTGTATGGTTCCGATGCCGTTGCCAGCAAGGGCGTAAAAGTGGTTGGCACCTTCCCGGAAGACTCCCACAAGAAAGTGGAATATCCTGTGGCGATTGTTGATGGACATAAAAATGCGACCGTAACGGCCTTCCGCGATTATCTGAAGGGGCCGGAGGCGTCCGCAATCTTTAAACGTTATGGATTTACGACTCACTGATGATACTGACCGATCCTGAATGGCAGGCTGTTCTGCTGAGCCTTAAAGTCTCTTCCCTGGCGGTTGCGCTGAGTTTGCCCTTTGGGATCTTTTTTGCCTGGCTACTGGTTCGCTGTCGGTTCCCCGGCAAAGCGCTGCTCGACAGCGTCCTTCATCTTCCCCTGGTTTTACCGCCCGTGGTGGTCGGTTATCTGCTGCTGATATCGATGGGGCGACGCGGTTTTATCGGCGAAAAGCTTTACGACTGGTTCGGAATCACCTTTGCCTTTAGCTGGCGCGGTGCGGTACTGGCGGCGGCGGTGATGTCATTCCCGCTGATGGTCAGAGCGATCCGCCTCGCGCTGGAAGGCGTGGATATGAAGCTCGAACAGGCAGCCCGTACGCTCGGTGCCGGGCGCTGGCGCGTCTTTATTACCATCACGCTTCCGCTTACGCTGCCGGGCATCATTGTCGGGACGGTGCTGGCGTTCGCCCGCTCGCTGGGCGAGTTTGGTGCGACCATCACCTTTGTGTCGAACATTCCCGGCGAGACGCGGACCATCCCATCGGCCATGTATACCCTGATTCAGACGCCAGGGGGAGAGAGTGCCGCAGCGCGGCTGTGTATCATCTCTATCGTATTAGCCCTGGTTTCGCTGCTGGTTTCTGAATGGCTGGCACGGCTAAGCCGCGAACGGATGGGGAAATAAAGATGCTGGAACTGAATTTCACCCAGACGCTGGGAAACCATACTCTTACGCTTAACGAGACGCTGCCTGCAAGCGGCATCACCGCCGTCTTCGGCGTGTCGGGCGCGGGTAAAACGTCTCTGATTAACGCCATCAGCGGCCTGACGCGCCCGCAGTCAGGGCGCATTGTCCTGAACAACCGCGTCCTGAATGACGTGGAGAACAAGATTTTCCTTTCGCCGGATAAACGCCGCATCGGTTATGTTTTTCAGGACGCGCGCTTGTTCCCGCACTACAGCGTGCGCGGCAACCTGCGCTACGGTATGGCGAAAAGCATGGCCGGGCAGTTTGATAAGCTGGTGACGCTTTTAGGCATTGAACCCCTGCTCGACAGGCTGCCGTCCTCGCTCTCCGGCGGGGAGAAACAGCGTGTGGCTATAGGCCGCGCGTTGCTGACCGCCCCCGAACTGCTGCTGCTCGACGAGCCGCTGGCCTCGCTGGATATTCCGCGCAAGCGTGAGCTCCTGCCGTACCTGCAGCGTCTGACCCGCGAAATTAATATTCCGATGCTCTACGTCAGCCATTCACTGGATGAGATCCTCCATCTGGCCGATAAAGTGCTGGTGCTGGAAGAGGGCAGCGTGAAGGCCTTCGGCAACCTGGAAGAGGTGTGGGGCAGTAGCGTGATGCACCCCTGGTTACCCAGGGAACAGCAGAGCAGCATCCTGAAGGTGAGCGTTCTGGAGCATCATCCGCACTACGCGATGACCGCCCTGGCGCTGGGCGACCAGCATCTTTGGGTCAATAAGATCGACAAACCGTTGCAGTCCGCGCTGCGGATCCGCATCCAGGCGTCGGACGTCTCGCTGGTGCTGCAGCCGCCGCTGCAAACCAGTATTCGAAATATTCTGCGCGCCAAAGTGGCGGAGTGTTTTGATGATAACGGGCAGGTAGAGGTGAAGCTCGACGTGGGCAGCAGGACGCTCTGGGCGCGCATCAGCCCGTGGGCCAGGGATGAGTTAGCAATCAAGCCCGGCCTGTGGCTTTACGCGCAAATCAAGAGCGTTTCGATCACCGCCTGATTACAGCAGGTGGGTATAAATGTACTGCGCGATGCTATCGGTGGTGTTGTCGCCAATCACCACGTTAGCACGCGCTTTTACCGCGTCGTCCGCATTACCCATCGCCACGCCCGTACCGACGGCTTCCAGCATGCTGATGTCGTTGTAGTTGTCGCCGAAGGCGATCGCGTCCTGCATTGACCAGCCCTGCGATTCCACGTACTGCGTCAGGCGCTTGCCTTTGCTGTTACCCTTGCGGGCTATATCCACCTGATCGTGCCAGGACCATTCGCACTCCAGCCCCAGCGTGTCCTCGACGTGTTTCGCGAAGGTATTCAGTTTGGTGGTGTCTTCATCCGTCAGGGCAAACTTCCAGATAGCCTCAACGTCCTGGGCCGCCTGACGCAGAGAGGAAACCTGGGTAAAGACCGGACGCTGCGCTTCTGGCAGAGACAACGCCCAGTTGCTGGTGCGTACCACATGGCCGGTTGGGCGCTCGTACACCATCGCGTTATCCACATACATCAGGCCGTGAACGTTATGCTCATCCAGCAGATCGATCAGCTGCAGCGCCTGGGGAACCGGCAGCGGGTCGGAGGCTAAAACCTTTTTTGCCTGATAATCATACAAATAAGTGCCATTACAACAAATTGCAGGTGTATCCAGCGCCAGTGCCTGATAAAAAGGGTGAATGGCAACGTGATGTCGACCCGTTACGATAAGGAGTTGATATCCCACTTCCTGCGCGCGTTTAAGCGCTTCAAGGGAGGAGGGGAGCAGGGTTTTCTGAGGGGTAAGTAATGTTCCGTCTAAATCCAGTGCAATCACACGCGAGGTCATTTGTTCTTCCGGGTTAATGTTGAATTTTAGGTCTCAGGGGATGTTACACCGAGAGTAAATCGCTGCAAAATTCCTGGCTAAAATTCAGCATTCACCGTTAAAAATAATCACTTTCACGTGCAGTGAGGAAAGGAGTATTCATGAAACAAACCGTTTATACCGCCAGTCCTGAAAGTCAGCAGATCCACGTCTGGCGCTTGAATGCAGAAGGTTCGCTCACGCTGGTTCAGGTTGTTGATGTGCCGGGCCAGGTGCAACCGATGGTCGTCAGCCCGGATAAACGTTTCTTATACGTGGGTGTGCGCCCGGAGTTTCGCGTGCTGGCCTACCGCATCTCTCCTGACGACGGCGCGCTGACCTACACCGCTGAAGCGCCACTGCCGGGCAGCCCAACCCACATCTCGACCGATCGTAAAGGACGCTTCATTTTTAGCGGTTCTTACAATGCCGGTTGCGTCAGCGTGACCCGTCTTGACGATGGTATTCCGGTAGAAACTGTCGACGTGGTGGAAGGGCTGGAAGGCTGCCATTCGGCGAATATCTCCCCGGACAACCGCACGCTGTGGGTGCCTGCGCTGAAGCAGGATCGTATCTGCCTGTTCACCCTGAGCGACGATGGTCACCTGGTGGCGCAGAATCCGGCTGAAATCACCACCGTTGAGGGCGCGGGTCCGCGTCATATGGTCTTCCACCCGAACCAGCAATATGCTTACGTCGTTAACGAACTGAACAGCTCGGTGGACGTATGGGAGCTGAAAGATCCTAACGGTCAGATTGAGTGCGTACAGACGCTGGACATGATGCCGTCTGACTTCTCTGACACTCGCTGGGCGGCAGATATTCACATCACGCCGGATGGTCGCCATCTGTACGCCTGCGACCGCACCTCCAGCCTGATTACCGTGTTTAATGTCTCCGAAGATGGCAGCGTGCTGGCTATTGAGGGCTTCCAGCCAACGGAAACCCAGCCGCGCGGCTTTAATATCGATCACAGCGGTAAATACCTGATTGCGGCGGGGCAGAAATCCCACCACATCGCGCTGTATGAAATCAAAGGCGAGCAGGGCCTGCTGGAAGAGAAAGGACGCTATGCGGTAGGTCAGGGGCCAATGTGGGTGGTGGTTAACGCTCACTAAGCGGCTTAAAACAAAAAAACCTCGCGGATGCGAGGTTTTTTTATGCCCGGTGGTAGCCGGGTGAGCACATCAAAACGTAACCAACAGGGTCATCATAATGTCGACTCAAGGCGATGTAAATTCATCGTCAACGAACAAAGGAGAACACGGAATGATCAGTAAATAGTATATAAATAATAATCAGTCACTTAAGTGCTTTTGCTTTATAAATTCCTAAATTGGTTTTAACTGTTTTTATGTACAGTAGTGATTTGATATCATTCTGTGCGTTGGTTCGATGTGTTGCAGTTCCGCAATTCAGGATCCTTTTTAAGTCCTGGCTGTCGGGTGGTGCCGACGGTGCCTAAACTGCGGAGCACATCAAAACATAACCAACACACCTCTGGTGACAGGCAGCGGAAAGGTAAACCAGAGGAGAAGTGCTCTATACCAAAGGAGTGGCGTATGAGCGGTGTGGAATGGGCAATTCTGTTCCTGCAACTCATGGTTGCGATTATGCAACTATTGGATGCGTATCTTAAGTTTGGAGCCTGACGCATTCAGTCGCAGTAAAAAGGGGGATTAAACTCCCCCTTTTACTCTCATCTCGTTACTGCTTCGGCTCAGCAACCACGTTGCTGCCCAGACCGCGGTTGTTGTATTCCCACATGCGGTTGAAGTTCGCGTCGTTCAGGTTGCGCTGCACGTTTCCTTTATCGTCCACCGCACCGGTGTTGCCGGAGAACGGACGTTTGGAGACAGCCGCATCAGCCCACGGCTTCGCCACGTTAAAGCCTTCGTTGATCACGCTGTCGCGGATAACGACCTGGCCGTTGGTCGCAGAGTCCACGTCCAGGGAGCGGCCCAGCTGCGCCACGCCGTCACCGGCCGCGTTAAAGCGGCTGTTCACGGCCAGGAAGCCGTAAAACAGGTTAGACTGGGTTGCCGGAGCAAACACATAGCCTTCCTGCTGGGTACGGGAATTCACCACGCGGAAATCGGTGTTATCAAACACTACCGCGCCGCGACCGGACACCAGATCCACGTCACCTTCAACGTAGCTGTTGGTCACCAGCGTACGGGTCAGACGGTTATTCTGCAGCGTGTTCTGTACGCCGCTGTTGGTCACGAAGAAGGTGTTCTGACGGCCCAGAATATTGACGTTGTTAATCTGCACCTTATCGCCGTCGCTACGCAGCGCCACGGCCTGATGGTTACCGGCATCCACGCTGTCACCCAGGGTATTCTGAATGGTCAGGTTCTGCAGTTGCAGGCCATTATTCTGCGACCAGAACACCGCCGAGCACATCACACCAATGGTGGCGGAACGCTTGCTCTGGCAGTTATCAAACATATACCACGCCGGTTTGCCCGGCATATATTTGCCTGCCGGGTTCACCAGGTGACGCCAGGCGGTGCTGTCGATTTCGGAATCAATCGCCAGGCCAATTTTTACGTCGATGGCTTTTTCACCCAGACCGTAAATCGTAATGCTGCCAGGAGCCGCCGGAACATACACGGTGCCTTCGTATTCACCCGGCAGGATCGCGATGTACTGGCGAGACGCGCTGTGTTTAGTGATTGCCGCGTCAACCGCTGCCTGGATAGTGGTATGCGTTACGCCCTGCGCGCCAGCCGGGCCAACAACGAAGTCAGGCTGTTTAGGCAGGTTAATAGAAGACGGTGTCCACGGCGCGGCGTTAGGATCCATCGCCGAGAAGTAATGGGCGCGGTCGAAATTCTTCGCTTCATCCGCGGACAAAATCGGGCGGGAGGCGGTACCGGGCGCTACCTGCTCAGAAGGACGCTGATCCGGTGGTGTAGAACTGCATGCGGATAATGTCACGCCAAAGGCGAGCGCTAACGCCAGACGGGAAATCCTGGAAATGTTCAAGGTGAAGCTCCTGGGTATGCAAGTCTTTACGGGATAGACGAAATAGCCTGCTTTTTTATACTAAGTTGAGCGAAACGGGAAGATAAAAAGGGTAAAAGTTGCATTTTTTGCCCGGAGGTGACGGGAAAGTCATCACAAATAAATAACATTTTCCCTTAAGGCGGTTGACAGCAGACGATGGATGCAAATAAATGTCTATACAACCCATGACAAGTGGAATGCCCATGCAGCTTCAACCTGACGATGTTATATGGCGAAATGCGCGCCTGGCAACAATGGTTCCCGATACATCCGCGCCTTATGGCCTGAAAGAGCAGCACGCGCTGGTCGTGCGCGGCCAAACTATCCTTGGCGTGCTTCCTGAATCTGACCTTCCTTCCGGACACCGTCACGTCATCGATCTTGAGGGACGTCTGGTCACGCCTGGCCTGATTGACTGCCATACCCATCTGGTATTTGGCGGCGACCGCGCGGCGGAGTGGGAACAGCGTCTGAACGGCGTCTCTTACCAGACCATCAGCGCTCAGGGGGGCGGGATTAACGCCACCGTGACGGCAACGCGCAGCAGTTCCCTGGAAACCCTGCTGAAACTGGCGCAGCAGCGGCTCCAGCGTCTGATGAATGAAGGTGTAACGACCGTTGAAATCAAATCGGGATACGGACTCAACGCCGAGGCCGAAGAGAAGATGCTGCAGGTTGCCCGCCAGCTGAGCCTCGATAATCCGGTTGATATCAGCCCAACGCTGCTGGCGGCCCATGCGGTTCCGCCGGAATACCGACAGGATCCGGATGCGTACCTCACGCTGGTTTGCGAGCAGATACTGCCCACGCTGTGGCAAAAAGAGTTGTTTGAAGCAGTAGACGTGTTCTGCGAAAACGTCGGCTTTACCCCGTCGCAAACCGAGCGCCTCTTCCAGGCCGCCGCCGCGCTCGGTATCCCGGTGAAAGGGCACGTTGAACAGCTGTCGAATCAGGGCGGAGCGGCGCTGGTCAGCCAATATAACGGACTGTCGGCCGATCATATCGAATATCTCGACGACGCGGGCGTTCAGGCGATGGCGCAAAGCGGTACGGTTGCGGTACTGCTCCCAGGCGCGTTCTATTTTCTGCAGGAGCGCCAGCGTCCGCCGGTTGATCAGCTCCGAAAACGTGGTGTGCCGATGGCCGTCGCCACCGACTATAACCCCGGCACCAGCCCGTTTGCCAGCCTGCACCTGGCGATGAATATGGCCTGCGTCCAGTTTGGCCTGACGCCCGAAGAGGCCTGGGCTGGCGTCACGCGCCATGCGGCGCAGGCGCTGGGCCGCGGCGCAACGCACGGGCAGCTGCAGCCGGGGTTTGTCGCTGATTTTATCGTCTGGGATGCTCACCACCCGGTGGAGATGGTCTACGAGCCGGGACGCAATCCGCTGCATCAACGTATTTTCCGTGGGGAGGCAGTATGAAGTTATGGCGGCCCGTCGCCGAAACGGTCTGGAAGGGGCGAGACGACAGCGCCGAAGCCAGCAACGCAACGCGCATTTTCCAGACGATACAACAGCAGGCGCTGTTCACGCCGCTTTCATCCGGCATCGCGCTGATAGGCTTTGAATGCGATGCAGGGGTTAAACGTAATCAGGGCAGGCCCGGCGCCGCGCAGGCCCCTGATATTCTGCGCAAAGCGCTGGCGAATATGGCAAGCCATCAGGGACACGAACGGCTGGCGGATATGGGCTCGGTGTACGTTGAAAGCGATGAGCTTGAACCCGCGCAGCGGGCGTTAAGCGATGCCGTGACGGCCTGCCAGCAGACCGGGATGCGCACGCTGGTGTTTGGCGGCGGGCATGAAACCGCCTGGGCGCATGGACGGGGTGTTCTGGATGCGTTCCCCGGCGAGCGCGTGGCGGTGATAAACCTGGATGCGCATCTCGACCTGCGCAAGGCCGACCGGGCGACGTCCGGTACGCCGTTTCGTCAGCTGGCTCAATACTGCGATGAATGCGGGCGCGAGTTTCGCTACGCCTGCTTTGGCGTCAGCCGCGCGGCGAACACCCAGGCACTGTGGGATGAGGCCGAACGCCTGAACGTCACGCTGGTGGAGGATCTTCATTTCAGACGCGAGGCATTATCGGCGCTGGAAAAGGTGCTGGCGCAGGCCGATCGTATCTATCTGACGATCGATCTGGACGTCCTGCCCGCGGGCGAAATGCCTGCCGTTTCCGCCCCTGCGGCGTTAGGCGTCCCGGCAATGGATCTAATGCCGGTTATTGAACAAATCTGCCGCAGCGGTAAGCTGCAGGCCGCCGATCTGGTAGAGTTTAACCCGCAGTACGATCGGGACGGACAGGGCGCAAAGCTCGCCGCCCGTCTGGCCTGGCAAATTGCTCACTGGTGGGCATAACACTATTAAAGGAGTCATGATGTTTTCACGCTCGCCCCTGCCGCAACCGAGCCCGCCCGCGCCTTTCTATGAAAAGGTGAAGCAGGCGATCAGCGAAAAGATTGCTACCGGCGTCTGGCGCCCGCACGATCGCATTCCGTCGGAGGCCGAGCTGGTGGCGCAGTTCGGTTTTAGCCGGATGACCGTCAACCGGGCGCTGCGCGAGCTCACCGACGAAGGACTTCTGGTGCGCCTGCAGGGCGTGGGGACGTTTGTGGCGGAACCGAAAGGGCAATCTGCCCTGTTTGAAATCCGCAGCATTGCCGATGAGATAACCTCGCGTAATCATCAGCACCGCTGCGAAGTGCTGGTGCTGGAAGAGACCCAGGCCAGCGCCGAGCAGGCCGTTGAGCTAAATGTCAAAGAGGGTAGCCGCATCTTCCACTCTGTGATGGTGCATTTTGAAAACGACATTCCGGTGCAGATTGAAGATCGCTGCGTCAACGCAGAGCGGATACCGGAATACCTGAACCAGGATTACACCCACACCACGCCGCACGCGTATCTCTCGCTCGTCGCACCGCTCACGGAAGGGGAGCACATTGTTGAGGCCGTACGCGCTACGCCGCAGGAGTGCGAGCTGTTGCGCATTAAAGAACACGATCCGTGCCTGCTGATCCGCCGTCGTACCTGGTCATCATCGCATATCGTGTCGCATGCCCGACTGCTTTTCCCGGGGAACCGTTACCGGCTGCAGGGCCACTTTATGTCATAAGTTTTATAAGCGTGATCGCTAACGCAATATAACAAAATTGTATCTTTTTTGTTAAATCCGACCTTGTGTGTGCTTGTCTATACAAGTATATCTAAATGCATCATCTGTCCCTTATGAGGAGCACACAATGTCGTCAGGTAAATACCGCCAGCAGGACGTCCGCGCCGCGCGCGGCACCACGCTTACTGCCAAAAGCTGGCTCACCGAAGCCCCGCTGCGCATGTTGATGAACAACCTTGATCCTGAGGTGGCGGAAAACCCCCACGAACTGGTGGTCTACGGCGGCATAGGCCGCGCCGCACGCAACTGGGAATGCTATGACGCAATTGTAAAATCCCTGACCGAACTCGAACACGACGAAACCCTGCTGGTGCAGTCCGGCAAGCCGGTTGGCGTATTCAAAACCCATAAGAACGCGCCGCGCGTGCTGATCGCCAACTCTAACCTCGTGCCACACTGGGCCACCTGGGAACACTTCAACGAGCTGGACGCGAAAGGGCTGGCGATGTATGGCCAGATGACCGCCGGGAGCTGGATCTACATCGGCAGCCAGGGGATTGTGCAGGGCACCTACGAAACCTTCGTGGAAGCGGGGCGCCAGCACTATAACGGCTCGCTGAAGGGCCGCTGGGTGCTTACCGCCGGTCTGGGCGGGATGGGCGGCGCGCAGCCGCTGGCCGCCACGCTGGCCGGCGCGTGCTCGCTGAACATTGAATGCCAGCAGAGCCGCATTGATTTCCGTCTGCGCACCCGTTACGTCGATGAACAGGCCGACAACCTCGATGACGCGCTGGCGCGCATCAAAAAGTACACCGCTGAAGGCAAAGCGGTGTCGATTGCCCTGTGCGGTAACGCGGCGGATATTCTGCCGGAGCTGGTTGCCCGCGGCGTGCGTCCGGATCTCGTTACCGACCAGACCAGCGCCCATGACCCGCTGCACGGTTACCTGCCGAAAGGCTGGACGTGGGAAGACTACCAGCAAAAAGCGGAAACCGACCCTGAAGGCACGGTACTGGCGGCTAAGCGTTCGATGGCGGAACACGTCTCCGCGATGCTGGCCTTCAGCCAGTTGGGTATTCCAACCTTTGACTACGGCAACAACATCCGCCAGATGGCGAAAGAGATGGGCGTGAATAACGCCTTCGACTTCCCCGGCTTCGTGCCTGCCTATATCCGTCCGCTGTTCTGCCGCGGCATCGGCCCGTTCCGCTGGGTGGCCTTGTCCGGCGATCCGCAGGATATCTACAAAACCGACGCCAAAGTGAAGGAGATCGTCGCAGACGACGAACACCTGCACCACTGGCTGGATATGGCTCGCGAACGCATTAGCTTCCAGGGCTTGCCGGCGCGCATCTGCTGGGTAGGGCTGGAGTGGCGGCAAAAGCTGGGTCTGGCCTTCAACGAAATGGTGCGCAGCGGTGAAGTCTCCGCGCCTATCGTCATTGGCCGCGACCATCTGGACTCCGGCTCCGTCGCCAGCCCGAACCGTGAAACCGAAGCCATGCGCGACGGATCTGACGCGGTCTCCGACTGGCCATTGCTTAATGCCCTGCTGAATACCGCCAGCGGCGCCACCTGGGTCTCTCTGCACCACGGCGGCGGTGTCGGGATGGGCTTCTCCCAGCACTCAGGTATGGTCATCGTCTGTGACGGAACCGATGAAGCGGCCGCGCGCATCGCTCGTGTGCTGCACAACGACCCGGCAACCGGCGTGATGCGTCACGCGGATGCGGGTTACGAGATTGCCATTGACTGTGCCAAAGAGCAGGGACTGAACCTGCCGATGATCCCTGCCACACAAGGAAAGCATGCATGAACGCGTTAACACTCACTCCCGGCTCGCTGACGCTCGAACAGCTGCGTAACGTCTGGCGCCAGCCGGTCACCCTTTCACTTGATGAAAGCGCCCACGCCGCGATAAACGACAGCGTCGCCTGCGTAGAAGCGATTGTTGCCGAAGGGCGCACCGCCTACGGGATTAACACCGGCTTTGGCCTGCTGGCGCAGACCCGCATCGCCACGCACGATCTGGAAAACTTACAGCGTTCGCTGGTGCTGTCGCACGCGGCAGGCGTCGGCCAGCCGCTGGATGATGAGATTGTCCGTCTGATGATGGTGCTCAAAACCAACAGCCTGGCGCGCGGTTTCTCGGGCATTCGCCTGAGCGTGATCCAGGCGCTGATGGCCCTGGTGAATGCAGAAGTCTATCCGTGGATTCCGGCAAAAGGCTCCGTCGGCGCCTCCGGCGATCTCGCCCCGCTGGCGCACATGTCGCTGCTGCTGCTGGGTGAGGGCAAAGCGCGCTGGCAGGGCGAGTGGCTCCCTGCGAAAGAAGCACTGGCAAAAGTCGGCTTAACGCCAATCACTCTCGCGGCAAAAGAGGGGCTGGCGCTGCTCAACGGCACGCAGGCGTCGACGGCCTTTGCGCTGCGCGGCCTGTTTGAAGCGGAAGATCTCTTTGCCTCGGCGGTGGTGTGCGGTGCGCTGACCACCGAGGCGGTGCTCGGCTCGCGTCGTCCGTTTGACGCGCGTATTCACGCGGTGCGCGGCCAGCGCGGGCAGATTGATGCCGCCGCCATGTACCGCCACGTGCTTACCGACACGAGTGAGATTGCGGATTCACACCATAACTGCGAGAAGGTGCAGGATCCGTATTCCCTGCGTTGTCAGCCGCAGGTGATGGGCGCGTGCCTGACGCAGTTGCGCCAGGCGGCGGAAGTGTTGCTGGTGGAGGCCAACGCGGTCTCCGACAACCCGCTGGTGTTCGCCGAGGAAAACGAGGTGGTCTCCGGGGGCAACTTCCACGCCGAGCCGGTGGCGATGGCGGCGGATAATATCGCGCTGGCGATTGCCGAAGTCGGCGCGTTGTCCGAGCGCCGTATCGCGCTGATGATGGATAAACACATGTCCCAGCTGCCACCGTTCCTGGTGCGTAACGGCGGGGTTAACTCAGGCTTTATGATCGCTCAGGTGACGGCCGCAGCGCTGGCAAGCGAAAACAAAGCCCTGTCGCATCCACATAGCGTGGACAGCCTGCCAACCTCGGCGAATCAGGAAGATCACGTTTCGATGGCACCCGCTGCCGGGCGTCGTCTCTGGGAGATGGCTTCCAACACCCGCGGCGTGCTGGCGGTGGAGTGGCTGGCGGCGTGTCAGGGTATCGATCTGCGCGAAGGGCTTAAATCCAGCCCGCTGCTGGAGCAGGCGCGCCATGTGCTGCGCGAGCACGTCACGCATTACGATGATGACCGCTTCTTTGCGCCGGATATTGATAAGGCGATGCAGCTTCTGGAAGAGGGACGCCTTGTAGGACTGCTACCTTCGGTGCTGTGATTTTTGTCCGGTGGCGCTGCGCTTACCGGGCCTACGAATGCGAAATCCAGGCCGGGTAAGGCGTAGCCGCCACCCGGCTTTTTTCAGGAATACATCGCCGTAATCGACGCGCTCCCCAGGGAATGGAAATGCACGTTAAACCCGACCATCGCGCCGCTCGCGCCTTCATCGACCTCAATCTTCTCCACATCCAGCGCGTGCACCGTGAAGATATAGCGGTGGGTTTCCCCTTTTGGTGGCGCTGCGCCGCCGTAGCCCGCTTTACCAAAGTCAGTGCGCGTCTGAATGGCACCTTCAGGCAGGGCAACCAGGTCTGAACCGGAACCCTGCGGCAGCACGCGCGTGTCGGCGGGCAGGTTCGCCACAACCCAGTGCCACCAGCCCGAGCCGGTCGGCGCGTCCGGGTCGTAGCAGGTCACGACAAAGCTTTTGGTTCCTGCAGGAACGTCGTCCCACGCCAGGTGTGGGGAGATATTATCCCCCTGATAGCCCATGCCGTTGAAAACGTGGCGTTCCGGGAGTTTTTCACCGTCGCGCAGATCTTTACTGATGATTTTCATACGGTTTATCCTCGTTATTCACTCGTTCAGGAAGTGTAACGCATGGGATTAAATCGCGAAATGCGCGGGAATGTTAACGGCTGTTACGACCGCGTCGGTTAATTTACGCAGCTGCTCCGGCGTGATGCTGTACGGCGGCATCAGGTAGATAAGCTTGCCGAAAGGCCGCACCCAGACGCCCTGCTCAACGAAGAAGCGCTGCAGCGCCGCCATGTTCACCGGGCGGGTGGTTTCAATCACCCCGATGGCACCCAGCACGCGCACGTCCGCCACAAAATTCGCCCCCGAGGCGGCGCTCAGCTCTCCTTTCAGCTGTGCCTCAATCGCCGCGACCTGCGTCTGCCACTCGCCGCTCTCCAGAATGGCGAGGCTTTCGCTTGCCACGGCGCAGGCCAGCGGGTTGCCCATAAACGTCGGGCCGTGCATAAAGCAGCCCGCCTCGCCGTCGCTGATAGTGTCGGCAACCTGACGAGTGGTGAGGGTGGCGGAGAGCGTCATGGTGCCGCCGGTCAGCGCTTTACCCAGACACAGAATATCCGGGGCGATACCCGCATGTTCGCAGGCAAACAGCTTGCCGGTGCGGCCAAAGCCGGTGGCAATTTCGTCGGCAATCAGCAGAATGCCCTCGCGGTCGCACATCTTGCGGATGCGCCTCAGCCATTCCGGATGGTACATCCGCATTCCGCCCGCGCCCTGCACGATCGGTTCGAGAATAACGGCGGCGATTTCATGGCGATGTGCCGCCATCAGCCGCGCGAAGCCCACCATGTCCATCTCGTTCCATTCGCCGTCGAAGCGGCTTTGCGGCGCAGGGGCAAACAGGTTTTCTGGCAGATACCCCTTCCACAGGCTGTGCATGGAGTTGTCCGGATCGCAGACCGACATCGCCCCGAAGGTATCCCCGTGATAGCCGTTGCGGAAGGTGAGGAACCGCTGGCGCGTTTCGCCCTTCGCATGCCAGTACTGCAGCGCCATCTTCATCGCCACTTCCACCGCCACCGAGCCGGAATCGGCCAGGAAAACGCACTCCAGCGATTCAGGCGTCATCGCCACCAGACGGCGGCATAAATCCACCGCGGGCTGATGGGTGATTCCGCCAAACATCACATGCGACATCTGGTCAATCTGGGCCTTCATCGCCGCGTTCAGGCGCGGATGGTTGTATCCGTGAATGGCCGCCCACCAGGAGGACATTCCGTCAACCAGCCGCTCGCCGCTGGCGAGATGCAGCTCGCAGCCGTGGGCAGAGGCTACCGGATAGACGGGAAGGGGGCGGGTAGTGGAGGTGTAAGGGTGCCAGATATGCTGCTTGTCGAAGGCGAGATCGTCCTGGGTCATAATCGACTTGTAAACCATTTTGAAAAGTTTTAGGTTTACGAGTATAAACCGAACCGAAAATTAACAAAACCCTTTGGAGAAGCCCAATGGCTCACCACGCACGCTGGACGATGTCGCAAGTTACTGAATTATTCAATAAACCTTTCCTTGAGCTGATGTTTGAAGCGCAACAGGTGCATCGTCAGCACTTCGATCCGCGTCATGTTCAGGTCAGCACGCTACTGTCGATCAAGACCGGCGCCTGCCCCGAAGACTGCAAATATTGCCCGCAGAGCGCGCGCTACAAAACCGGTCTCGAATCCGAGCGTCTGATGGAAGTGGAGCAGGTGCTCGACTCCGCGCGCAAGGCCAAAAACGCGGGCTCAACCCGCTTCTGCATGGGCGCGGCGTGGAAGAACCCGCACGATCGCGATATGCCCTATCTGGAGCAGATGGTGAAGGGCGTGAAGGAGATGGGCCTCGAAGCCTGTATGACGCTCGGCACGCTGAACGAGGAGCAGGCGCAGCGCCTCTCTGCCGCGGGGCTGGACTACTACAACCACAACCTTGATACCTCGCCGGAATTTTACGGCAACATCATCACCACGCGCACCTATCAGGAGCGCCTGGACACGCTGGATAAAGTGCGTGATGCGGGGATCAAGGTCTGCTCCGGCGGCATCGTGGGCTTAGGCGAAACGGTGAAAGACCGCGCGGGCCTGCTGCTGCAGCTGGCGAACCTGCCGACCCCGCCGGAAAGCGTGCCCATCAACATGCTGGTGAAGGTCAAGGGCACGCCGCTGGCGGATAACGAGGACGTGGATGCGTTTGATTTTATTCGCACCATCGCGGTGGCGCGCATCATGATGCCAACGTCTTACGTTCGCCTCTCTGCGGGCCGCGAGCAGATGAACGAGCAGACTCAGGCGATGTGCTTTATGGCCGGCGCCAACTCCATCTTCTACGGCTGCAAGCTGCTGACCACGCCGAACCCGGAAGAGGACAAAGACGTTCAGCTGTTCCGCAAGTTGGGGCTGAACCCGCATCAGACCGGGGTGCTGACGGGCGATAACGAGCAACAGCAGCAGCTGGAGCAGCAGATTCTCAACGCCGATACCGACCACTTCTACAACGCGGCAGCCGTATGACCTGGCAGGCACGGATTAATGCCGCGCTGGAAGAACGCCGGGCGGCAGAGGCGTTTCGCGTTCGCAGGGTGGTGGAAAACGGCGCGGGCCGTTTTCTGACCCGCGAGGGACGGCAGTTTTGTAATTTCTCCAGCAATGACTATCTCGGGCTGAGCCAGCATCCGGCCATCGTCCGCGCCTGGCAGCAGGGCGCGGAGCGGTTTGGCGTGGGCAGCGGTGGCTCGGGGCACGTCAGCGGATACACCACGGCGCATCAGGCGCTGGAGGAAGAGCTGGCCGACTGGCTGGGCTACCCGCGCGCGCTGCTGTTTATCTCCGGCTTTGCCGCCAATCAGGCGGTCATCACGGCCATGATGGGGAAAGAGGACCGCATTGTCGCCGACCGTTTAAGCCACGCCTCGCTGCTGGAAGCGGCAAACTTAAGTCCGGCGCAGCTGCGGCGTTTTGCCCATAACGATGCGTCACAGCTCGCCTCGCTGCTGGACAAACCCTGCGACGGGCAACAGCTGGCAGTCACGGAAGGGGTGTTCAGCATGGACGGCGACAGTGCGCCGCTTGCCGCGCTTCACGAGGCCGCAAAGCGGCAAAACGCCTGGCTGCTGGTCGATGATGCTCACGGTACTGGGGTGATGGGCGATGAAGGACGCGGCAGCGCCCATCAACAAAACGTGAAGCCGGAACTGCTGGTGGTTACCTTCGGCAAAGGCTTTGGCGTCAGCGGCGCCGCCGTGCTGTGCAGCGAATCTGTCGCCGACTATCTGCTGCAGTTTGCCCGTCACCTCATCTACAGCACCAGCATGCCCCCGGCGCAGGCCGTGGCGCTGTCGGCGTCGCTGGCGGTGATCCGCAGCGCAGAAGGGGATGAACGCCGTCAGCAGCTGGCAGAGCACATCTCCTGCTTCCGTCAGGGACTGGCGGCGCTTCCCTTCCAGAGTCCCGATTCGCAGAGCGCCATCCAGCCCGTCATTGTCGGCGAAAACGGCCGCGCGCTGGCACTGGCCCAGGCGCTGCGCGAGCGGGGGATGTGGGTAACGGCCATTCGTCCGCCAACCGTTCCGCCGGGCACCGCGCGTCTGCGCTTAACCCTGACGGCGGCGCATGAGGCGCAGGATATCCAGACGCTGCTGGAGGCGCTTCATGATGCCGGTGAATAAGCAGGCCGTTGCGGCGGCGTTTGGCCGGGCCGCGCGGAGCTATTCGCAGCACGATGAACTCCAGCGCCAGAGCGCGCAGGGGCTTCTGGCCGCGCTTGGCGAGAACCGCTTCCCCCAGGTGCTGGACGCCGGCTGTGGTCCCGGCAGCAACAGCCGCTACTGGCGCGAGGCGGGGAGCGAGGTGACGGCCATCGACCTGTCGCCCGCCATGCTGGACGAGGCGCGCCAGCAGCAGGCGGCGCACCACTATGTAGTGGCGGATATCGAGGCGATCCCGCTGGCGGACGCGCAGTTCGATCTGGTCTGGAGCCATCTGGCGGTGCAGTGGTGCAGCAGCCTGCCGCAGGCGTTACGCGAGCTTTATCGCGTCGCACGACCGGGCGGAAAGGTGGCCTTTACCACCTTGCTGGAAAGTTCGCTGCCGGAGCTGAATCAGGCGTGGAAAGCGGTGGATGAGCAGCCGCACGCGAACCGTTTTTTATCGTATGAGCAGGTGACGCAGGCGCTGGCAGGCTGGCGCTGTCGCAGCACGGTGCAAACCATCACGCTTAATTTTAGCGACGCGTTCAGCGCCATGCGCTCTCTGAAGGGTATCGGCGCCACGCACCTGCACGCCGGGCGGGAGAAAAAACCGCTGACCCGGGGGCAGCTGCAACGCCTGGAGCTGGCCTGGCCGCAGCAGCGGGGCCTTTTCCCGCTCTCTTATCAACTTTTTCATGGGATTATCGAACGTGACTGAACGTTATTTTGTTACCGGCACGGATACGGAAGTGGGCAAAACGGTTGCCAGCGCTGCGCTGCTGCAGGCGGCACGACGGCTCGGAAAAAACACCGCCGGATATAAGCCCGTAGCTTCCGGCAGCGAGATGACGGCGGAAGGGTTACGCAACACCGACGCGCTGGCGCTCCAGCGTAACAGTAGCCTTGAGCTTGCCTATTCGGCGGTGAACCCCTATACCTTTGCCGAGCCGACGTCGCCGCACATTATCAGCGCTGACGAAGGCCGTCCAATTGATTTCGCCGTGCTGTCTGCCGGGTTACGGACGCTGGAAAGCCAGGCCGACTGGGTGCTGGTGGAAGGCGCGGGAGGCTGGTTTACGCCACTTTCGGACACGCAGACCTTTGCTGACTGGGTGCAGGCCGAGCAGCTTCCGGTCATTCTGGTCGTCGGCGTGAAGCTGGGCTGCATCAATCACGCCATGCTGACGGCGCAGGCCGTTCAGCAGGCAGGGCTGACGCTGGCAGGCTGGATAGCCAACGACGTGGTTGCGCCGGGCAGGCGGCATCAGGAATATCTGGCGACCCTCAAGCGCGTGCTCCCGGCACCGTTCCTCGGGGAAATCCCCTGGATTGCTGGCGATGCTGAGCAGGCCGAAACCGGGCGTTATCTCGACCTCAGCGTCTTGCTTCCCGCGACATCCAGTGAGCGATAAGCTCATCGTTCAGTTCGCTAACGTGGCCCTGAGCCACGTTACGCCCGCGATAAAGCATGCAAAACCGATCCGCCACCCGGCGGATAAACGACAACTGCTGCTCTGCCAGCAGCACCGTCATGCCTAACTCCCGGTTTAAGCGCACCAGCAGCTGCGCCAGCTTCTGGGCAAATCCGTGTCCTGCCCCATGCGTAGGCTCATCCAGAATCAGCATCCGTGGGCGGTTGACCAGTGCATTCGCCAGGGCAAGCTGATACTGATCCTCTGGCGAAAGGGCATTGCCCCGCGTCTGACGTCGCGCGTAGAGTTCCGGGAACAGATCGTATACGTCGCTTTTCGCCGCCGGGTCGGGTTTCCCCATCGCCCGCATGGCAATATGCAGATTCTCCTCAATCGTCAGTTGAGAAAAAATACGCCTGTCCTGCGGCACATAGCCTATTCCCGGCTCTGAACGTTGTTCCGGTGCCGGACTGAGCAAATCACGCGGCGGTGCGCCCGCTTCATGCCAGATAATCGTGCCGCTTTCGACGGGGATGTTTCCGGTAATACAGTTCATCAGGGTGGTTTTGCCCATCCCCGGCAGGCCTATAACGCCTGTACACATCCCTTGCGGAAAATCCAAATCCACGTTCCATAGCGTATGTTGGCTTCCGTAAAACTGATTCACTGCACGCAGACTCAACATCTTTCTCTCCTTAAAAATGCGTAGGGATAGGCCTGACGTGAAGCTGCAAAACGCTTGCCAGAAACCTGAAATCGATTAAAAAAACGACTTTTTTAGGAATAAGCCACAGGAGAGCAGGGTAAAAGCGCGTGGCTTGCACATCGACGGTGCCGGGAATGGTGAGTTGTGGTGCAGGACGAAAAATGGCTGAAATGTGAGCAGGATCGCATCTGTTGGTTATGAATGACTCAACTGTTTATCGTCAAAAAAGAGCTATAAAAATTTTTTGTTGCCGCCTCGTGGGAAAATCCGGGAATTTGCTGAGCGGCGGTCTACACGGGCTGGAAGCAGTTATCCACTATTCCTGTGGATAACCATGTGCATTAGAGTTAGAAAACACGCGATAAGCGAGAGAAGACGCGGCTTTCGCCCAAATTGACGCGAAACGCGGCTTTAGAAAATATCGTTTAAAATTTAATTGCTTAGATAAAAGCAATTACCGTACTGAAAGTGTCACTCGTTGCCATAAAACTATCATTACCTGGCTTGACAAATGTTAAAAAAGAAAAAGTTCTGGGGATAACCCAACCTGGCTGGTTTTTTATCTCGTCAGAGCCTAAATTTTGTCCGCTAACGCGCTAATGACTCCGCCGCTACGCTAAATATCCTGACACGCTACTGGTTTTTCATCCAGTGTTTTTTACTGGCATTCCTGGCAACAACGAGTAAAATTACTCACCTGCCGCTTATAACGTCATCAGGTCGTCGCCCATGAGTAAACCGTTCAAACTGAATTCTGCTTTCCGCCCCTCTGGCGATCAGCCTGAGGCGATCCGTCGTCTTAAAGAGGGGCTGGAAGACGGGCTGGCGCACCAGACGCTGCTGGGGGTAACCGGCTCGGGCAAAACGTTTACTGTCGCCAACGTGATCGCTGACCTGCAGCGCCCCACGATGGTGCTTGCACCCAATAAAACCCTCGCGGCACAGCTTTACGGCGAGATGAAAGAGTTCTTCCCGGAAAACGCGGTGGAGTATTTTGTTTCCTACTACGATTACTACCAGCCGGAAGCCTATGTGCCGAGCTCTGATACCTTCATCGAGAAAGATGCTTCGGTGAACGAACACATCGAACAGATGCGACTGTCTGCGACCAAGGCGCTGCTTGAGCGTCGCGATGTGGTTGTGGTCGCGTCTGTTTCGGCGATTTACGGCCTGGGCGATCCGGATCTCTATCTGAAGATGATGCTGCACCTGACGCAGGGGATGATCATCGATCAGCGCGCAATTTTGCGCCGTCTGGCCGAGCTGCAGTACACCCGAAATGACCAGGCCTTCCAGCGCGGGACGTTCCGCGTGCGCGGTGAGGTGATCGACATCTTCCCGGCGGAATCGGACGATATGGCGCTGCGCGTCGAGCTGTTTGACGAAGAGGTCGAGCGTTTGTCACTGTTCGACCCGCTGACCGGCCACGTTGAGTCGGTGATACAGCGTTTTACCATCTACCCTAAAACGCACTACGTGACGCCACGAGAGCGTATCGTGCAGGCGATGGAAGAGATCAAAGAGGAGCTTGCAGAGCGCCGTAAGGTGCTTCTGGATAACAATAAGCTGCTGGAAGAGCAGCGCCTGAGCCAGCGCACCCAGTTCGATCTGGAGATGATGAACGAGCTGGGCTACTGCTCGGGTATCGAAAACTACTCGCGCTTCCTCTCCGGGCGCGGGCCGGGCGAGCCACCGCCGACGCTGTTTGACTACCTTCCGGCCGACGGTCTGCTGGTGATCGACGAATCCCACGTCACGATCCCGCAGATCGGCGGGATGTACCGCGGCGACCGCGCGCGTAAAGAGACGCTGGTGGAGTACGGCTTCCGCCTGCCGTCAGCGCTGGATAACCGTCCGATGAAGTTTGAAGAGTTTGAGGCGCTGGCGCCGCAGACCATCTACGTGTCGGCCACGCCGGGCAACTACGAGCTGGAGAAATCCGGCGATGAGGTGATCGACCAGGTGGTCCGTCCGACAGGGCTGCTGGATCCGATTATCGAAGTGCGCCCGGTGGCGACCCAGGTGGACGATCTGCTCTCTGAGATCCGCGCCCGTTCCGCCATCAACGAGCGCGTGCTGGTGACGACGCTCACCAAGCGCATGGCGGAAGACCTGACCGAGTATCTTGAAGAACACGGTGAGAAGGTGCGCTATCTGCACTCGGATATCGACACCGTGGAGCGCATGGAGATTATCCGCGATCTGCGTCTGGGCGAATTTGATGTGCTGGTGGGGATCAACCTGTTGCGAGAAGGTCTGGATATGCCGGAAGTCTCGCTGGTGGCGATTCTGGACGCCGATAAAGAGGGCTTCCTGCGCTCTGAACGCTCCCTGATCCAGACCATTGGCCGCGCCGCGCGTAACGTCAACGGGAAAGCGATTCTGTACGGCGACAAAATCACCCCGTCGATGGCGAAAGCGATTGGCGAAACGGAACGCCGACGCGAGAAGCAGCAGCGCTACAACGAAGAGCACGGCATTACGCCGCAGGGGCTGAACAAGAAGGTGGTGGATATTCTGGCGCTGGGTCAGAACATTGCGAAGACCAAAGCGAAAGGCCGCGGCAAGGCACGTTCTGTGGTGGAAGAAGATACCGTCGTACTGACACCGAAGGCGCTGCAGCAGAAAATCCACGAGCTGGAAGGGCAGATGATGCAGCACGCCCAGAACCTGGAGTTCGAAGAGGCGGCACAGATCCGCGACCAGCTGCATCAGCTGCGGGATCTGTTTATCGCGGCATCATAGGTAATGCGGCGTGTATTCCCCCTCTCCCCGTGGGGGAGGGCTGGGGTGAGGGCATCAGGCCGCACAAAGCGAACCTAACCCAACGCCTGAATCGCTTTCTCCAGCGCCTCGCGCAGCAGGTGGCGGTCGTGACGATATTTAATATCGCTGGCTTCCAGCGGCTCCTGCACCACCACGCGATCGCCAATCCCTGTCACATCCACTTTTGGCCCAACCACGACACCGTCGATAATTTTCTTACCGACGTACTGCTCCATCAGGTCCAGCTTGTCCGCCAGCGACAGGCTCGCCGCTGCCGGGCTCAGCTCACGGCCCAGGTTACCGATATAGACCATCGGGGCAGGGGTGCGACGCAGCGCCTGCGCCAGCTCTTTTACCAGCAGAATGGGCATCAGGCTGGTATAAAAACTGCCTGGACCGATCAGGATAAGATCCGCTTCACCAATGGCCTCCACCGCTTCCCGCGTGGCGGGTACGCTCGGATAGGTCATCAACTCCGTTGGCGGCAGGAGGAGCTGGTCAATGTTCACCTCGCCGTAAACTTCATGCCCTTCGGCATCGATTGCCATCAAGTCAACCGGTTGTTCAGACATGGGGATCAGGAATGCGTCCACCTTGAGCAGATTACGGATTAAGTTGATGGCTTCCAGAGGCCGTACGCTCAGGTGATCCAGCGCCTTTAACATCAGATTTCCGAGGTTATGCCCGGAAAGTTCGCCATTGCCGCCAAAACGGTACTCAAACATCGCCGACGCGACGCTCGGCTCGGTAATTAACTGGTTCAGGCAGTTGCGCATATCTCCCCAGGCAATGCCGCCTTCAGCCCGCCTGATCCGCCCGGTTGAGCCGCCGTTGTCGGTGGTTGTCACTATCCCTGTCAGCCGTGAGCCCAGTGACGACAAAGAGGACATAACGCGGCCCAGGCCGTGGCCTCCGCCAAGAGCGACCACTCGGTCAAGATCCGCAAAAGTGCGATTGCGCATACGTATTCCTTATCACGTTCGATCGCGTAACAGTAACCTAACTACCCCCAAAAGACGATGCCTCACCCAATGCAAAATGACGTATATCAATGCGAAAATGCGGTTTTTAGGTATTCTGTAGCGAAAATGCAGGACTGAATCGCTATATACATAATTATATAGCGAAAAGCGACAATGGCGGAGTGTCGATTTCCACGCTACTATCGCCATAACCACGTTTTCAAAACTGAAAACATACACTCTAGCCCTGGCGCCTGTGTCGAATGATATGGCGCCCTGGCCGTGGCGGATTTGCCACCAGGGTACAGAAAGAAATGACTGTGCCTCCCGATCTGGAAAGGTGTACATGGCTTCACAACTTACTGATGCTTTCGCGCGTAAGTTTTACTACTTGCGTCTGTCGATTACCGATGTGTGCAACTTCCGTTGCACCTACTGTCTGCCCGATGGCTACAAGCCGGGCAGCGTCACCAATAATGGCTTTCTCTCCGTGGATGAAGTGCGCCGCGTCACGCGTGCGTTCTCTGAGCTCGGTACCGAAAAAGTCCGTCTGACCGGTGGCGAACCCTCCCTGCGCCGCGATTTCCCCGACATCATTGCCGCCGTACGCGAAAACGAACGCATCCGCCAGATCGCGGTGACCACCAACGGTTACCGCATGGCGCGTGACGTGGCCAACTGGCGCGACGCTGGCTTAACCGCGATCAACGTCAGCGTGGACAGCCTTGATGCCCGGCAGTTTCACGCCATTACCGGTCAGGACAAGTTCCGCCAGGTGATGGACGGCATCGATGCGGCGTTTACTGCCGGGTTCGAAAAGGTCAAAGTCAACACGGTGCTGATGCGCGACGTTAACCATCATCAGCTCGACACCTTCCTGGCGTGGATTAAATCCCGTCCCATTCAACTGCGTTTTATCGAACTGATGGAAACGGGCGAGGGCAGCGAGCTGTTCCGCCGTCACCATATTTCCGGCATGGTGTTGCGCGACGAGCTGCTGAAACGCGGCTGGATCCACCAGATCCGCCAGCGCAGCGACGGCCCGGCACAGGTCTTTTGTCACCCGGATTACGAAGGCGAAATTGGGCTTATCATGCCCTATGAGAAAGATTTCTGCGCCAGCTGTAACCGCCTGCGCGTCTCTTCCGTCGGCAAACTCCATCTCTGCCTGTTTGGCGACGGTGGCGTGGATCTTCGCGATCTGCTGGAAGACGATGCGCAGCAGGCCGCGCTTGAAGCGCGCATTTCTGAAGCGCTGACGCACAAAAAGCAGACCCACTTCCTGCATCAGGGCAATACCGGCATTACTCAGAACCTGTCCTACATCGGCGGGTAATCAGTCTTTAGAAGGAACCAGAAGATGAGTCAGGTCAGCGCAGAATTTATCCCGACACGCATTGCTATTCTTACCGTTTCCGACCGCCGTGGCGAAGAGGATGATACCTCCGGCCACTGGCTGCGTGAGGCGGCCCATGACGCGGGGCATACCATCGTCGATAAAGCGATTGTAAAAGAGAACCGCTACGCCATTCGTGCGCAGGTCTCTCAGTGGATCGCCAGTGCTGAGGTGCAGGTGGTGCTGCTCACCGGCGGCACCGGCTTTACCGCGGGCGATCAGGCCCCCGAGGCGCTGATCCCGCTGTTTGACCGCGAGGTGGAAGGCTTCGGCGAAGTGTTCCGCATGCTCTCCTTTGAAGAGATTGGCACCTCCACGCTGCAGTCGCGCGCGGTGGCCGGCGTGGCAAACAACACGCTGATTTTCGCCATGCCGGGCTCGACCAAAGCCTGCCGCACCGCATGGGAAAATATTATTGCCCCGCAGCTGGATGCCCGTACCCGTCCGTGTAATTTTCATCCCCATTTGAAGAAGTAAACTATGTCACAACTGACCCACATTAACGCCGCTGGCGAAGCGCATATGGTGGATGTCTCCGCCAAGGCCGAAACGGTGCGCGAGGCGCGTGCTGAGGCATTCGTCACCATGCTGCCGGAGACGCTGGCGATGATTATCGATGGCAGCCACCATAAGGGCGACGTCTTTGCCACCGCCCGCATCGCCGGTATTCAGGCTGCAAAACGGACCTGGGACCTCATCCCGCTCTGCCATCCGCTGATGCTGAGCAAGGTGGAAGTGAACCTGCAGGCGCAGCCGGAGCACAACCGCGTGCGTATTGAGTCCCTCTGCCGCTTAACCGGCAAAACCGGCGTGGAGATGGAAGCCCTGACGGCGGCCTCCGTCGCCGCGCTGACCATCTACGACATGTGCAAAGCGGTGCAGAAAGATATGGTGATTGGCCCGGTTCGTCTGCTGGCAAAAAGCGGCGGCAAATCCGGTGATTTTAAGGTGGACAGCCATGATTAAGGTGCTCTTTTTCGCCCAGGTGCGTGAGCTGGTCAATACCGACAGCCTGACGCTGGACGCCTCTTTTGAAAACGTCGCCGCCCTGCGCGCGCATCTGGCGGCACAAAGCGACCGCTGGGCGCTGGCGCTCGACGAAGGCAAGCTGCTGGCGGCCGTTAACCAGACGCTGGTGGAGTTCACCCACCCGCTGACTGAAGGGGATGAAGTGGCCTTCTTCCCGCCGGTCACAGGGGGCTAAGATGGCTGAAACCCGAATTCTGGTCGGTCCCGAGCGCTTTAACGTCGGTACAGAATATGACTGGCTGGCGGAGCGCGATGAAGACGGCGCGGTCGTTACGTTCACCGGTAAAGTGCGTAACCACAATCTCGGCGACAGCGTAAAAGCGCTGACGCTGGAGCACTATCCGGGCATGACGGAAAAATCGCTGGCGGCAATTGTGGATGAAGCGCGAGGCCGCTGGCCGCTCGGGCGGGTCACGGTGATCCACCGCATCGGCGAGATGTGGCCCGGCGAAGAGATTGTCTTTGTCGGCGTGACCAGCGCGCACCGCGGTAGCGCCTTTGCGGCAGGGGAGTTCATTATGGATTACCTCAAAACCAAAGCGCCGTTCTGGAAGCGCGAAGCCACGCCGGAAGGTGATCGCTGGGTGGAATCTCGCGACAGCGATAAACAGGCCGCCAGCCGTTGGTAGTCGGTTTACGTGGATGTGTTACTCTTAACGTGTGTGTCTTCTTAACCTTAATCAGGAGTGAATCATGGACCGATTTCCGCGTTCCGATTCAATAGTACAGCAGACCCGTAGCGGCCTGCAGACGTATATGGCGCAGGTGTACGGCTGGATGACGGTCGGCCTGCTGCTTACCGCGTTTATCGCGTGGTATGCGGCGAACACGCCTGAGCTGATGATGTCTATCTTCTCCAGCAAAATCACCTTCTTTGGGCTGATTATCGCACAGCTGGCGCTGGTGTTTGTGCTTTCCGGCCTGGTGCAGAAACTCAGTGCCGGAATGGCGACCACGCTGTTTATGCTCTATTCGGCGCTGACCGGTTTGACGCTCTCCAGCATTTTCATCGTCTACACCTACTCCTCCATCGCCAGCACCTTCGTGGTGACCGGCGGGATGTTCGGCGTGATGAGCCTGTACGGTTACACCACTAAACGTGACCTGAGCGGCTTAGGTAATATGCTGTTTATGGGGCTGATCGGGATTGTGCTGGCATCGCTGGTGAACCTGTGGCTGAAGAGCGACGCGCTGATGTGGGCCGTGACCTATATCGGGGTAGTAGTCTTTGTCGGGCTGACGGCCTATGACACTCAGAAGCTGAAAAACATCGGCGAGCAGATCGACGTGCGCGACAGTTCAAACCTGCGCAAATACTCGATTCTGGGCGCGCTGACGTTGTATCTGGACTTCATCAACCTGTTCCTGATGCTGCTGCGGATTTTCGGCAACCGTCGCTGAGGTTGCTTTGCCGGGTGGCGGTGCGGTCTGGTGCCCTCACCCTGACCCTCTCCCACGGGAGAGGGAACAAACACTAAAAACGGCAACAAGGTTGCCGTTTTGCTTTTATTTCGCCATTGCCTTCTCATTTTTCGCCCGTAACTTTTTCGCCCGGCTCTCCAGCACCAGATAACAGACCGTTGCCAGCGCCAGCGGCAGGAAGTAATAGAGCATGCGGTAGGCGAGCAGGGCGGCAATAATCGTCCCCTGTGAAACATGTTCTCCGGCCAGCAGCGCGATAAACACCGCCTCCAGCACACCAATTCCCGCCGGAATATGCACGATAACCCCGGCGATACTGCTCACCAGCAGCACGCCCAGCACGAAGAAGTAGTTCACGTCCTCGCCAATCAACAGCCAGATGATCGCCCCCATCGCCATCCAGTTGGCGCTGGATACCGCCATCTGCAGCACCGCGAACTTCCACGACGGCAGTACCAGTTTCTGCCCTTTAATGGTCATATGGCGGCGTTTGGCAAAGGCGCAGGCCCACAGATACACGGCGATGATCAGCAGCAGCACGATGCCGAGAATGCGCAGCGTGGCCTCGTCGATATACCAGTGCGCGGGCAGCTGCACCACGCCGATGGTGAAAATCACCCCGCCCAGCAGAATGTACCCCAGCCAGTTGGTGGTGATACTCAGCGAGAAAATGCGGGTGATGGTGCCACCCGGTAATCCGAGACGCGAGTACAGGCGATAGCGCATGCCGATGCCGCCCACCCAGGTGCTCAGCGTCAGGTTGAAGGCGTAGCAGATAAACGACACCAGCATCACCTGACGTTTAGCCAGCTTGTGGCCGCAGTAGGCGCGACCGAGCAGGTCGTAGCAGCCGTACATCAGGTAGCTGACGATAACCAGCCCTACGGCGCCCAGCAGCACCAGCCGGTTATAGTTGCGGATGACCTTCCACACCTCTTCCCAGTCCACTTTCTGCGCGTAGACCACCAGCAGTACCGCGACCGCAATAAAGAATACCCAGGTGAGGATTTTTTTCGCCAGCCGCCAGCGAGGATGAGATTTTGACATCAGGGTTTGCCTCCATCTTCCGCTTCAACGCGGTCCTGGGTTTCCATTTCAGGTTGTACCGGCGGATCAACCTGCGCCAGCTTTGGCGTATGCGCCGGCAGCCAGCCGACCATCGCCGGGAAGTGGCGCAGGAAGTGGAACACCACCACGCCGATGCCAACGTTCCACCAGCTCCGTTTCGGCACCATGGACTCATCCACCCGCACACAGTCCTTATGGATAAGTCCCTGAAGGTTATCCCGCAGGGTCTGGTTAAACTGACGGTCGTGGATGATCAGGTTCGCTTCCAGGTTAAGCGACAGGCTCAGCGGATCGAGGTTACTGGAGCCGACGGTTGCCCAGTGGTCATCCATGACGGCCACTTTGCCGTGCAGCGGGCGGCGGCGGTATTCATATATCTGCACGCCGCTTTTCACCAGGTAGCGGTAGAGCAGGCGCGCGCCCACCTTCACAATCGGCATATCCGGCTCGCCCTGCACAATCAGTTTAACGCTCACGCCGCGTCGGGCCGCGTTGCGCATGGCGTGCAGAATACGGTAGCCGGGGAAGAAATAGGCGTTGGCGATAATCACTTCGCGCTTCGCATTGGCCAGCATCTTCAGGTAATGACGTTCAATATCGTCCCGATGCTCCTCGTTGTCCCGCCAGACAAACAGCGCCTGCGCTTCGCCGGGCTTGCGGTTCTCTTCCGGGCGATGACGGCGTCGCCACCAGCGGCGAGCGGCCTCTTTACCGGGCAAGTTTTCCAGCACGAACAGCTGGATGTCCTGAACCACCGGTCCCTCAATGCGGATCGCGTAGTCCTGCTTGGCCTCCGGGCCGTAATCCGACATATGCTCGGCGGAGTAGTTAATGCCGCCCACGAACGCCACCGTTTCGTCCACTACGACGATTTTGCGGTGCATGCGCCGGAACAGGTTGGTGCGCATGCCGAACAGACGCGGACCGGGATCGTAGTAGCGGAACACCACGCCGGCGGCGGTGAGCTCGTTAACAAATTCATCGCTAAGATCCGGCGAGCCATATCCATCGAGCAGGGCCTCGATTTTTATCCCGCGCCGGGCGGCATGCAGCAGTACGCTGTGCAGCTGCTTGCCAACGTCGTCTTCAAACCAGATAAACGTTTCAAGGTAGACTTTCTGCTGTGCGTGGCTAATCGCCTCAAAAACCGCCGGATAAAAGTTATCGCCGTTTTCCAGCAGCGTAATACGGTTACCTTCCTGCCAGGTGCATTTCATAAGTGGATCTCCGCGCTCAGCGGGGCATGGTCGGAAAGATGTCGCCAGTTCAGTAACGCCAGCGCCGTCGGGCTGCTGGCATGCGCATTTTTCACGTAGATGCGGTCCAGGCGCAGCAGGGGGAAGCGCACCGGAAACGTCCGTGCGGGACGACCATGGGCCCGGGTGAAAATTTCCTCCAGTCCCGCTTTGACCTTCAGCGGATGGTTGGCGCGCTGCCGCCAGTCGTTAAAATCCCCGGCGACCACCACGGGTTCGCCTTCCGGCAGCGCATTGGTCCAGTCCGCCAGCATCTGCAGCTGCGCCTGGCGGTGGGCTTCACGCAGTCCGAGGTGAACGCAGCCCACGTGAACCGGAACGTCAAGTTCCGGCGGCGTGATGCGGCAGTAAAGCAGCCCGCGCTTTTCGCTCTCCCCGACGGAAACGTCCCGGTTCTCATAATGTTCTATAGGAAAACGCGACAGCACCGCATTACCGTGATGGCCTTCCGGATAGACCGCGTTGCGGCCGTAAGCGTAATCGCTCCACATGGTGTCGGCCAGAAATTCATAGTGCGGCGTATCGGGCCAGTTTTCGAAATGCATGGGGTGTACCTCGTGCGCGCCCATCACCTCCTGCAGGCAGACAATGTCCGCGCTGACGGTGCGTACCGCGTCGCGCAGCTCCGGTAAAATGAAGCGGCGGTTAAATGCTGTGAAGCCCTTATGAATGTTTATCGTCAGCACCTTAAGCGAGAAATGCTGCGTTTTTTTGCTCATAAACACCTTCCTGGGTGACTATCCCGATGAAAATAAAGTGTAGTCGGCGTCACAAAAAGATGCGGCGTTACGGAATTTTCCGTAAAGTGCGGTAGTCTGATTAAGCAGAGAAAAATCCTTCAGGAGAGAAGCCATGAAGTGGCAACAACGTGTTCGTGTCGCAACGGGTTTGAGTTGCTGGCAGATAATGTTGCATTTACTGGTCGTGGCCGTACTGGTGATGGGCTTGATGAGCGGCACGCTGGTGCGTGTTGGCTTAGGGCTATGCGTCCTCTATGGCGTCACCGTGCTGTCGATGCTGTTCTTACAGCGCCACCATGACGCGCGCTGGCGCGAGGTGGGTGATGTGCTCGAAGAGCTCACCACCACCTGGTACTTTGGTGCCGCGATGATCGTGCTGTGGCTGCTGTCACGCGTGCTGCAAAACAACCTGCTGCTGGCCCTGGCGGGTCTGGCAATCCTTGCAGGGCCAGCGGTAGTGTCGCTGCTCACTAAAGAGAAAAAGCTACGCAATGTTGCGTCTAAACATCGCATAGGCCACTGACCCCGTCGTGGCCGCTATGACCAGTAGCGGCCACAAACTTCCCCAGACAATGTCCAGACTCGCATCCTTCAGATAGATCTGCTTGGTGATATCCGTAAAGTGTCGAATCGGGTTTATCCACGTTAAATCCTGCAGCCACACCGGCATGTTCTCGACGGGCGAAACATACCCGGAGAGCAGAATCGCCGGCATCATAAAGACGAATACCCCGATAAACGCCTGCTGCTGCGTGGAGCAGAGCGCTGAAATCAGCAGCCCAAACCCCACCAGCGACAGCCCGTAAATCACCATCGTGAAGTAAAACAACGCCAGCGATCCGGCGAACGGGATCTCGTAGGCCCAAATTCCCACTCCCAGCACGATGGTGGCCTGGAAGGTAGCGACGATCAGCGCCGGCACCGCTTTGCCGACGAAAATCTGCCAGGTGGCGAGCGGGGAAACCAGCAGCTGATCCAGCGTGCCCTGTTCGCGCTCGCGGGCCACGGACAGGGAGGTCACGATCATCACCCCGATGGTAGTGATCATGGCGATCAGCGACGGCACCACAAACCACTTGTAGTCCAGATTCGGGTTGTACCAGTTGCGCACCACCAGTTCGCTGTTATTGGGCTTCGGTTTGCCCTCCATCAGCTCCTGCTGATACTCCTTCACTATCTGCTGCAGGTAGTTGGCCGCTATCTGGGCGCTGTTGGAGTTGCGCCCGTCGAGGATCAGCTGCATCGGCGCGGTCTGGAAGGTATCCAGATTGCGGGAGAAATCCGCCGGGAAACGCACCAGCAGCAGCGCTTTTTGCGTGTCGATAGTGGGCTGGATCTCCTGCGGGCTTTTCAGCAGCAGGATGTGGGTAAAGGCCTTCGCCCGGGCAAAACGCTGCGTCAGCTCGACGGCGTGTTTGCCGTTGTCTTCATTATAAATGGCAATGGTGGCGTTAGTTACCTCAAGGGTGGCGGCAAACGGGAACAATAAAACCTGAAGCAGCACCGGCAGCACCAGAATGGCGCGGGTTTGCGGCTCGCGCAGCAGGGACTGCAGCTCTTTGCGGATCAATGTCCATAAGCGGTGAAACATGTGCGCTCCTTAATCCAGTCGCCGTTTGGTTTTCAGCCACGTCAACCCGATAAACATCACCGCCGACGCCAGCAAAAACAGGGTATTGATAATCAGCACCACCGGAATATTCCCCGCCAGGAACAGGCTTTGCAGCGTGCTCACGAAGTAGCGCGCCGGAATGATGTAAGTCACAGCGCGGATCACCGCCGGCATGCTGTCTATCTGGAAGATAAACCCGGAGAGCATAATCGATGGCAGGAAAGCGGCGTTGAGCGCCACCTGCGCGGCGTTAAACTGGTTGCGGGTGATGGTGGAGATGAGCAGCCCCATCCCCAGCGTGCTGAGCAAAAACAGGCTGGTGGTAAAGAACAGTACCACCAGCGAGCCGCGATACGGCACGCCAAGAATAAAGACCGCGACCAGCATGCAGAGCAGCATCGCAAGCATGCCGAGGAAGTAGTAGGGGATGAGCTTGCACAGCAGCAGCTCAACCCGCGTCACCTCGGTGGAGAGCAGCGCCTCCATAGTGCCGCGCTCCCACTCGCGGGCGATGACCAGCGAGGTGAGGATCGCGCCAATCACCGTCATAATGATGGTCACCGCCCCCGGAATAATAAAGTGCTGACTGATGGCGGCGGGGTTAAACCAGTAGCGCGTCTGCACATCGATGAGCGGTTCAAACGTCTCGCCCCGGTCTTCGGCGCGCTGCATCTGCCAGAGCTGCCAGATCCCCTCCGCATAGCCCTGCACGAAGTTGGCGGTGTTCGGCTCGCTGCCGTCGGTAATCACCTGAATCGGCGCATCGGCGCCCGGGCGCGCCATGTTGGCGGCGAAATCCACCGGGATGACGATCAGGCCGCGAATTTTCCCGGCCTGCATTTTCTGAATCAGTTCCTGCCGGTTGTCGCTGACGGTGGCGTCAATGTAGGGTGAGCCGGTCATGGCGTGGGTGAAGTCCAGCGCCTCTTCGCTCTGCTGCTCCAGCAAAATACCGACCCGCAGCTTGCTGGAGTCGAGGTTAATGCCGTAGCCAAAGATAAACAGCAGCAGTAGGGGGATCACCACCGCAATCAGCCAGCTGCTGGGATCGCGCACGATCTGCCGCGTCTCTTTGATGCACAGGGCGCGCACCCGGCGCCAGGAAAGGGCGTTACTGCGCATGAGCATTCTCCTTATCCCAGTCGTGGATGAGGGTGATAAACGCCTGCTCCATGGTCGGATCTGGCTGTGCGTCGTCGGCGGCCTGCGCTTTCAGGTCGTCCGGCGTGCCGTGGGCAATCAGCTTGCCGCGATACACCAGCCCGATGCGGTCGCAGTATTCCGCCTCATCCATAAAGTGGGTGGTGACCATCACGGTCACGCCTTTTTCCACCATGCTGTTGATGTGCAGCCAGAACTCGCGGCGGGTGAGGGGATCGACGCCTGACGTGGGTTCATCAAGAAACAGGATATCCGGCTCGTGCATCAGCGAGCAGGCCAGCGCCAGCCGCTGCTTAAAGCCGAGCGGCAGCTCGTCGGTGGCGTGGGACGCAATATTCGTTAACCCGAAGGCGTCGCTCATGCGGCGGATTTTTTCATTCTGCGCCCGCCCGCGCAGGCCGTACACCCCAGAGAAAAAGCGCAGATTCTGCTCGACCGTCAGGTTGCCGTACAGCGAGAACTTCTGCGCCATATAGCCGAGATGCTGGCGCGCTTTGCCGGAACTGACCTTGAGATCCATGTCCAGCACCAGCGCCTTGCCGGACGTCGGGACCAGCAGGCCGCACATCATCTTAAAGGTGGTCGATTTTCCCGCGCCGTTCGGCCCGAGCAGGCCAAATATCTCGCCGCGCTTCACAGCAAAGTTGACGTTGTCGGTGGCGGCGAAGTCCCCGAATTTTTTGGTGAGCGATTTTGCTTCGATCACCGTTTCGCCCGGCGTGCCTTCCACCGTGTGCAGAATTGCGCCAAGGGGCGATTCCGACGTGCCCGCACCGCCCAGCAGGTCGATAAACGCATCTTCAAAGCGCGGGGCGGTCTCGTCCATTTCGATCTCAGGCATGCCCGGCGCACGGCGAATATCGTCGACGGTGGCCTCTTTTTTGAGGATCACGCGCACCGAGCGGCCCTGAATCATCCCGTCGCTCACCTGCGGCAGCTTCAGCACCCGCTGCAGCAGCCTGCGGTTGGACTCCTGCGGGCTGTGCAGCAGAAAACTGCGCCCGGCCATGGTGTGCGTCAGCTCGGTCGGTTCGCCCTGATAGAGCAGTTCGCCCTCGTTCATCAGCAGCACGTCCCGGCACTGCTCGGCCTCGTCGAGGTAGGAGGTGCTCCAGAGGATCAGCATTCCGTCGCCCGCCAGCTCGTGCACCATCTGCCACAGCTCGCGGCGGGAAATCGGGTCCACGCCGACGCCGGGCTCATCGAGCAACAGCACTTTTGGTTCGCCCACCAGCGTACAGGCCAGCCCCAGCTTCTGCTTCATCCCGCCGGAAAGCTTGCCCGCCAGCCGGTCGGTGAACGGGCCGAGGGAGGTAAATTCGAGCAGTCGGGCGAAGGTTTTCTGCCGGGTTTCACCGGTGACGCTGCGCAGGTCGGCGTACAGATTGAGGTTCTCCATCACCGTCAGATCTTCGTACAGGCCAAACTTCTGCGGCATATAGCCGAGCATGGCGTGGAGCGCGCCGTCGTCTTTTATCGGGTCAAGGCCAAGCACGCTGGCCGAGCCTTCATCCGGCTTCAGCAGCCCCGCCAGCATCCGCATCAGCGTGGTTTTGCCCGCGCCGTCCGGGCCCACCAGTCCGGTCACGTAGCCTTTCTGAATGGTGCAGTTCAGCGGCGCGACCGCCGGTTTATCCATTCCGGGGAAGCGTTTGACCAGATTGTTGAGCTGGATAACCGCATCATTCATGTCGTTCCCCGTCGTTTAAGGTCACGGTAACAGGCATGCCCTGACGCAGCGCGTCGTCCGCGTCGGTCACGATGATGCGAAGGCGATACACCAGGTCGGTACGCAGGTCCGGCGTTTCTACCGTTTTCGGCGTGAATTCGGCGGTAGGGGAGACAAAGCCCACTTTACCGTGATACGGCTTATCCGGGCGACCGTCGGTATAAAGCAGCAGCTCGCGGCCCGGCTGCATCTGGCCGAGATTCGGCTCATCAATGTAGGCCCGCACCCATACCGGACGGGTTAAGGACAGCGTCAAGACGGTACTGCCCGCGCTGAGCATGCTGCCCGGCTCTACCGCGCGGGTCATCAGCGTGCCGTCAGACGGGGCGGTTAAGATAGTGTCGTGCAGATCCAGCTCCGCCTGAGCCAGCTGCGCCTGCGCCTGCTCGAGGCTGGCTTTCGCCTGGGCGATGTCCTGCTCGCGGTTACCGGAGCGGTACTGGCTTAATTTATCCTGCGCGGATTTCAGCGTCGCCTGCGCCTGGTCGCGGGATGACCGCGCGTTTTCCAGATCGTTGGCGGAAATGGTGCGGCTTTTCCACAGCCCCTGCTGGCGGTTATAGAAGTTCTGCGCGTAGTCGTAGGCGGCTTTGGCCTGCTTAACGGCGGCAGCGGCCTGGGCAATCTCCTCATCGCGATAGCCCGCCAGCATCAGGTCATACTGCGCCTGGGCGACGGAGACGCCGGCTTTTGCCTGCATCAGCGCGTTCTCAAAGGGAGCTTTATCCAGCACGCCCAGCGTCTGCCCGGCTTTGATGGCGTCGCCTTCGTCAACGCTCAGCGAGGCGAGACGCCCGCCGACGCGGAAGCTCATATTCACGGTACGAATATCCACGTTACCGTACAGCGTCAGGCCCCGATCCTGCTGGCTCTGATACCACAGCCAGCCACCGATTCCCGCGGCAAGCAAAACAACAACCACCAGAACGATGGCGACAGGTTTTTTCATCACTTCAGGCTCCTTTGCGTTAAGCCTTGCAGGATCAGATCGAGATGGCAGGTGATGACCTGGCTAATCTGCGCGGCTTTATCCTCATCGAATTGTGCCCAGCCCGTGCGTAACAGGATGGTTTCACGCCCCAGACGGAAGGCGAGAATTTCGCCCAGCAGGGCGTGGGTATGCAAAATGGTGTCGGTATCGCTGGCGTCCCGCCCGGTGTAGGCGGCAATCAGCCGGGTCAGATGGGTGTGCATCGGGGCAATCACCTGATCGTGTACCAGCTGATAAGCGGCAGTGGGGGAGAGCTGCTCGCGGGAGATAAATTTGCTCAGGTTGAGCGTATCGTCGTGCGTCAGCAGGCGGATCATATTGTGGCAGGCATTGAGAATAAGTTGCCTGATAGCGGTACGATCCGGCGTCGGCTGGCTCAGCAGCGCGCAGGCCTCCTCAACGTGTGGGCGAAAATTGTTGCCGATAAAATCGGCAATCCACTGGGCGCAGGCGAGGTATAAATCCTCTTTTGAGCCAAAATAGTAGGTAATGGCCGCAATGTTTTGCCCGGCCTGGGCGGCGATATCCCGCGTGGTGGCATGCAGGCCATACTCGCCAAACTGCGCCAGCGCGGCGGCGATAAGCTGGCTTTTGGCCTGTTCACCTTTGGTTGTCGTCGGTGTCGTATTCATGTTGGCATTAAAAATTAATCAATCGATTGATTAAAATTATACCTGAATCGCTAAATCGTCGAGGGATACGACAGGGATATTTTATGCGCCACGTCACAAAAGCTGCTACACTCCGCACCTTCGCGACATTGTGGTTTTTGTCCTTCTATTCGTGATATCTCCCTGAAAACTACACCTGTGATGGTCGGGGCGGTTCGGAGTTTTTATGTCTTTTGATTCCCTTGGCCTGAACCCGGAAATTCTGCGCGCGATCGCAGAGCAGGGCTACGTTGAGCCAACCCCTATCCAGCAGCAGGCTATTCCGGCCGTGCTTCAGGGCCGTGACCTGATGGCCAGCGCCCAGACCGGCACCGGTAAAACCGCGGGCTTTACCCTGCCGCTGTTAGAGCTGCTGGTAAAAAACCAGCCGCACGCCAAAGGCCGTCGTCCGGTGCGCGCGCTGATCCTCACCCCAACCCGCGAGCTGGCAGCCCAGATTGGCGAGAACGTGCGTGAGTACAGCCGCTATCTCAACATTCGCTCGCTGGTGGTTTTCGGTGGCGTGAGCATTAACCCGCAGATGATGAAGCTGCGCGGCGGCGTGGACGTGCTGGTGGCAACGCCGGGCCGTCTGCTGGATCTGGAACACCAGAACGCGGTGAAGCTCGACAGCATTGAAATTCTGGTGCTGGACGAAGCCGACCGCATGCTCGATATGGGCTTCATTCATGATATTCGTCGCGTGCTGGCGAAGCTGCCGCCGCGTCGCCAGAACCTGCTCTTCTCCGCGACCTTCTCCGATGAGATCAAGGCGCTGGCGGAAAAGCTGCTGCATAACCCGCTGGAAGTGGAAGTGGCGCGCCGCAACACCGCTTCCGAGCAGGTCACGCAGCATGTTCACTTTGTGGATAAAAAGCGCAAGCGGGAGCTGCTCTCCCAGATGATCGGTCAGGGCAACTGGCAGCAGGTGCTGGTCTTTACCCGCACCAAGCACGGCGCGAACCACCTGGCGGAACAGCTGAATAAAGACGGCATCCGCAGCGCGGCGATCCACGGTAACAAGAGCCAGGGCGCGCGTACCCGCGCGCTGGCGGACTTCAAGTCCGGCGACATCCGCGTGCTGGTGGCGACCGACATCGCTGCCCGTGGCCTCGATATTGAAGAGCTGCCGCACGTGGTGAACTACGAGCTGCCAAACGTCCCGGAAGATTACGTTCACCGTATCGGTCGTACCGGCCGTGCGGCAGCAACAGGTGAGGCGCTCTCTCTGGTCTGCGTGGACGAGCACAAGCTGCTGCGCGACATCGAACGCCTGCTGAAGAAAGAGATCCCGCGCATCGAAACTCCGGGCTATGAAGTGGACCCGTCCATCAAAGCGGAGCCGATTCAGAACGGTCGTCAGGGTGGTGGTCGCGGTCAGGGCGGCGGTGGTCGCGGCCAGCAGCCGCGTCGTGCTGAAGGTGGCGCGCCGAAGTCATCCGGCAAACCGCCGCGTCGTAATAACGACGGCAAGCCGGCGGGTGAAAGCCCGTGGCGCAGCGGCGAAGGGAAACCGGCAGGCGAGGGGCAGCGCCGACGCCGCCCGCGCAAGCCTGCTAACCCGCAGTAATCTGGAAGCCCGGTCGTAAAGCCGGGCTTTTCTTTTTGCGACGGCGAAGAGAAAGTGCCACAATAGTGGCTGTTTATACAGTATTTCAGGTTTTCCAATGGCTTTAACCGCGGCGCTGAAAGCGCAAATAGGCGCCTGGTATAAGGCGCTTCAGCAGCAGATCCCCGATTTTATCCCCCGAGCGCCGCAGCGGCAGATGATTGCCGACGTGGCAAAAACGCTCGCCGGGGACGACGGGCGACATCTGGCGATTGAAGCCCCGACCGGCGTCGGGAAAACCCTGTCGTATCTCATTCCCGGCATCGCCATCGCGCGGGAAGAGGACAAAACGCTGGTGGTCAGCACTGCGAACGTGGCCTTGCAGGATCAGATCTTCAGCAAAGATTTGCCGTTGCTGCGCAAAATCATCCCCGATCTCCGCTTCACCGCCGCCTTTGGGCGCGGGCGCTACGTCTGTCCGCGTAACCTGGCGGCGCTGGCCAGCAGCGAGCCCTCGCAGCAGGATCTGCTCGCCTTTCTGGATGACGAGCTGACGCCAAACAACAAAGCCGAGCAGGAGCAGTGCGCAAAGCTGAAAGCCGAGCTCGACGGCTATAAGTGGGACGGCCTGCGGGATCACACCAGCCTGGCGATTAGCGACGACCTGTGGCGCAGGCTCAGTACCGATAAAGCAAGCTGCCTGAACCGCAACTGTCACTACTACCGGGAATGCCCGTTCTTCGTCGCCCGGCGCGAGATCCAGGAGGCGGAGGTGGTTGTTGCCAACCACGCGCTGGTGATGGCGGCGCTGGAGAGCGAAGCGGTGCTGCCGGAGCCGAAAAACCTGCTGCTGGTGCTCGACGAAGGCCACCACCTGCCTGACGTGGCGCGGGACGCGCTGGAGATGAGCGCGGAAATCACCGCTCCGTGGTTCCGACTTCAGCTGGATCTGTTCTGCAAACTGGTGGCGACCTGCATGGAGCAGTTTCGCCCGAAAACCACGCCGCCGCTGGCGGTACCCGAGCGTCTGAGCGACCACTGCGAAGAGGTTTACAGCCTTATCTCGTCTCTGAACAACATCCTCAATCTTTATCTTCCGGCAGCCCAGGAGGCAGAACACCGCTTCGCGATGGGCGAGTTGCCGGAAGAGGTGATGGAGATCTGCCAGCAACTGGCGAAGCATCTCGAAAAGCTGCGCGGGCTGGCGGAGATGTTCCTGAACGACCTCAGCGAGAAAACTGGCTCGCACGACGTGGTGCGGCTGCACCGCATCCTGCTGCAAATGAACCGCGCGCTGGGGATGTTTGAGGCGCAGAGCAAGCTCTGGCGGCTGGCCTCGATGGCGCAGGCGTCGGGCGCGCCGGTCACCAAATGGGCCACCCGGGAAGTGCGGGACGGGCAGGTGCACCTCTTTTTCCACTGCGTGGGCATCCGCGTGGCCGATCAGCTGGAAAAGCTTATCTGGCGCAGCGTGCCGCACGTGGTCGTTACCTCTGCGACGCTGCGCTCTCTGAACAGCTTTTCACGGTTGCAGGAGATGAGCGGCCTGAAGGAAAAAGCGGGCGATCGTTTTGTGGCGCTGGACTCGCCGTTCAACCACTGCGAGCAGGGCAAGCTGGTCATTCCACGCATGAAATACGAGCCGCTTATCGACAACGAAGAGCAGCACATTGCGGAGATGGCGGCCTACTTCCGCGAGCAGGTCGAAAGTAAAAAATATCCCGGCATGCTGGTGCTGTTTGCCAGCGGGCGGGCGATGCAGCGCTTCCTGGAGCACGTCACCGACCTGCGTTTACTCCTGCTGGTGCAGGGCGACCAGCCCCGTTACCGGCTGGTGGAAACGCACCGCAAACGTATTGATAACGGCGAGCGCAGCGTGCTGGTGGGGCTACAGTCCTTTGCCGAAGGGCTGGATTTGAAGGGGGATTACCTGACGCAGGTGCATATCCATAAGATCGCCTTTCCGCCTATCGACAGCCCGGTGGTGATCACCGAGGGCGAGTGGCTGAAAAGCCTCAACCGCTATCCGTTTGAGGTGCAGAGCCTGCCTGCGGCGTCGTTTAACCTGATTCAGCAGGTGGGGCGTCTTATTCGTAGCCACGGCTGCTGGGGTGAGGTAGTGATTTACGACAAGCGTTTGCTCACCAAAAACTACGGTCAGCGGCTGCTGAACGCACTGCCGATCTTTCCGATTGAGCAGCCGGAGGTGCCTGAAGTAAAAAAACGCCCGGCAAAACTGGCCGCCGGGCGCAGGAAAAGCATCCGTGCTAAGGGGCGCGGTCCTACTGGTAAGTAAAGGTCACCTGAATCACGCTGCTGAACGTTCCTGCGGAGACGGGCAAAGACGTGGCGTAGTAGCGGGCGGAGAGCGGAAACGTGGCCGTGTGGTCAGCCGGGTTAATCGGCACGTTAAACGCCGCCTGCGGGGCGATCAGGATCTTGTCCTGTCGGTCGGCCAGCTCCAGCGCCAGCCCCTTCGCGCTGCCGGTGTTGGCGAATTTGGTCGGGTGCACGCTGTCTGCCTGGCCGTAGAAATAGGCCGTGGCAAGCGCCAGCGTGGCGGGACAGTGCGACACCGAGAGCGAAAAATCTTTCCACTCGCCGGTATCCCCAACGTCCCTGAAATTGCCTGATACCGCCTGGCCTAAATCTACCGTCAGGTTGCGGCTGGCGCTGTCAATGACGCAGGTGTTGGCGTAAATATTCCCCGTCATCTGGATCTGAATATCATCGGCGTGGGCCTGGGCTATCAGGCCCAGCGCCAGCATCAAAGCTGTTTTTTTCATGATCGTCACTTATAAGCGAGGGTAACGGTGGCAACGGTGTTGGCGGGGCCTGGCGTCACGACGTTGCTGGTTTGTTCGTAGCGAACCTCAAACGGGATCGCCAGCGTCTGGTTGGCGATTGCCTGGCTTTGGGTATTCACGTAGGTATCAAAGGTGGCGAGATGGTTGTCAACCAGCATTCTGACCCCGACGCCGGTTGCCATGCCGGGCTGCCGGGTGAGTTTGATCACCCCTGCTGACCCCGGTTCATAACCATTTGAACTGGTGACCTTCACTTCAGGCTGCACGTTGCTGTTGCAGTTCACCGTCACGTCAAAGTTTTGCGCCGGGCTGGATAACATCCCCACGCTAATAAAATCGCTGACCGGGAAGTCGCCCAGATTAATGGTCAGGTTTTTTGGGGAAACGGAGCAGGTGACGTTCTGGAAGTTAACGTTTCCTGCGTAGGAGATAACATTGGGTGAACCAATGCCGTCGTTGCCATATACGCCAATACCGAACTCTGTTTGCGCCTGAAGCAGCGTGCCGGACTGTACCGCATCACTGGTTTTAACCAGCTCAAGCGTGACGTTAAAATCAAAGGATTGATATCCATCGGTCGAGACATAGCCGATGGGCGTACTGCGGGAATCGCAGGCGACCTTTCCCCCGCCTGAAATGCGCTGGCCCTGGTCGTTCCTTAAGGCAATGCCGACTCCAGGCACGCCTGTGTCATAAACGCCGGTCAACCCGGGTATCTCCGAACCACTTCCGTAATAGCAGGAGATGATTTCCATCCCGCTTTCGTAAGGATGGTTGCAGTTACCCGCGACGTGTACAGTCTGCTCCGTACCGGGAATGGTAGCGCCTACTGCCAGCGTCGTCGGAACCGAAATGGTGGCAACGTTGATCATTTTCGGCATATCGGGCGTAGTGCAGTCAGCCTTCGCATGCGGCATAAATAATGCCGCGGTGCCCAGAATCAGTAAGAAAAAGCATTGTTTTATCATTTGCATAGTCGTTAGCCTGAACGGTGAATCAATGACACTGCGCGGCAGCGTTAATGATGCTGGTTTTCTCTTTCTCATCCGTTAGCGCATAGTCAGCGATGCAGTGCTCGCTCGCGTCCTGTCCCCAGGAAACGGCGAGATGCCCCTGCTGCGGCAGACCCGAAAGATAGGTCTGGCCGTCATTACCCACAATAAACTCGCTGTCCTTATCCTCTGTGGTGACCGTCGCGCCGAACGGCAGCGGTTTGCCGTTGTGCGTCAGCGTCATCAGCACGCGGTTGCCCACGCGGGTGTTAAAGCTGGCGCGCACCACGGCCCCGCGAGTTGGGGTGACGACCTGCGCGGCGTGGGTGACGTCGGCATTGTCCGGCAGCGTTTCGGTATCCAGCGCAATGGTGTTGTGGCGATACGCGGTCACATACGGGACAACGGTGTAGCCGCGGAAGTCGGTTTCAACGCCGGTCTGGTTAGTGATGTGCGTCCCGTGCGTGCCCGGCGCTTTCACTAGCGCGATGGTCTCACCGAGCGGCTGGCTCAGGGTGATGCCGTTCGCATGGGCAACCACGCCGCCCTGCAGACCGACGTTCACGGTCTGCTGATATTTGTCCTGGCTGACGCCGCCGCTCAGTTCGCCGTATGTTGCTTTGTAATCGGCGTTGAGGCTGGTGGAGTTGCCGCTGCCGGTACTGCTCACCCCCTCCTGAATATTCCAGTTGAGGTTATCTTCTTTCAGCGCCGTACCGTTCAGACCGATATTCTGCGTGGTGCCATCTTTGGTGTTGTTCAGGTTGTAGGTGGCCCAGGTGTTATGCATCCAGTGGTCCAGCGGCACCGAGACGCTCAGCGCGAACTGGTTGTCGTTCGTCACCTCATTGCCGTCTTCGTCGCTGTCGCGGGTGTTTTTGTTCATGCTGTAGCTGAGGCTGTAGCTCACGCCGTGCCAGCTGTTGTTGTAGCTGACGCTCACCGAGGTCATGTCCTGGCTCTGGGTCCAGTAGGTCTCTTTCACCAGGCTCAGGGTTACGGAACCCCAGCCTTCCGGCAGCGTCTGGTCGACGGTGGCTTCGGTACGGGCGCGGCGCTGCTGCGGTTCAGACCAGTCGTCAGAGCGGGTATACGACTCCATGGTGTCTTCCAGGGTGTAAAACCCTTTGCTGTTATAGCGGTAGCCGGCCAGCGAGAAGTTAGTGCCTGACTGGGCGATATCTTTGCTGTAGCGCACGCGCCACGACTGGCCTTTGCTGGCCTGCTGTTTTTTCAGCAGGGCTTTGGCGCGAGTGACGTCAATGGAGAAGGCGCCTAAATCGCCCATGTTTTTCCCGACGCCCACCGCCTGAGACTGATAATGGCTGCTCTGCTGAACGCCGCCGTAGGCGGTGATACCGTAGGGTAAACCGTAGATGGCGCTGCCCTGGGCAAACGGGGTCTTTTCGACATCGTTGTCATAGGAACGATAACGCCCGGCGGTCACGCTGTAGCGCAGGTTTTTTTCACGCTGCAAGACCGGCACGGAGGCAAACGGCACGACAAAATGGCTTTCGCTGCCGTCGGTCTCTTTCACGGTAACCTGCAGGTCGCCGCTGCTGCCGGTGGGGTAGAGATCGTTAATTTCGAAGGCGCCCGGCGCGACCGTGTTCTGATAAATGACGTAGCCGTTCTGGCGAACCACCACCAGCGCGTTGCTGTGGGCCGTGCCGCGGATAATCGGCGCGTAGCCTTTCTCGCTGTCCGGCAGCATGTCGCTGTCGGATTTCAGCTCCACCCCGGTGTAGGGAACGCTGTCAAACACGTCGGCAGGGGATGAGCTCTGGCCGACGGTGATGTCGCTTTTCATTGCCACGATATCGCGTTGCGCATAGGTATAAACGGAGGTGAATTTCTGCTCCTCCTCATGGCCCGTGGTGCTGCGATTCCAGGTGGAATAGTTGCGAATGCGCCATGCGCCAACGTTCAGGCCTGGGCGCAGGTTTACGTACTGGCTGCTGTTATCCTGCTCACCGTGCTGTCGCGCGCGGCTGTGGCTGGCATTGGCGCTGTAATTAAGCAGGCCCGCAGTGATCCCTTCGTCAAACTCTTTCGGGTCAATGTAACCGCGAGGCACCTGGCCCAGCGCCGTTTGAGGGATGCTCATCAGCAGCTGCTGGTTGCGAACGCGAAAGGTGGCGGATGCCGCAGGAATGACATGTAAATCAGCACATTGGCCTTTGGCCATCAGCTGCGGAAATTTTTTGGTTTTGATGCCGAGGCTTTTTAATTCCTCAAGGCTAAAGCAAGGCTGCAGCGTGCTGTTGCCCTGCGAATCTTTCTGAAGCGTAAAGGTCACGTTGCGGGTATCAATTTTATTATTATTGATAAATACCGCGACCTCATATTTCCCCGGCGCCTGACCTGGCCCTTTTTCATAAATGGACAGATCGGTTTTACCCTGCTGGGGATTATCAATATCCAGCAGGGCAGGGTTAAAATAATCATCAGCCATAACCTGCTGCGCAAAGATCGCCATTGCCAGGCCACAGAGAATGACCAGCAATGAAGACAATCGGCAGGTGAACGGCTTTTTATGGCTGTACATAATTATTTTATTACCGGGCAAAAGAATTAATGAACGGATTTCGACCAGGTATGGCTGATGCTGCCGAAGTCGGTAATAATGGAATACGTCACGTTCGCGCCTCCGACATTACCCGGTAAGGCAAAATGCGTTTCCGTTTTCGGAACAGCCCAGGTGGCTTTCGCGACTTTATGACCATTCAGCGTAACGGTCTGGAAATTCATATAGAACGGCGTGGGGTTATTCACCACCAGATCGTTCCCTTCGCGGCGCCATTCAAGTTTATCCGCCACATCTTCTGGTCTGCCTTTTACCGCAGACGGGCGATACAGTAATTTGATTCGAGTATTAATGGCGATTTGCAGCGTATTTACCCCCTCAACGTGTTTTGAGGAAGGGATTGCTTTAATGTTCAACCAGTACAGGGATTCCCTGTCTTCCGGTAAATTTCCGCCCGTACGCACCACGCGCAGAACGTTATCTTCGTGCGCATCCAGACGGAAAAGCGGCGGGGTGATCAGGAACGGGGCTTTGGCCAGGTTTTTACCGCCGGAATCAACCCAGGACTGCACCAGATAATCCGTCGCATCTGGATTTGAAAGACCAAGAGAAGATTCCTTTTTATCTCCCTGATAGACCAGTCGGGTGCCGTTAATAATGACCCCAGCATGTGAAGCAGTTGCTACCAGTAAAAGCGTGCTCAGTAAATAACCGTGGCGCATAAAGATTTCTCAATGAATAGAGAAGATATTAATGCTCGCGAAAGCATTAATATCCCCGGATTGATAAGATCAGTTATAAATAACGGTGAAGGTTGAAACGGAGTTAGCAGGGCCTGCGGTAATTGCCGGGCCGGTTTGGATATAGCGTGCGCCGAACTCCAGATCGTTAACCGCCGTGCCGGAGGTTAACTGATACTGCTGAGACGGCGTATACAGGCTGACAGGCTGCTGCGAGGCATCCACCAGCTGAATCGCCACCCCTGTCGCCGCATCGGTATCTGGCGTTAAGGCAAGCGTTGAATTGTTATTCGCATCCGGTGTTCCGCCAAAGTTAATGGCGGCGGAGGTGACCGTGTCAGGACAATTCGTTAACTGAATATCAAACTTCGTTAAGGTGCTGGTAGAGCCTGCACCGGTAAATACCGTTTTAGACACTTTCCCCAGCTGTACATTTAATGGATTACTTAATCCATTTACGACCTGACAAGCAGAATCGATAATTTCGCCGGTGAAGTTTATTTGCCCTTCACCGTTCGTTGCCGCAAACGTGGATGCAGAACATCCCACCGCTGCGGCGATGATTAAACCTAAAGCAACCTTGTTCATAGCAAATCCTGATATGTTTCGGGTGAGAGCGTTGCCTGGACGTTTTCACCGTTGACCCTTAATGACTTTCCGCTGGTTATTTAATCAAAAAATGTATGAATACGAATCTGCTATAGAAATCACAAATAATTGAAAAAAAGCTTGTGTTTATTTTTTGCTATTAAAACAGAAGGTTGCCTTAAGGGATAAAAAACTAACGGAGAGCCATTCATCAGGGCTATAGTGTTAACAAGATAGGCTGTCAGGAGAAATGTCGTGGATTATCGCAAAATTATCAAAGAGGTAGGACGTGGGAAAAACCACGCCCGCGACCTGGACCATGAAACCGCTCGCGCGCTTTACACCCGTATGCTCAACGGCGAGGTACCGGACCTGGAAATGGGCGGCATCCTGATTGCGCTGCGTATCAAAGGCGAAGGCGAAGCGGAGATGCGTGGTTTCTACGAGGCGATGCAGGCGCAAACGCTGCGCTTAACGCCGCCAGTGGCAAAACCGATGCCGATTGTGATCCCGAGCTATAACGGGGCGCGCAAGCAGGCAAACCTGACGCCGCTGCTGGCGATATTGTTACATAAGCTGGGGTTCCCGGTGGTGGTACATGGGGTCAGCGAAGATCCCACGCGCGTACTGACAGAAACCATCTTTGAACTGCTGGGCATTGAACCGACCCTCCATGCCGGCCAGGCGCAGGCAAAGCTGGAGGGGAACCAGCCGGTCTATATTCCCGTTCGTGCGCTCTGCCCGCCTTTGGAAAAGCAGCTGGACATGCGCTGGCGCATGGGCGTGCGTAACAGTGCGCACACCCTGGCGAAGCTGGCAACGCCGTTTGCTGAGGATGCCGCACTGCGCCTTTCCAGTGTTTCTCATCCGGAGTACGTGACGCGCGTCGGTCAGTTCTTTGCCGAAATCGGTGGACGCGCACTGCTGATGCACGGAACAGAAGGGGAGGTGTACGCCAACCCGCAGCGTTGCCCACAGCTGATGCTGATCGATTCTGCCGGTACGCGCGTTGTGCTTGAACGCGGGGAAGAAAACAGCGATGTGATTCTGCCGGAGTCAAAAGATCCGCAGGTTACCGCGCACTGGATTACGCAGTGCCTGGCCGGAAATGTGCCGGTCCCACAGTCGATCAAGCTGCAAATGGCCTGCTGCTTGCTGGCGACAGGGGAGGTAGAGACGGTGGAAGCGGGGTTACAGCGGGTGGCACAGTCGTTTTAGGCAAAAAAAAAGCCCGTCCAGTGGCGGACGGGCAAGCAAGGGTAACAAACAACAGGGTCAATGAGGGTTGGAGCAGCTCACCAGAGGGTTTGGCGAGGGTACAGCATTCATTTCAGGCGATTATTTGTAGATAACCGCAGTACCGCTCAGCTTGTTATTGGTGTTAGCGGAGGTGATGGTGTATCCGCTTGCACCGGCAGCAGCGGCTTTCTCAGCCAGCTTGGCTTCCAGGCCGTCCAGCGTGGTCGCGCCTTCTGCACTTACCACACCGATTTTATTCATGCTCTGGGCCTGAGTGGATGAAACAGGCTCTACGGCGAATGCGCCGAAAGACAGAGCGGACAGGGCAACAGCAGCTACAGCATATTTGATGGTTTTCATAATTAATCTCTCGCAGGTGTTTTCTGTTAAGGGGACGATGTTCCGTCGATGTGATAAGTATCACGTTTTTTCCTGAGGGATAAAATCGAAGAGAATTGACGTGATCAGTCAAAAAAATTGAATGACAAATAACTTATTGAATATTAATAAATTCAAACCAGCGCTTTACACTTCTTGTGGATGCGCTTTACAGAAGAAAGATGAAGGGCACATTTTGCCACGCGGTTCGCTAAAAACCGTGAGCGTAAAGGTAAGTGCAGGCAGGGTTAACTTAGGTAAAGGAGAGTCAGCGTAACTGGCTATCTTTCGATCCTCTGCGATTATAACCTGAATGTGAGGCATTTTTTGAATCTTTATCCTGCTGGCAGGTAATGCATAACCTTACGCCTGGAATGGCTTTACGCCGTGCCTCCGGGATCGGCTCTCCGCATTCTTCGCACTCCTTCAAACTTTCGCCGCGCGGAATCTCACCGCGAGCGCGCGCAACCGCATCTTCAATGGTACTGTTGATCTGTTCGTTAACGGCGTCGTCATTCGCCCAACCGGAAGCCATGGCATCCTCCTGAAATCGGTTTATACCCTGCTTTTAATATGGGGTTAAAAAATGAACAATCAAGATAAAGTGGAAATGAACTGCATCCGGCAGGCAGATGCAGTCTTGTTGTGGAAGAAAAAAATTATTTATAGATGGTTGCTGTGCCGTACATATGGTTATCTCCGCCAGCGGAGTTCACGACAAAGCCTTTCGCACCTTCCTGGCGGGCTTTTTCGGCCAGTTTATTCTGCAGATCGTCCAGGTTACTTGCGCGACTTACCGAGACGGTGCCCGCCGGGCGCAGCTGGCTAGTATCGGTACTTTCATTCAGTGACTGAACGGCCATCGCAGAAAATGAAGCCGTTGCCAGGGCGCCGGCGATAACGACAAGGGTCAGGTACTTTTTCATAATCACATCCTCATGAGGAAACAACAGGTGATTCCCTTTAAGTTTAGAAGCCTGACGAGTGTGACTTAGCGCAAATATTTGATGATGATCTGCTTATTTTTTGAACGATAAAAACTGACAATTCGCTGACAGATCATAGACGTAGAGGTGTTTGATTTCCGGCATTTTTTTAAGCGCCGCAGAGAAAGATTTACCGCTGGGCCAGCACAGGGTATCTTACGCCGCTGTTTAAAGGAGAACGCCATGACTTCCCAAAAGCCGGGATTGCACCCACGAAATCGCCACCGCAGCCGCTACGACATGAACGCCCTGTGCCAGAGCTGCCCTGCGCTGCAGGACTATATTGTCCAGACCCCAGCGGGTGAGCCGACCGTCAATTTTGCCGATCCGCAGGCGGTGAAAACGCTGAACAAAGCCCTGCTGGCGCATTTTTACGGTGTGGCTCACTGGGATATTCCGGAAGGCTTTCTCTGCCCCCCTGTGCCGGGCCGCGCTGATTACGTTCATCACCTTGCCGATCTGCTTGCCGAAGATCGTGACGGCGCTGTACCGCAGCAGGCTTCCATCCTGGATATAGGCACCGGGGCAAACCTGATTTACCCGCTGATTGGCGTACATGAATATCACTGGCGCTTTACCGGGAGCGAAATCGGCACCGAGGCCTTTGCCAGCGCGCAGGCGATTATCAGCGCGAACCCTGGCCTGAGCCGTTCCATTCGTCTGCGTCGTCAGAAAGAGGCGGCTTCCATCTTCAACAGCATTGTTCATAAAAACGAAAGCTATGACGCTACGATGTGCAACCCGCCGTTTCATGATTCGGCGGCAGCGGCTCGCGCGGGCAGCGAACGTAAACGCCGCAACCTCGGTCAGGCGGAAGACGCCGCGCTGAACTTCGGCGGGCAGCAGCAGGAGCTGTGGTGCGAGGGCGGTGAAGTTGCCTTCATCCTGCGCATGATTGCGGAAAGCCAACAGTTTGGCCGTCAGGTGAAGTGGTTCACGACGCTGGTTTCCCGCGGGGATAACCTGCCGCCGCTCTACCGCGCGCTGAGCGAAGCGGGTGCCGTAAAAGTAGTAAAAAAAGAGATGGCGCAGGGCCAGAAGCAGAGCCGCTTTATCGCCTGGTCGTTTATGGACGATAACAAACGTCGCAAATAGTATCCCGCCGTAGGCCGGGTAGGGCAAAGCCGTCACCCGGCTCGGTTACAGCGTCGGCTCCTGCGGAGGGAGCGGCGAGGCGGGCGGCGACAATACCTGATACGTCTGCACCGGCGTTCGCACGTTCGCCAGATCGAAGTGCTTTTTCACCATGCTGTCGAGGGCAAAGCGCACCGTCCACTGCTTCAGCGGCTGGGTGGTGAACGACACGCGCAGGGTGAACGCCGTGTTGGTCAGCCCAACGATGCCGGCAAACGACGGCTCGCCAATCACCAGCCCGCGAATATCCTCCATTTCCATCAGTTCACTGACCGCATCCCGCAGCGCCTGCTTCGCTTTGTCGGCATCCTCATGACGATCCACATCGTAGTTGGCCACAACGGAGCCAATGCCGCGCACAAAGTTGGCGAAGGTAGTGATCGATGACCAGGGAATGATGTGATATGCCCCGGTATCCTGACGCACGCCTACCGAGCGAATCGACATCCGCTCCACGGTACCGGTCAGCGGCCCGATGGTCACCAGATCCCCTGTGTTCATCCCGTTCTCAAACTGGATAAAGATGCCGGTAATAATATCCTTCACCAGCGTTTGCGAGCCGAAGGAGATCGCCAGCCCCAGCGCGCCGGCGCCTGCCAGCAGCGGGGCGATATTCACGCCGATTTCCGACAGCACAATCATGATGGTGATGGTGCTGATGATCACCGCCAGCGCGTTGCGGAACAGGGTCAACAGCGTGCGCGCGCGGGCGCTGGGGAGCGGTCTGCCGTGAATATCCGATACCAGACGGTTCTCGATAAGGCTCGCCAGCAGCGTCCAGCCGACGGCGGAGAAGAACAGAATCAGCGCGATACGAATTAAAATATCGACGGTCTTCTCGCCTGCACCGTTATGCAGCCAGTTCCAGAAATCAAACAGGCTCCACGCATTCAGCAGCAGCATGATCGCCACGCAGACGGTAAGAATGCGCGCCACCTTAAGCGATACCGACATCCAGCCGTTCACCCGTTTTTGCAGTTCCGGGTAGTTACGCTGGACCTGCGGCGACAGGGTGATGGTTTTCGAGATCCAGCGGGACAACAGCCCTGACACAAACGCCGCGATGCCGATAATCGCCAGGCTTTTAAACGTCGCCCCCATCATAAATTTCAGGCTGTTTCCCGGGTCGAACAGCGAGAAGAAGCACAGCACAATAAAGTACGCGCTTGCCAGCCAGTGCCACACCAGCGCGAAGGCGCGGATAAACAGGCTGAAGAAAGAGAGGGAACGGTCGGCCAGATGCAGCAGACTCTCGGTGATCGTCCTTTTATTGTGAAAGATAAGGTACAGAGACCAGACGGTTATACAGAGCATAATCAGCACGTTCGCCAGCGCGCCAAACTGCACGTTAACCTGGTTGGAGATAATCGGCACGGCAACCAGCAGGCCGTATCCTATCAGCCCGCTGAGCACGCTTAACCGCACGGCCCAGTATTTCGCGCTGTCGTCGTTGATGTTGAAAGGGCGAAGTTCAGGCACGCGCGGGCAAAAGATGACGCGCAGCACCGCTTTAAAAAATTCGATGAGCGCAAACGCATTCAGGAAGAGCGCCTGCTGGAAGGCAATGGTTTTGTTGCCCGTATTGAGGCGATCCGCCAGCACCTGACCGACAAACAGCGTCAGGGCCAGCAGCAGTAAATCGATGATAAACGCCCCGGTAATCATGGCCGGGAGGTGCAGCCAGCTGCTTTTATGCTGATTTTTTTTCCGTCCCCAGTGGCCCATCTTCCGGTAGAGCGGCCAGGCGCACAGGCGCAGCAGCCAGTAAAAAATGAATACGGCACCCGCCAGAATCGCAAACTGCGTGGCGGCTGCGGTGAAGGTGTGGGGGTTAAAAGGTTTATGCGAGGTGCCAACAAGATTTCGATAGAGCTGGGCAAAACGCGACGACAGGGCTTCCCCGTAGCGGCGGCTGATGTCGGTGACATTTTCCAGTACCGTCTTTTCCTCTTCGATCTGCGGTGGCGTAATGGTCGGAACCGGATCCTGAGGCGGCGTGGCGGCCACCTTCCTCAACTGTTCGATCAGCTCCTGCCGGGAGGTGTCATTCTCAAGGACGTCGGCAAGTGCGCTATAGGCCGCTTTTTTTTGTTCTGCATCCGGCTCCGGAGGCGGCGTATTTTGCTGAGTAGCAGTTGCTCCGGTGGTGACGCCGGGGATTGCCACGGCGAGCGATGGCGTACTAAACAGGCTTATCAACAGCAGCAGGATCCACGGCACGGCGTCCTCCGACAAAAATATCGTGCAAAATGATAAGTATAGAGGGCGAGAGGCGGAGGGGAGTTTTTGGGAACAATCTGGCGTAAAAAAGCCGGGCAAGCCCGGCTTGGTATGTAGCGAGGGATCAGGAGACGTGCTGCAGGAACTCCTGCAGACGCTGGCTAGGCGGATTCGCGATCAATTCCTGCGGGTTACCGTCTTCGGCGATGCGGCCTTTATCAATAAAGATCAGGCGGGAAGCCACTTTCTCAGCAAAGCCGATTTCGTGGGTCACGATCACCATCGTCATCCCTTCTTCCGCCAGATCCTGCATGACTTTCAGCACCTCGTGGCGCAGTTCCGGGTCGAGTGCAGACGTCGGCTCATCAAACAGCATCATCTTCGGTTTCACCGCCAGCGCGCGCGCAATCGCCACGCGCTGCTGCTGGCCACCGGAGAGCTCGGAAGGGTAGTGGTGCGCACGCTCCGCCAGGCCAACCTTCGCCAGCAGATCTTTTGCCAGCGCTTCCGCCGCCGCTTTGTTGGCACCGCGCACGCGCAGTGGGCCAAACATCACGTTTTCCAGCGCCGTCAGGTGCGGGAACAGGTAGAACTGCTGGAACACCATGCCCGCTTCCTGACGAATCAGACGCTCGTCCACTTTCGGGTCGTTTACCTTCAGACCGTCAACGATCAGATCGCCGCTGGTGATCTCTTCCAGCTTGTTGATGCAGCGCAGCAGGGTCGATTTACCGGAACCGGAAGGCCCGATAATCACCACCACTTCACCCTGCTTGATATTCAGATCGATATTGTGCAGCACCTGGGTTGGGCCAAAGTGCTTGGAGACGTTTTTAAATTCAATCACAGGATTTTCATCCTTCTTTCAAGACGGCGCAGAACGAAGCTCAGTACCAGCGTAATGATCAGATAAACAACGGCGACCGCACTCCAGATTTCCAGCGCGCGGAAGTTGCCCGCAATAATTTCCTGGCCCTGACGGGTCAGTTCGGCCACGCCGATAACGATGAACAGCGATGTATCTTTAATGCTGATGATCCACTGGTTACCCAGCGGCGGCAGCATGCGGCGCAGCGCCAGCGGGAGAATAACGTGACGGATCGTTTCGCGACGAGAAAGACCTAATGCCAGACCGGCTTCGCTGAAACCTTTATGAATCGACAGCACCGCCCCGCGGGTGATTTCCGCGATGTAGGCGCCCGAGTTGATCATAATGGTCACGACGGCCGCGCTGAACGGATCGATGCGCAGGTCGTTAAAGGCCATTGGCAGGGCGAAGTAGATAAACATGACCTGCACGACAATCGGCGTGCCGCGGATCACTTCGATGAAAACCAGTGCAATGTGGTTTGCAATCCAGCCACCGTAGGTGCGGGCGAAACCGGCGACAAGACCGATAATCAACCCACCTACCAGACCCAGGACCGAAATCCACAGGGTCATTTTAGCGCCTTCAAGCAAGAGTGGAATGGCAGGCCAGATGGCGCTCCAGTCAAACTGCATGATGTATTCCTGTATACCGTGGTGAAAAACGAAAAATGTAGGCCCGGCAAGCGTGAGCGCCGCCGGGCGCTATAAACCTGAATTCAGGTAAAATTATTTAGGCTCAGTACCGAACCATTTTTTATAGATTTCGTTGTAGGTGCCGTTCTCTTTCAGCGTTTTCAGCGCGCCGTTAACTTTGGTGCGCAGATCGTCGCTGCCTTTCGGGAACGCGATACCGTACTGCTGAGCTTCCAGAGAGTCGCCCACGGCTTTGAACTTGCCGTTACCAGCCGTTTTAATGAAGTACAGGATGTTCGGCGTGTCGTGCAGAACAGCGTCAGCACGGTTGGTGCCGAGTTCCATATACGCGTTGTCAATGTTCGGGAACTGGCGCAGGTCTTTGGTTTTGATGTTCGCTTTCGCGTAATCCACGGAACCGGTGCCGCTCTTCACTGCCACCACTTTACCGTCGAGGTCTTTCACGCTTTTTACGTCGTTATTATCCGCTTTGACCATCACCAGCAGGCCGCTTTTGTAGTAGCCGTCAGAGAAGTCGATCGCTTTTTTACGTTCTTCGGTAATGGTGATGCCCGCCAGCGCCAGATCGACGTTTTTGGTTTGCAGCGCCGGGATGATGCCGCTGAAGTCCATCGGCTTCAGGGTGTAGTCCAGTTTGAGTTCTTTGGCGATAGCGGCCCACAGATCAACATCAAAACCAACGTATTTGTCACCCTGTTTGAATTCAAACGGAACGAACGCCGTGTCGGTCGCCACAACCAGTTTGTCGGCAGCCTGAGAGGACACCGCAAAAGCCAGGGTAAGTGCAGCCAGTGAAACTTTTAATACAGACTTCATAGCATTTCCTTTTATATCCACGGGGCGATCCCCTGCGAGAACGACTGGCACAATGAAAAAATCGTGCCAACTTTACAAGCTGTTGTTTTACAAAGGGGATGAAATCATACATTGCACAAAAAGCGTGGCAATGATGTCGTGTTGCACCAGCATGGAGCACCATTTTGGTGCGCTTCGTTTGGGTCAACTGACGGGGAGATATTAAGCGTAAATTCTGACGAAAAAACAATCTTCCATTAACGGTTGTGTGAGGTGATTATTACAATTTATTCACTTTTGCACCGTCTCAGGCAAAAACTGTGCACCATAAATGTGCAAAACCCTCACCAGAGGCGAGGGTTTGACAGGAAAGTCTTATGGATTACTCGATGTTAGATTCGATAAACCACAGGAACTGATCCAGGTCGCGGGATGCGGCGGTGAAGATGTCTGCGGTATCTTCATCCTTGGCTTCGCTAATCGCTTTGCGCACGTCATTGGCCACAATCGCGTAGCGGTCCGCCAGCTCTTTCAGGTGATCCTGAACAGTGTGGATATCCAGCGGGTAGCTTTTCAGCGGCGTTTTGCTGTTGATCACCTGCGTGGTCCCAAGCGCGACACCACCCAGTTGAACGGCACGTTCAGCCATCGTATCGAGGTGTGTCACCAGTGCTGTGCGGAAGCCATCCAGCATTTCATGGACGGCAATAAAGTTTGCACCGCGCATATTCCAGTGGGCCTGTTTGGTGATCAGCGAAAGATCGATGAACTGGATCACCTGGCGATTCAGCAACTCAATGGTCGCTTTTTTGTCGCTATCCGATACATCGTTACGGGTATAAAGCAGATTAGACGCTTTCGTTTTCACCAGTTTAGCGGTACTCATAATCTCATATCCTCTTGATGTTTATGTCCCAGGTAATTACGGAACTAAGTATAGCACCGGATTTTTTCTCTGCGGTCTGGCTGTGCCTATCGGTTTAATAGCAAGAAGGAGGTTGATAATTTAATTTATTGAAATTAATAGATAATTTTAAAATTGATACAGATCAATCTTAATTCGCATTGAGGAGAATGGGTGGGGAAGGATATTTCGGTAATTTGACAAACTATGTAAGAAATTATAACGGATGGCATTCTGGCCTTTATTCTGCATGGCCGTGAAGCCATGCAGAATATATGGCATTAGCCGATGTCGATTTTCTCAACTTTAGGTTCAGGGCGCATGGTGAGCGTTGACCCCATTGACGCCGCGATAATTGAGCAGAGCGCCAGCGTCTGGGTAAACGTCAGCGTTTCGCCCAGGAACACCATCCCGGAGATCGCCGCAAGGGCGGGCTCCATGCTCATCAGGGTGCCAAATATGCGCGTCGGCAGACGCGTCAGGGCAATCATCTCCAGAGAATAGGGGAGGGCCGTTGAAAGAATAGCGACCGCCAGCCCGATGGGCATGACTGACCATTGCCAGATAGACTCCGTGGCCTGCGCCATACCGATCGGCACAAAAACGATAGCCGCAATCACGGAACCCAGGGCGACCGTTGCCGGGCCATGCTCTTCACCCGCTCGCTGCCCGGTGAGTATATAGACAGCCCAGCAGGCTCCTGCTCCCAGCGCCAGCGCTGCGCCCGTGAGATCAATCTCAGAGACATTCTGGCCGAGCGGCAGCAGAAACCATAAGCCCAGAACGGCCAGCACGACCCAGATAAAATCCACCGGACGACGTGACGAGAAAAGCGCGACCGCCAGCGGGCCGGTAAACTCCAGCGCGACGGCAATCCCCAGTGGGATGGTCTGGATGGAGAGGTAGAACATATAGTTCATTGCCCCGAGGGACAAACCATAAAAAAGCAGGGGGAGACGTTGCTCTTTTTTGAAGCGCAGACGCCAGGGTTTGAAGATGACGACCAGTATCGCCGTTCCCAGCACGATACGCAGGGCTGTTACCCCGGGCGCACCCACCAGTGGAAAAAGCGATTTTGCCAGCGAAGCACCGCTTTGGATGGACAACATGGCAATAAGTATGACGGCTACCGGCAACCAGACCGACGACGTGCGGGATAACCCAGGCATCCTTTCTCCTGTCAGCTAATGTCAAGTGGAGTAAAGGTTGCAGTGTAAAGGAAATATACAGCTACGGTTGAGACTAGGTTGAAAAAAAAGACCCGTGAAATCCGTAAAATGGTTAAGCGCTGGTGGATTTATCACCTGAAAGATTAGGAATAATCTGGATGAATGTAACGGCGCAGACGCGCAATATGGGCGTTTAGTAGGAAAAATCGCATGTGATTTGAAAGAGTTAGCTGAGGTTGGAAACGTTCTGTTACAGGAAAGGCCTCATTAGACATCACGAATCACAAAGAGTTTCGCAAAATTTTTTGATATATTTAAAACTTACGGACTTACTTGAAGCACATTTGAGGTGGTTATGAAAAAAATTGCATGTCTTTCAGCACTGGCCGCTGTACTGGCTGTTTCCGCAGGTACCGCTGTAGCTGCTACTTCTACTGTAACTGGTGGTTACGCTCAGAGCGATATGCAGGGCGTGATGAACAAAACCAACGGTTTCAACCTGAAGTATCGTTACGAGCAGGATAACAACCCGCTGGGCGTGATCGGTTCTTTCACCTACACCGAGAAAGATCGTACTGAAAACGGCGCATACAACAAAGGCCAGTACTACGGTATCACTGCTGGTCCAGCTTACCGTCTGAACGACTGGGCGAGCATCTACGGTGTTGTAGGTGTTGGCTACGGTAAATTCCAGCAGACCGAAAACCAGGGTCTGAACCGCACTGCAAGCAACAGCGACTACGGCTTCTCCTATGGCGCAGGCCTGCAGTTCAACCCAATCCAGGACGTGGCTCTGGACTTCTCCTATGAGCAGAGCCGTATCCGCAACGTTGACGTTGGCACCTGGATCGCGGGCGTAGGTTACCGCTTCTAATCACTTCGGTGAGCTAATAAAAAATCCGCCCAATGTGGCGGATTTTTTTTAGCTTTTTCCCTCTCCTTGTGGGAGAGGGTCAGGGTGAGGGCATCAGACCGCACGAGATCGCACAGCTTACTTACTCTTAATATCAAAAATATCGGTACCCAGATGGTTATAGTCAACTTTCTGTAACTTGAAGTTGGTAACGTACACTGGGGGTGCTTTCTTGTTGGAGATAAACGGGTAATCATTTTTTATCTCTTTGGCCTTAATCCCCGTCCACTGCGAGAAGAACTGCAGGAAATCATTCGCCGAGCGCCGCGCTTTGATAATGCGATGCGTTTTATCATCGCTCGACAGCACCATAAACGGCACCTGGAAATTCTGCTGGAACTGGTCGTCGTGCGCCAGATACTGCACTTCTTTGCCACGCTCTTTAAACGCCAGCCCGTGATCAGAGAAATAGACCACAGAGAAGCTTTCGCCCGTATTGCGCAGCTGATCGTAAAGCTTGCTGAGCAGCTCGTCGGTTTGCGTCATGGTATAGAGATAGCAAGAGGTCTCTTTCGACTGCACAAACTCCGCGTATTTACCGCCAGTGCGATCGCAGGCCTGCGGGTGCGATCCCATCAGATGCAGAACAATCAGCTGCGGCTGGGTGCGCGGGGTAGCAAAGACCTGCGCCGTCATCTTCAGCAGCGCCTCGTCTTTGGTGTTTTTGTCGGCTTCAAAATCGCCGCTCTTCAGGAACTGCACTTCGTCAGCACGCTTAGCAATACTGGCGATGGCGGTGTCGTATTCGCCAATTTGCCCCTGATTGGAGAACCACCAGGTCTGAAAACCGGCGCGGTTGGCCAGCGTGACGAAATTATCCTGAAACTGAGGTTTGCCATCCACCACGCGGTTCAGCGTCAGGCCGAGCGATTTCTGCGTCGAGCCGCTGGCCGCCACATAATCGGTAAACAGGGTGCCGTTGACAGAGCTGGCAAACGGTGTGTTATTCCAGTGCCCGCCGAATGCGCCCAGCGCGTCGCGACGTGCGCTCTCGCCAATCACCACCACATAGGTATGGTACTTCGGCTTAACCGCCAGCACGTTCCAGGTGTCTTTCATATTGGAAAGTTCAGCCATGCGCGCCTGCTCGTCGAGAACCTCTTTATTGTTCACGACGACGTCTTTAACGAAACGGAACACCGGATAGCCCGTATCTTTCAGCTTGAACACGCCGCCCCAGGCCAGGTTTTGCACCGGCGCAACGAAAAACGTCCCCACGCTAAACGCCAGGCACAGAGACTCCATTTTTCCCCATGATCTCTTCGCGTCTGCTTTGCGACGAACCGCGATGACGCCAAGCGCAAAGATAAAGAGGCCGACGACGTAGCTGTACCAGGGGAAGATCGTCAGGATCTCTGTCGACTCTTCCATATTGGTGGAGTGCAGCGCCAGCAGGGTGTTGAAGTTTGGCGCGCCGTAGGCCTGGCCAAACGGGAAATACATCGCAGCAATCAGCGAACAGACCCCTACCAACGCTTTCTGCACGCGCGGGGCCGCTCGCCACAGCACATGCAGGATGCAGGTGAAAGCCACTGCATAAAGCAGGCTGAAGGGATAGCCGAGCGCAAAGTTAATCAGCAGCGACTGCAAAAAGTAAAATCCCGTCCACGGGCTTAAGGCCCGGCTGCGGGTAACGATGGTATCTATCAGGGTTACATTCATAGGTCACTATCACAAAAACGCCATGTGCTCACCCTGGCGCCAAGGGTCAAAGCCTGCCGGACAGTGCGTGGAAAGGGAATGAGAGGTCCGCTTCAGCGAGCCGCAAATTGTGCAGGGCTGCAAGAAGATAGTGCGAGCGTGAATTAAGGTCAACAGTTGCTAAACAGATGTTTTGCGAAGGGGGCTGCAAATCCGCAAAAATTATCGGGAATTGGTCAGTTTACAGCGGAAGTGTGACAGAAAAATGAAGCGGCGTACCGCAACGCCGCTTAGTGGGAAGGTTTGTCGTCCTGATGCGGTTTGTTGTTAAACATATCGCACAGCATGTTCAACAGCATTAAGCGCACTTTAAAAGGAGAGTGGGTAAACACGGTCATGCACCTCTTGAATTCGTTCATGAGACCTCCTGATGTTTGATCCCTTCGATCCGTGAAGGGTGACTGCATTACATACAGATATAGCACAGGCTATATTGTATAGCTATGGCTATTTCGTTAATTTTTTGTGCTTGTGGAGGGATGGTTTACAATGTGCGCTCTCGATACCGGGCGCTGGAAGCGTCACCCCAATGAGGAAGTACAATGAACCGTCGCGCAGGTAAGCCAACCATTAAAAAAACGACGCAACTGGTGAATGTTGAAGAACATGTCGAAGGTTTTCGCCAGGTCCGTGAAGCGCACCGGCGTGAACTGATTGATGATTATGTTGAACTGATTTCCGATCTGATCCGCGAGGTTGGGGAAGCGCGTCAGGTCGATATGGCCGCCAGGCTGGGGGTTTCGCAGCCAACGGTCGCTAAAATGTTAAAACGTCTGGCCTCGGTAGGCCTGATCGAAATGATCCCCTGGCGCGGCGTGTTTCTGACGCCGGAAGGGGAGAAGCTTGCGCAGGAGAGCCGCGAGCGCCATCAGCTTGTCGAGAACTTTTTGCTGGTGCTGGGCGTCAGCCCGGAAATTGCCCGTCGGGATGCGGAAGGAATGGAGCACCACGTTAGCGAAGAGACGCTGGTGAAGTTTCGCGAATTTACCCTTAAATATGGTCCCTCTGCTGAATGAAAATCCCTGGACTGCAGGCCCTCTCACGCGATCGTTTCTTCCATCTCTTATTAATCATTGGCGCCGGGTTAAGCCTGTTTGTGCCGTTTGCGCCACAGGCCTGGTCTGCGGCGATTGACTGGCGCACCATCATTACCCTGAGTGGGTTAATGATGCTGACCAAAGGGGTCGAGCTGAGCGGCTATTTTGACGTCCTGGGGCGTAAAATGGTGCGCCGTTTTGCCACCGAGCGCAGGCTGGCCCTGTTTATGGTGTTCTCCGCCGCGGTGCTGTCGACGTTTCTGACCAACGATGTGGCGCTGTTTATCATCGTGCCCCTCACGCTCACCCTGCGTAAGCTTTGCGAGATCCCGGTCAGCAGACTGATCATCTTTGAAGCGCTCGCCGTTAACGCCGGTTCTCTGTTGACGCCCATCGGCAACCCGCAAAATATTCTTCTCTGGGGACGTTCCGGTCTGTCATTCGCCGCCTTTACCTGGCAGATGGCGCCTCTGGCGCTGGTGATGATGCTGTCGCTGCTGGCGGTCTGCTGGTTCGCGTTTCCGGATAAAAAGCTGCAATACCATAGCGGGACCACGGGCCCGCAGTGGCAGCCGCGGCTGGTCTGGAGCTGCCTCGGGCTGTATATCGTCTTTCTGTTCGCCCTGGAGCTGAGGTATGAGCTGGCTGGCGTCCTGCTCGTCGCCGCGGGCTTTGTCGTGCTGGCGCGGCGCGTGCTGGTGAGCGTGGACTGGACGCTGCTGCTGGTCTTTATGGCGATGTTCATCGACGTGCATCTGCTTATTCAGCTTCCGGTGCTGCAAAACGTTCTGCACAGCGTCAGCACGCTGTCGCAGCCGGGGCTGTGGCTGACGGCGATTGGCCTGTCGCAGTTTATCAGCAACGTGCCTGCCACCATTCTGCTGCTCAACTACGTTCCGCCGGACACGCTGCTGGCCTGGGCGGTGAACATCGGTGGGTTTGGGCTGCTGCCCGGCTCCCTGGCAAACCTGATCGCCCTGCGCATGGCCAACGACCGTCGCATCTGGTGGCGCTTCCACCTCTGGTCGATCCCGATGCTGCTCTGGGCTGCGGCGATCGGTTTCGGACTATTCCTTCTCATATAGTGCGCAATTTGTCAGTTTTTCCTGGCAAATGTATAGCAACGTCCTAGCTTTAGTGAACGGCATAGTGTGATGCCGCTCACTGACAGGACCGTTGCTGAATTATGGCAGAAGAACAAAATCCACCTGCTGACGAGCAGGATAAAAACAATAACGAGCGTAAACGCCCGGGCAAAAAACCGTTAATTATCCTTGGCATCGTGGTCATCGTGATGGTGATCGTGGCGCTGGTCTGGTGGTTTTTAACCCGCAACGAAGAGACCACCGACGACGCCTTTACCGACGGCGACGTGGTGACCATTGCCCCCAAAACGGCGGGCTACGTTACCGAGCTTCGCGTGCGGGATAACCAGCGCGTGAAGAAAGGGGATGTGCTGGTGGTGATCGATCCGCGTGATACCACCGCCCAGCGCGATCAGGCTCAGGCTCAGCTTGGGCTGGCTATCGCGCAGCTGCATCAGGCCCAGGCGCAGCTGGCGCTCTCAAAAGTGCAGTATCCCGCCCAGCGTGACGAAGCCAAAGCGCAGGTGCTGAAAGCGCAGGCCGATCTGGCGAACGCGCAGGCGGAATACCGCCGCCAGCGCGGCGTCGACCCGCGCGCGACCACCCAGCAAAGTATTGATTCTGCTAACGCTCAGCTGCGCAGCGCCCAGGCTGGCCTTGCCAGCGCACAGGCGCAGCTGGAAGTGGCGGAGCAGGTACAGCTGCAAATCCGCCAGCAGGAGACCAACGTCGAAGCCCGCGAGCGTCAGGTCGAACAGGCCAAAGCGCAGCTGGAAACCGCGAATCTGAACCTCTCTTACACCGAAGTCCGCGCCCCGTTCGACGGCTTTGTCACCAAACGCAACGTGCAGCCCGGCACGCTGGTTCAGGCGGGCACCGCGCTGTTCTCGCTGGTCTCCCCGAACGTGTGGGTGGTGGCGAACTTTAAAGAGTCCCAGCTTGAGCGCATGAAGCCCGGCGATAAGGTTAGCGTCTCCGTGGATGCCTGGCCTGATATGGAGCTTGAAGGCCATATCGACAGCATCCAGCAGGGCAGCGGCTCGCGCTTCTCCGCCTTCCCGTCGGAAAACGCCACCGGTAACTTCGTGAAGATTGTTCAGCGCGTACCGGTAAAAATCGTCATTGATAAAGGTCTGGATCCGAACAAGCCGCTGCCGCTGGGGCTGTCGGTTGAACCGAAGGTCACCGTGGAATGACGGATCATAGCCACGATAACTGGAAGCCCGCCAGTAACCCGTGGGCGGTGGCGATTGTCGTCACCCTGGCGGTGTTCATGGAAATTCTGGACACCACCATCGTCAACGTCGCGCTGCCGCACGTGGCGGGGTCGCTCTCGGCCAGCTACGACGAATCCACCTGGGTACTGACAAGCTACCTGGTGGCGAACGGCATCGTGCTGCCCATCTCGGCGTTCCTGAGCCGGCTGTTTGGCCGCAAGCAGTTCTTCCTCATTTGCATCGTGATGTTCACCATCTGCTCGTTTCTGTGCGGCATCGCCACCGAGCTGTGGCAAATCATCCTGTTCCGCGTGATGCAGGGCTTCTTTGGCGGCGGGTTGCAGCCCACCCAGCAGTCGGTGCTGCTTGACTACTTCAAGCCGGAGGACAGGGGCAAAGCGTTTGGGCTTTCCTCCATTGCGATTATCGTCGCGCCGGTGCTCGGCCCGACGCTGGGGGGCTGGATCACCGACAACTACTCCTGGCGCTGGGTGTTCTTTATCAACATCCCGGTGGGGATTGTGACGGTGCTGGCGATCTACCAGCTGCTGGAAGATCCGCCGTGGGAGAGCAAATCAAAAGAGAAGCTGACCATCGACTGGACGGGGATCGGCCTGATCGCCCTCGGTCTGGGTTGTTTGCAGGTGATGCTCGACCGGGGCGAGGATGACGACTGGTTCTACTCGAACTTTATCCGCACCTTCGCGGTGCTGACGCTGGTCGGCATTATCGGCGCAATCTACTGGCTGATGTATGCCAAAAAGCCGGTGGTGGATCTGCACTGCATGAAGGACCGCAACTTCGCGATCTCCAGCCTGCTGATGGCGGGGATGGCGATGATCCTCTACGGCAGCTCGGTGGTGATCCCGCAGCTGGCGCAGCAGGATCTGGGCTATACCGCCACCTGGTCCGGGCTGGTGCTTTCGCCCGGCGCGGTGCTGATCGTGCTGACCATCCCGCTGGTACTGAAGCTGATGCCGGTGGTGCAGACGCGCTGGATCATCGCCTTTGGCTTTACCTGCCTGGCGGTGTCGTTCTTCTGGTCGCGCACGCTGACGCCGGATATTGACTTCGAAACCCTGGTGCTGTTCCGCAGCGCCCAGTCGATTGGTCTGGGGTTCCTGTTTGTGCCGCTCACCACCATCGCCTTCATCTCGATACCGAGACGGCTCAACGCCGATGCGGCGGCGCTGTTTACCATGTTCCGCAACGTGGCGGGGTCCATCGGGATTTCGCTCTCGACGGCGGCCATCACCGAGCGCGCGCAGGCGCACAGCGCACACCTTGCCTACCACGCCTCGCCGTTTAACGAGCAGTTCCAGCTGGCGATTCGCGAAAGCGCCCAGGCGATTCAGAACTTCACCACCCAGGTGGGCGATCCGACCGGGATTGCCACCGGGCGGATGTACCAGACGATGATCGAGCAGTCCCGCTTCCTGGCCTACATCGACGTCTTCACCATTCTGAGCGCCGTGGCCTTGCTATTGATTCCGTTTTGTTTGTTGCTCTCGCCGGTTAAGAGCGAGGGGAGTGCAGGAGCACACTGATGATACACAGACGTTTACACCCCCTGATGATAATGATGCTGCTGGTGGGCTGCGCCGTCGGGCCGGACTACCAGCAGCCTGCGCCACCCGCCGTTACGCACTGGAACGATAAGGGCGACAGCGCGGTAAAATCGCAAACCACCTCCGCCGCGACCAATCCGCGCTGGTGGAAAACCTTCGGCTCGCCGCAGCTCGACAGTCTGGTTGAACGCGCCATCGCCGGTAACCTGACGCTGCAGCAAACGGTACTGCGCATTGCCGGGGCGCGTGAACAGATTAACCAGGCGGGCGGTGCATTTTTCCCGTCGGTTAACGGCAATCTGCAGGCGACGCGCCAGCAGCTCGGGCTGGAAGGGGAGCTAAAATCCCACGGCGTGTACGACCAGCTGGATAATGTCGACCCTGAACTCAGAGGCGCGCTGGGGCCGCTGACGCAGCCGATTAACCTTTATCAGGGCAGCTTCGACGCCCAGTGGGAAATCGACCTTTGGGGCAAGGTGCGCCGTCAGGTGGAAGCCGCCGAGGCGCAGCAGAAGGCCGCCATCGAACAGCGTAACGATGCGCTGGTGTCGCTGGAAGCGGAAGTGGCGCGCGCGTGGCTTCAGTTGCGCGGGGCGCAGAGCATTATCGCTACCCTGAACACCCAGATTAAAAGCGCGCAGCAGACGCTGGACCTGACCGAAAGCCGCCAGCGCGGCGGGCTGTCACCGCAGATGGACGTGGAAAACGCCCGGGCGCAGCTGGGCAATCTTGAAGCCCAGCTGCCGCAGTATCAGGCCCAGGAACGCCAGGCGATGAACGGGCTGGCTATTCTGCTCGGCAAGCCGCCGGGGGCGCTGGATAGCGAGCTGCAATCCGCACAGCCAATGCCCGCGCTGCCGGATATCGTGCAGACTGGTATACCGTCCACGCTGGCGCGCCGCCGTCCGGACGTGCGCGAAGCGGAGGCCAACCTTCATGCCGCCACGGCGCAGATTGGCGTCTCGGTGGCCGAGCTGTTCCCGAGTTTTACCCTCTCCGGACAGTTTGGCCTGCGCAACAGCGAATCCGGCTGGCTGACCGACTGGAGCAGCCACTTCTACAGCTTCGGCCCGCAGGTTTCCATTCCGATTTTCCAGGGCGGTCGGCTGGTCTCCAGCGTCAAGGTGGCGCGCGCGCAGCAGGGCGCTGCGGTACTGGACTATCGCCAGACGGTGCTGACCGCGCTCGGCGATGTCGAAAATGCCCTGGTGAGCTATCGCACCGACCAGCAGCGTGAGGCGGGCCTGGCGAAAACCATTGATGCCCTGCAAAACGCCTTTGATTTAGCCAGCGACAGCTACCGCCAGGGGATCGCCAGCTTTATCGACGTGCTGGACGCCCAGCGGCAGCTGGCGCAGGCCGAGCAGCAGCGGGCGCAGGCGCAGGTCCAGAGCGCCCTCGATCTGGTGGCGCTCTACAAGGCGCTCGGCGGCGGCTGGGAGCCGTATCAGCAGGTGCAGCTGCCGGACTACAGTGTCTTTGGCGACGCCCCGCGCGGATAAATATTCAGAGGATTGGGCAAGAAACGGACAGGAACGCCACATTCGCGATGGCTGAGGGGCGGGTATAACTATCGGGTACCCAATCGACATGCGAGGATTATCTTATGCGTTATCAAAAACTGGGCAACACCGGACTGTTCGTTTCTGAACTGTGCCTCGGCACCATGACCTTCGGCGGAGAAGGCGGCATGTGGGGCAAGATTGGTCAGCTCCAGCAGAGCGAAGCAGAACAGCTGGTGGGCCGCGCGCTGGATGCCGGGATCAACTTTATCGATACCGCCGACGTTTACTCGGAAGGGCGCTCGGAGGCGATCCTCGGCCAGGCGCTGAAAAACCTCAACGTCCCGCGCGAGAACGTGGTGGTTGCGACTAAAGTATTTGGCGAAACCGGGACGGCAGGAGTGAACTCGCGCGGCAGCTCGCGCTATCACATCATCAGCAGCGTGAAGGAGAGCCTGCGCCGCCTGCAGCTGGATCATATCGATCTCTATCAGCTTCACGGTTTCGATCCGGCCACGCCGATTGAGGAGACGCTGTATGCGCTGGATAACCTGGTGCAGCACGGCCACGTGCGCTACATCGGCGTCTCGAACTGGGCGGCGTGGCAGATAGCCAAAGCGCTGGGCATTTCCGAGCGACTCGGGCTGGCGCGTTTTGCGTCATTGCAGGCGTACTACACTATTGCCGGACGCGATCTTGAGCGCGAGCTGGTGCCGATGATGCAGAGCGAAGGCGTCGGGCTGATGGTCTGGAGCCCGCTGGCGGGCGGCCTGCTGAGCGGAAAATATGGTCGCGACGGGCAGAGCGAAGCCGGTAGCCGCCGTCTGGCGTTCGACTTCCCGCCGGTGGACAAAGATCGCGCCTTTGACTGCGTGGACGTGATGCGCGTGATTGCCGAAAGTAAGGGCGTCTCCGTCGCACAAATCGCGCTGGCGTGGCTGCTGCACCAGAAGGCGGTGACCAGCGTCATCATTGGCGCGAAGCGCGTTGAACAGCTGGACGACAACATTGCCGCCACCGGGATCCGCTTAAGCGAAGACGAGCTTAAACAGCTGGATGCCGTCAGCGCGCTGCCGCGTGAATATCCGGGCTGGATGCTGGAGCGTCAGGGGGAGTATCGTCGCAATCAGCTTGCGCAACAATAACGCTCCTCATCCCCGGCGGCGCTTCGCCTGCCGGGGATGATATCGAAGAAAATGACGATAAGCTGCTTTTGCCGATTCAACGATGGGCTGTGGCGGTAATCAGCAGCCGTCTTTGCAGGTTGCGGCTGGGTTTTGCTCAAGGACTCTTACCAGCAGGGCTCGGGGTTCTCTGACCACATCTGTTCCAATTGCCAGTACTTTGCCGTCCCGTTCCGCTGAATACTTCGCGACAACATCACCGAAAGCATTTCGCTGCAGGGCGACCTCTTGTCCTGCTTTTACCGTGTCGCCGGGTTTAACGAAAACTTCCGCAAACCCACCCGTAGTTGCTCGTATGGAACTGATCGCATTACCAATATACGTTTTATTGCTGCTGGCGGTTGCGCCGATTTTGCCTTCAATCACCTTGTAATGGATCAGTACATTGAGGGCACCCTCTACACCCCGGGCAATCATATCCTGCTGGTAAATCCTCGGCTCTCCCGTCTCGGCCGTTATCGCCGGGATACCATTTTGAATAAAGGTGGTTTCCATTGACCCAGCTTCGCCGGGGTCTTTCTTAATTTGATCTGCCGGAAAAAGTTCCGCAATTGTCCGGGCATCCGCATTGCGGTAGTCGGCATAAATGAACAGCGGATAAGCCGTTCCGGTAGACTGGGTGTGATAGTCAATCGCCAGGTCGACATTCCCCTTGTAAACCTTGTTCCACATCATCCATGCCTGACGCTCAGCAGGGTTACCCGTTTCTTTTCCTGGATGGACGCGGTTGTAGTCGATCGTTTCACCCCCATCGGTTGAAACAGACCATGTCCGGGAGACTCTTTCAAGGCCAGAACGGTTTGGGCCAATGATGCCAATAACGCTGCCGTTCATTTTTTCGGGGTCCAGTTGTTCCATCACTTTTTGTACGATGCGCACGCCGTTTAGCTCATCCCCGTGGACGCCCGCCTGCAAAAGGACTTTCTTCCCGTCCGTTTTCCCTTTGGCCACCATTATGGGGACATACCAGCGCTGTCCCGTTCCTGTCTCAACCCCCTCGAACATGAAGCGATGTTGTCCGGCTGGCAGGTCTGATACATCCAGCGTAGAGATAACCGGCACTCCCTGCACTTTATCACCCGTATACACCGTTGCCGCGTGAGTCATTGAGCCGGGCAACGCTAAGCTGAGAGCGAATGCGATACGGCGAGTAGATATCTTCATGAGCGTCATTTTCCATTTGATAGGGTTGAGATTTTTATGTTCCGGCCTGAGCCGTGGTTGGTGCGCATTAAGTTAATAATGATTTTATGAGGCCAGCCAGCGGCACGAGCAGGAAATGTGATTCTGCATAGGCTAATGCTCAGGCCTAAATAACAGGATTTCGTTATCCATTTTTCCTGCTCAGCGCTTCTTTCCGACATTCCTCACAAAAAACGATCCTCCCCTTTGATCGAAATTTCATCTTCGCCTATATGACTAGTCATGAGATTTTAAATGACTAGTCATATAGGGAGAGAGCATGAACAATTCACTGCCGGCCAACTTTTTATGGGGCAACTCGGTGTCCAGCATGCAGACGGAAGGGGCCTGGAACGAGGGTGGGAAGGGGATGTCGGTGTACGACATTCGTGAAGCCGGAGAAAACGTCTCCGACTGGAAGGTGGCAACCGACTCCTACCACCGCTACCGGGAAGATTTCGACCTGATGCAGGATCTGGGCATGAACTGCTACCGCTTCCAGATCTCCTGGAGCCGCGTCTGCCCGCAGGGCGACGGCGCGTTCAACGACGAGGGCATCGCCTTTTACGACCGCTTTATTGACGATCTCATCGCCCGCGGCATCGAGCCGATGGTCTGCCTCTACCACTTCGACATGCCGCTGGCGCTGGCGCAGGAGTACAACGGCTTCAACGATCGCCGCGTGGTGGCGGCTTTTATCCGCTACGGCAAAAAGATGATCGACTGCTTCGGCGACCGGGTAAAGTACTGGCTGACCTTTAACGAGCAGAACATCTTCCATATGCCGGAAGCGTTCCGCATTTCCGGCTATATGAAAGGCGAGAAAACCCTGCGCGAGCTGTATGAGCTTCAGCACCATGCGATGGTGGCGCATATGTCGCTGACCGAATACCTGCACCAGACTAAGCCAGGCCAGCTAATGGGCGGCATGCTGGCGCACCAGCTGATCTATCCGGCCACCTGCAAGCCGCGCGATATCTTCTGCGCCCAGCAGTATGACGAATTCCTCAACCAGAACCTGCTGCGCGTCTTTGCCGGCCAGGGCTACAGCCCGGCGGTGATGGCGGTGGTAGAGCAGGAGGGCTTCGGTGATATCTATCGCGCCGACGATCTCGCTCTGTTTGCCCGCACGAAAAACGACTTTATGGCCTTCAGCTACTACGCCAGCAAAACGCTGGACAGCGATGCGATCCCGGAAGGCACGCCGGTCAACTATTACCTGCTGCACGGTGAGAAAAATAACCCCTACCTGAAAGCCACCGAGTGGAACTGGCAGATCGACCCACTCGGTTTTCGCACCATCATCACGCGTTATGCCAACGACTGGCGCATGCCGGTCTTCCCGATTGAAAACGGTATTGGGGTGATTGAGTCCTGGGACGGGGTTAACCCGATTGAGGATACCTACCGCATCGACTACCACCGGGCGCATATCGAGGCCATGAAGGAAGCCATGTTCGAGGATGGCGCAGAGGTCATTGGCTATCTCGGCTGGGGGTTAATTGACATTCTCAGCTCGCAGGGGGACATGCGTAAGCGCTACGGCGTGGTCTACGTCAACCGCGAGAATCATGACCTGAAAGACCTTAAGCGCGTGCCGAAGAAGAGCTACGCGTGGTTAAAACAGGTTATCCATACCAACGGACGCGAGATGTAAGCCGTACGCTGCCGGGCCGTTTTTGTGACTGATTGATGGGAACACTCCGCTATGTCTGAAGCAAAAATAACACCGCACATGCAGTCTTTTGTCGACAAATTTGTTGAGTTCTCGGCGCGCCTGGCAAACCAGGTGCACCTGCGCTCCCTGCGCGACGCCTTCGCCACGGTGATGCCGATTTTCATCCTCGCCGGTCTGGCGGTGCTGGTGAACAACGTGGTGTTCCCGTGGATTTTTGAGGGCGACACGCTCACACAGTTTAAGGTCTGGGGCGAGGCGATTATTAACGGCACGCTGAACATCGCCGCGCTGCTGTTGGCGCCGATGATTGCCTGGTCGCTGGCGCGCAACAAAGATTTCGACAATCCGGTCTCGGCAGTGGTTATCGCCGTCAGCAGCTTTATCATCATGATGCCGATGCGCTTACAGGTTACGCCCGTTGGCAGCGACGCTGCGGTGAACGTCACGCAGGTGCTGACCTTCGCCAATATCGGCTCCACCGGGATTTTTGCCGGGGTGCTGATTGGCCTGCTCTCCACCGAGCTGTTCATCGCCATTTCGCGGCTGAAGGCGCTGCACATTTCGCTCGGGGAAAACGTGCCCCCGGCGGTGAGCAAATCCTTTACCGCGCTGATCCCGACGATCCTCACGCTCTCCCTGTTCGCCGTGCTGGCGGCGCTGCTGGCAAACGTGCTCCATACGGATCTGATCCATCTCATTACGACCTTTATCCAGCAGCCGCTGCGGCTGATCAACACCAGCCTGCCGGGGACGATTTTCATCTACAGCTTCGGCAACTTCCTGTTCACGCTCGGCATTCATCAGTCGGTGGTCAACAGCGTGGTGCTGGAGCCGTTTTTGCTGATTAACACCAACGAGAACATGCTGGCCTTCGCCAACGGACAGCCGATCCCGCACATCATCAACAACATCTTTGTGCCGACGTTTGGCATGGTGGGCGGTACGGGCAGCACGATCTCGCTGCTGATCGCCATCTTTATCTTCTCGCGGCAACAATCGGCGAAGCAGGTGGCGCGTCTGTCGCTGGCACCTGGCTTATTCAACATCAACGAGCCGGTGATTTTCGGCCTGCCGATCGTCTTTAACCTGCCGCTGATGATCCCGTTTGTGCTGCTGCCCGCCATCGGCATTTACTTCGCCTGGCTCTGCACCACGCTGGGGTTAATGTCGCGCTGCGTGGTGATGATCCCGTGGACCACGCCGCCGATCCTGAGCGCCTGGCTGGCGACGGCGGGGGACTGGCGCGCCGTGGTGGTCCAGTTGGCAATCATCGTATTTGGTGTATTCTTCTACCTGCCTTTCCTCAAAATTGCCGAGCGAGTGGCCTTGAAAAACAGCGGGATAGAAAACTAACAGAAAGGAAGGACGATGGCGGCGAAGTACATCACCATAGCGCGGGAAATTAAGAAACGCATTATCAGCCAGCAGTACGCCGCCAACGAACCCCTGCCGGACCAGTTTGCACTGGCGGCGGAGTTCAGTACCAGCCGGATGACTATTCAGCAGGCGATGCGCCAGCTGATCGTCGAAGGGCTGGTCTACACCCGCCAGGGGCAGGGGACGTTCATCCGCAAAAACTTCCTCCAGCTCTCGCAGTGGGATCTCTCCGGCAGCGACTACTTTGGCGCGACCAAAACCTGGGCGCATCTGGGTACGGTCACGAGCCAGGTGGTGCATTTCGAACTGCGCTTCCCGAACGAAAAAGAGCAGGCGTCGCTGATGATTAACGCCGATGCGCCGATCTACGACTTCATTCGCCTGCGTTTACTGAACGGCGAACCCATGTCGCTGGATTCCACGGTGATGCCGATGAATCTGGTGCCGGGCCTGACGAAAAACCACCTTGAAGGTTCGGTGTTTCAGTACGTTCAGGAAACCCTGGGGCTGAAAATTATGGGGTCATACCGGGTCGTGCGGGCGTTAAAGCCCAGCGCGCTGGACAGAGAGCATCTGGTCTGTGAGGAAACCGATCCGGTGCTGGAGGTGGAGCAGGTCATTTATCTGGAAGATGGCACGCCGCTGGAGTATGCCCACTGCCACTATCGCTACGACCACGGCGGGATTGTGATTGTGAATAACGGATAAAAAAAAGCGGGCCTCGAGGCCCGCTTTTTTGATGCGCGTGATTAGTTCAGACGCACCGGCATACCGGAACGGTTCTGAATCGCCTGGTCGACGATGGTGGTTTCCACGTCTGGCTGAGAGGTCACTGACTGCACCGCGCTGTTCAGCGTAATCGGCACGATCTCGTTGTTGTTGATCTGGTCTTCGCTGGTGGACAGCGGGTTGTGCACTTCGATGTAGCGGCTGCCGTCTGGCTCAGACGTCGCTTTCACCGGTTCGTTGATGAACTGCACGCGCGTACCGACCGGCACGTTTTCGAACAGGAACTTGATGTCGTCGTTACGCAGGCGTACGCAGCCGTGGCTCACGCGCAGGCCGATACCGAAGTTGGCGTTGGTGCCGTGGATGGCGTACAGACGACCAATGTACAGCGCGTACAGGCCCATCGGGTTATCCGGGCCGGCTGGCACAACGGCGGGCAGCGGTTCGCCCGCAGCGATGTATTCCGCGTGCATTTTGGCAGTTGGGGTCCAGGTTGGGCCCGCTTTCTTACGCTCTACTTTGGTGGTCCAGTTCAGCGGGGTGTCTTTGCCCAGCTGGCCGATACCGATTGGCAGCACGATAACGGTGTTGGTGCCTTTCGGGTAGTAATACAGGCGCATTTCGGCGCTGTTAATCACGATGCCTTCATGAACGGTATCCGGCAGGATCAGCTGCTGAGGAATATTCAGCACGGTACCTGCTTTTGGCAGATACGGGTCAACGCCCGGGTTCGCTTCCAGCATGTTGGACAGGCCCAGCTGGTACTGCGCGGCGAAATACTCCAGCGGCTGAGAGTTACCCTCAGGCACCGTCACCACCTGGTTTTGACCCACCAGACGGCTTCCGTCTGTCGGCAGGGGATACGTCACCGCAGACGCGGTCTTACAAAAACCTACTACGGCTAACGCCGCCGCAAAAAGCGTTGTTAATTTCATGTTCATGTTGTGCGAGGTATCTAAGCCATTCAGGCGATGAGTTGATAAGTCTGAATCTGTGATGGGAGCGCATTATATGTGCATTCCCGCTAACAGGGAATTCAGATGTGTACGAAATCACATTTTTTTCGATTTTGTTAAAGTTTAGTGGATTGCCGCAACACGGGATCTCAATTCGGAATTGTGGCATAATGCCGTGTTTATCACACTTTTCGCAGGAATCTCTCCGTGTTAGTTACCAGCAACGTCACTATGCAGTTTGGCAGTAAGCCGCTGTTCGAAAACATTTCCGTCAAATTTGGCGGCGGCAACCGTTACGGCCTGATTGGTGCCAACGGTAGCGGAAAATCCACCTTTATGAAGATCCTCGGCGGCGATTTAGAGCCGACGCTGGGCAACGTGTCGCTCGATCCGAACGAGCGTATCGGTAAGCTGCGTCAGGATCAGTTCGCCTTCGAAGAGTTCACCGTGCTCGACACCGTGATCATGGGGCACGCGGAGCTGTGGGAAGTGAAGCAGGAGCGCGATCGTATCTACGGTCTCGCCGAAATGAGCGAAGAAGACGGCTATAAAGTGGCCGATCTGGAAACCCAGTACGGCGAAATGGACGGCTACTCCGCGGAAGCCCGCGCGGGCGAGCTGCTGCTGGGCGTGGGTATTCCGGTTGAACAGCATTACGGCCCGATGAGCGAAGTCGCGCCAGGCTGGAAGCTGCGCGTGCTGCTGGCACAGGCGCTGTTCTCTAACCCGGACATCCTGCTGCTCGACGAACCAACGAACAACCTGGACATCGATACCATCCGCTGGCTGGAGCAGACGCTGAACGACCGCGACAGCACCATGATCATCATCTCGCACGACCGTCACTTCCTGAACATGGTCTGTACGCACATGGCGGATCTGGACTACGGCGAGCTGCGCGTATATCCGGGCAACTACGACGAATACATGACGGCAGCCACCCAGGCGCGTGAACGTCTGCTTGCCGACAACGCTAAGAAGAAAGCGCAGATTGCGGACCTGCAATCCTTCGTGAGCCGCTTCAGCGCTAACGCCTCTAAATCCCGTCAGGCAACATCGCGTGCCCGTCAGATCGACAAAATTAAGCTGGAAGAAGTGAAGGCCTCCAGCCGTCAGAACCCGTTCATCCGCTTCGAGCAGGACAAGAAACTGTTCCGTAACGCGCTGGAAGTTGAGGCGCTGACCAAAGGCTTTGATGAAGGCCCGCTGTTTAAAAACTTCAACCTGCTGCTGGAAGTGGGTGAGAAGATTGCCATTCTGGGCGCCAACGGCGTGGGTAAATCTACCCTGCTGAAAACCCTGGTGGGTGAACTGCAGCCGGACAACGGCACCGTGAAGTGGTCTGAAAACGCGCAGATTGGTTACTACGCGCAGGACCACGAATATGAGTTCGAAAACGACCTGACCGTCTTCGACTGGATGAGCCAGTGGAAGCAGGAAGGTGACGACGAGCAGGCGGTGCGCAGCATTCTGGGTCGTCTGCTGTTCAGCCAGGACGACATCAAAAAGCCGGCCAAAGTGCTCTCCGGTGGTGAAAAAGGCCGCATGCTGTTCGGCAAGCTGATGATGGAAAAACCGAACATTCTGGTGATGGACGAACCGACCAACCACCTGGACATGGAATCGATCGAATCGCTGAACATGGCGCTGGAGATGTATCAGGGCACCCTGATCTTCGTCTCTCACGACCGTGAGTTCGTCAGCTCACTGGCGACCCGCGTGATCGAAATTACGCCAGAGCGCGTGGTGGACTTCAGCGGTAACTACGAAGATTACCTGCGCAGCAAAGGTATCGACGGCTAATTTCCCGTCGTCTTTCACGCTGCAGATGCGTTGGCTGCACCTGTTCACCCCGGTCACTTACTTATGTAAGCTCCCGGGGATTCACAGGTTTGCCGCCTTCCTGCAGCGCGAAATACTTAGGGAAAGGCGTCGTGCCTTTATCCCCTCTCCCTGTGGGAGAGGGCTAGGGTGAGGGCATCAGGCCGTACTACACCACCCACTCGCTCCCTTCAATCCCGTTTACCCGCAGCGTACGTTTTTCCCCCGCCGGTAACGACACCTTCAGCGCCTTCCACGCCGGACGATAATCTCCGCGCGCGTTGACCTTCAGGTTGATGGTTGCGCCATCACACTCCATTTCCCATTCCACCCACAGCGCATTGCCCTTCTGATAGCCCCAGCTTTCACCGTCGTCCTCAAACAGCAGCCCCGTGGTTGTGCCGACGCCTTTAACCGGGAACAGCTTCAGCTCGCGGGTCGTATCTTTTTCAGCACTCACATGCCTGATGCGCTCGCTCAGCGGCAGACCGGCCCCGGCGCGCACCAGCAGCGGCAGTTTTTCCAGCGGCGCGTCGAGAACGATCGACTGGCCGCCGGCGAACCACGCGTGGGTGTAAAAATCGTACCAGCCCGTTTCGTTATCCGGCAGCCAGACGCGGCGCTCGCGCTGCCCGGCTTCGACGACGCTGGCGACCAGCAGGTCGCGGCCCAGCAGGAAGTCATCGCACTCTTCGAAGGTCTGCGCGTCGTGCTCGTGGTCGAGGAAGGTCGGGCGCAGCATCGGCTCGTCGTCGGCGTGCGCCTGCCAGAGCAGGGTGTAGAGATACGGCAGCAGGCGGTAGCGCAGCTCAATCGCGCCGCGAATGGCAGGCGTGACGCCCGGATACATCCACGGCTCGTTCACCGTGTGGTCATCGTTCCACGAGTGAATGGTAAAGCGCGGGTGCATCACGCCGTTCTGCACCCAGCGCACGAACAGCTCGGCGTCCGGCTTGTCGCCGGAGAAACCGCCCACGTCGTGACCGACGTTGAATAATCCGGACAGGCTCATGCCCAGCCCCATGCGGATGTTATAGCGCAGGGTGTCCCAGTTAGTGCGGTTGTCGCCGCTCCAGGTCTGAACGTAGCGCTGCATCCCGGCGCAGCCGGAGCGGGAGATGAGATACGGGCGTTTTTCCGGCGCAAAGCGCTGCTGCGCTTCCAGCGAGGCGCGCATCATCAGCAGCGGCATCACCGGGCGAATGTGCTTGATGGCGATCTCCTTGCCGAAGCCAAAGCAGCGGGCTTCACCGTCCCACACTTCATACTCGTTGTTGTCGTTCCAGGTAGAGTCGATACCCATTTCCAGCAACTGCGTGGTCACGCCGTTCTGCCACCACTGCACCGTCTGCGGGTTGGTGAAGTCGAGGTGCGAGCCTTCGTCATCCCAGAAGCTGGAACGTTCAGGCGCATCGGTTTCTGAATCACGGATGAACAGGCCGCTCTCCGCCACTTCGTTATAGCGGGGATGATCCTGCAGCAGGCACGGCTTGATATTGGCCGCAAGCTTCAATCCCGCGTCGTGGAAGGCCTGGCTCATCGCCTTCGGCTGCGGCACTTTGTCGTAGTTCCAGTTGAAGACGTAGCGCTTGCCGTTGATGGAGGTATAGCCGGACGAGAGCTGGAACGAATCGCACGGAATGGCGTGCTCTTCGCACAGGCGGATGAAGTTCATCAGCTGATTCTGCGCGTCCGGTGCGTCGGTGTAGTGCATGGTCGAGCCGCTGTAGCCCAGGCTCCACTTCGGCCCAAACAGCGTTTTCCCGGTCAGGCGCACAAAGGCTTTGGTGACGTCCAGCGCGCGCTTGCCGGTAAAGAGGTAGTAATCAATATCACCCGCTTCCGCCTGCCAGCGGCGATAGGCGGTGTGATAGTTGTCGATCTCGTTGCCCAGATCCAGCCAGCAGCTGCTCAGGTTGTCGTAAAACAGACCGTAGCTCACGTCGTCGCGGCGGGTAAGGGTGAACGGAATGTGCTTGTAGAGCGGGTCGGTGCTGGCGGCGTTATGGCCCATGGCGTCCAGGTTGCGCATCTCGTAGCGTTTGCCGTTGCGCTGCAGATCGCCCGCTTTCTCGCCCAGACCGTAGAAACGCTCATCCTTGCGACGGCTGAGATAGTGCGCCACGCCATCGCCGTGGGCGTTCAGCAGGTAGGCGCTGGTCGGGCGATCCTGGACCAGCGGCTGCCATTCGCCCGCATCATTACGGTAGTGCCACTCCAGCCACAGGGGCTGGTGGACGGTCACGCGCAGCTGCTCGGTTGCCACCGTCACTGCGTCATCCTGCTGCGTCAGGGTCCAGGCCGGGCAGGAGAAACCGCTCAAGTCGTCACGACGGCGGCCTTCCCACGGCACGTCTTGTTCCGGGGCGATGCTCCAGGTGCGGTCCAGCGCCATCTCGCCTTTGCGTTTGATCAGCACGCGGAACAGGTTCTGTTCCAGCACGTACAGGCACAGGCGGTGCTGATTATCGACCAGCAGCTCCAGATGATTCGCAGATTGCTTATCGACGGTCCAGTTTTTCAGGGTTTTCATATGCAATACATCCACTATCAGGCGCGCTTGGCGCGACGTTCAGCAATAAATGCCACCAGGAAGAAAGCGCCAATCAGGTCAAAAAAGCCCATGGCAATAAAGAGCGGGTTGAAGCCGATTTTGTCGGCGGTCACCCCGATTAACAGGGAGAACAGGAAGCTGGCGATCCACGCCGCCGAGCCGCGCATGCCGTTGACGGTCGCCATCTGGCCTTTGTCGAACGACTCCACGACCAGAGCACTCAGCATGCAGGAGATGATCTGGTGCCCGAAGCCGCCGATGGAGATCAGCACGATGGTGATATACGGGTCGCGGGTCACGGCGACGATGGCCAGAGAAATCATCAGAAACGCGCCGGTGACGGAGCTTGCCACCACCGAGTTCACGCGGGAGCAGCCGAACCAGCGGGTGTACAGACGCGTCAGGTAGCCGCTCGCTACGCTGCCGAGGTCGGCGGCGAGGAAGGGCAGCCAGGCAAACATCGCAATCTGCTTCAAATCCATGCCGTGCTCTTTGGCGAGGTACAGGGGCACCCAGAAGCTCAGCACCGCCCAGGCGGGTTCTGCCATAAAGGCCGGGATGGCGATACCGTAGAAGCGTTTGTTTTTCGAGACAGTTTTCAGCGCGGTCAGGAAGGGCAGCTTGACCGGTGCGGGTTCGTTATCCTGTTTGATAAACGCCAGTTCGTCGCGGCTCAGGTTCGGGTGTTGTTCCGGGTTGTGGTAGAACGCCCACCAGAGGATCACCCACAGCAGCGCCAGCACGCCGGTAAACATAAACGCGCCCTGCCAGCCGAACGAGGCGTGAGCAAAGTAGATGATAGGCGGGGCCAGCATCGCGCCGATGGAGAAGCCCACGCCCGCCCAGCCAGCGGCAACGGGACGCTCTGATTTCGGGAACCATTCGCCGATGGTTTTGGCATTCGCTGGCGTGGCGGCAGCTTCGGAAGCGCCCATAAAGAAGCGCAGGATCGCGAGATGCAGCCAGCTTCCGGCACCCGCGTGGAAGATACACATCAGTGCCCAGATCCCGGCGCAGACCATAAAGCCAATCTTCAGGCCAATAACGTCGATCAGCCAGCCGCACAGGGGCTGGAAAATGGTGTAGGCGATCTGAAACGCGCCGACTATCCAGGAGTACTGCTCGGTGGTGATCCCGAGGCTCTCTTTCAGTTCCGGGGCGAGGATGCCCAGTGAGTTACGGGTGATGTAGTTAACGGTGACGCCAAGTAAAAACAGCACCAGCACGTACCAGCGCAAATTCTTAATGACGCGACGGGTTTTGCTTGTCGCAACGGTATTATTGATGTCCTGACTCATTTTACTCTCCACAAGACGGACGGTAAGGGGACGGAGGTTCAGGTGTCACACAGATTGTTATGCCTTTGATTTCTATCCGCTTAGAATGCTTAAGTTGCTATACAACTAGTATGGAAGCTGTGTGACAAGTTCACCTTAGGGAAGAAAATGAGAGGGCAAAAGTGGATTTTGTGCAAAATTTCTCATAACTGACGTAAACCCTCTGGCATGATGGTCTTTATGTCAGTTATTGCCTGATGAATACGCTATGAAAATTTTTTCATTTCGCAAATGGAGCCAGATCACAAAATGGACAAAAGGCTAAAAATCACCGAAATCGCCGCCCGTACCCAGCTCTCCATCAGTACGGTTTCCCGTGTGCTGGCAGGCAAAGCGAATACCAGCGAAAAGGCGCGGGCTAAGGTGCTGGCGTGCGCGCGGGAGCTGGGGGTAATGGACGGCATGGCGGCGGGGCGTCTGCTGCTTAACAGCCTGGTGGTTTTTGCCCCTCAGCGTGCCTTCGACGAGCGGTCCGACATCTTTTACTACCGCGTGATCCAGAGCGTGAGCAAAGGGCTTGCCTCGCACGAGGTTCGGCTGCGCTACTGCGCGCTGGAGGAGAACGACAGCGACGCCCAGATTTTTCTGGCACGCATGAACGAGCCGGATACCCAGGCGGCCATTCTGCTCGGTATCGACGATCCGCATATCCACGATCTGGCGGTGGATGTGGGGAAACCCTGCATGCTGATTAACTGCCGGGACCGCCGCATGCGCCTGCCTGCCGTTGCCCCGGATCACCGTGCTATTGGCGAGCGGGCGGCGGAGTACCTGTTCGAGATGGGGCACCGCGAGGTGATGAACGTGCTGTGCCTGCGTCGCTACACCATGGAGCTGCGCCTGGCGGGGATCCGCGACGCGTGGCAGTCCCATAACCTGGCGTTCAAGGACAAGCGCGATCTGCTGGTGGTGCCAAGCTTCAGCGCCAGAGAGACGGAGCAGCTGGTGAGCGAGTGGCTTAACCAACAGAAGGGAAAAGACCTGCCGACGGCGTTCCTGGTAGGCGGGGACTTTATGGCGGCAGGCACTATCAGCGCGCTGCAAAATCACGGTCTGCGCGTGCCGCAGGACGTCTCGGTGATGAGCATTGACGGCTTTAATCTGGCGGCGATTCAGGATGTGCCCTTAACGGCGGTGCATGTTCCCCGCGACGAGCTGGGAACGGAAGCGGTGCATATGCTCCAGCAGCGGCTGATGCGCCCGGACGCGCCGGTAGGAACATTGCTGCTGAACGGCACGCTGGCCGTGCGGGAATCGGTACGGCGGATACGTCAGGGGAAACGACGCACCGCCGTGGAGCGGGAAGGGCTGTACGACAGTTAAGCCATGCCCAGCGCACGCTTGCCGTGGATATTGAGATCGTTCACGGTAAAACGGTCCTGCCAGCTTTTTTCATAATCCTCGCGCGGGAAGTCTCCCGGCGACGCGCCGGTTTCCAGCGCTTCCTTGACCTTTTTCGCATAGGCGAGGTTCTTCTCGCACATTGGCGCGGCGGGGATGTACATCACATTGCCCCAGCCCTGCTGATTTTCCACCGGCGCGACGGAGTGGATCACGTCGCAGTGCCACCACACGGAATCACCGGCTTCCAGCGCCGGAATGCTGGTCAATGCTTCGACAAGCAGCGGGTGCCACTTCTCGGAAATCGGCAGCACGCGCCCCGGCGCCACGCCGCAGAGTTCGTCTTCCGGCACGTCGTCCAGCAGCGGACGCAGCAGAATGTAGGCCATTGCTTCCGGGATCGGCACCACGTGCAGCAGCCCCAGGCCGGGGATCATATCCGACAGCGCCGTCCAGCCCTGGAAGGTGCGGAACACCGAGCACTTGGTGGTGTTATCCACGGTGTACTCTTCCACTTCAGTACGGTGCGCGGCGTTCCACGGATCGTATTTCTCGACGTTGCCGTCAAACACGCGGGCAAACACCTGCTGGTAAGCCGGCAGCAGCCAGCGCTCCAGCGCGCCGGAATCGGTATGCGCCCCCAGCCCTTTTGAAGTGGTTCCCGGCGGACGACGGCGAATGCGGTCCGGATAAATCACGCTCACGTCAGGGTTAAACCACTGCTTGCCGTTGCTCTCGAATGTCCATAAACGGTTCAGGAACGACTGCACCTGCGCCATCGCTTCACTCTGGCGCGCCTGCATTTGCGCCTGGGACCAGTAGATCGGGTAAATCTCCGGACGGGAGGCGGTTAAGGTGCCGAAGAAGTTGTCGCCCGGCCCTTTGTATACCTCGTCAAACTTGTTCAGATCGAGGTAGTCGAGCATCGACCGGTCCCACGCCAGCGCCTGCTCGCGGGGGAAGTGACCTTTAATCACCGCGCAGCCGCGGCGCTTAACGGCCTCGCGCTGAGCGTCGGTAATCGTGCCGTTTTTCACATCTGCAAACGGAATCACCGGCCAGACGGATTCGCCTTTATTTTTCAGGGCGTTGATCTCCGCCACGCGGGTGGCGATTTTATCGCTGAGCTTGTCGAACACCGCCTGCACGTCGCCGATCTGCGCGCGTAACTCACGTTTTAACTGACGGATTGCCGCTTTGTGGTCCGCTGGCAAGGTTTCACTGGTAAAGGTCATAACTGCCTCGCATCTTTCATTCGAAAGTAAAAATATCTACAAGTGATACTTTAAGTTAAAAATAAGTTAATGCAAGTTTAAAAACTTGACGCAAGCCACAGGACGGAAAAAGAGTGAGAGGCCGGAGCGGGGCTCCGGCGAGGAAAGGATCAGACGTCGAAAGGAGAGTGGTTGTCGAGCACGGCCTGAATGACGTTCAGCGCGCCCTGATGGTTGTTATCGTCGGTGCTGTAGCGGCTAATGTCTTTAATGCTCTGCGCCGCGTTGCCCATCGCAAAAGAGTATTTCACCAGCTTCAGCATCTCGGCATCGTTGCCGCTGTCGCCAATGCCGACGCACTCCTGCGGGGAGATTTTCCAGCGTTTTAGCAGGCGGCTGATGCCGTTGGCTTTGTGCAGGCCGGGGATAATCAAATCGACAAAACCGAAACCGCTGGTGACCGGCTTCATGATGCCGTCCAGGGAGACGTGCAGTTTATCGACCAGGTTCGGGATATCGCTGTCCGGCAGGTTCAGGGAGAACTTAAACAGCACGTCGTCGATTTCGCGGTAATCGCTGATGCGTTTTAAGCGGTGATAGTGCTTTGACATCAGCGCCACGAAGGCGTCCGGGGCTTTGTCGCTGACGTAGGCGCTCTCCAGACCGCAGGCTACAAAGTTCAGCCCTTCGTCTTTCAGCAGTTCGCCAATAACGATCTGCGACTCATGGCGGGTCAGCTCGCCGTGGAAAACCTGTTCGCCGTGGTCAAACACCAGCGCGCCGTTCTCCGCCACGAAGGAGATCTGCTCTTTCAGCTCGGGGAAGAAGGAGATGAGCTGGTAATACTGATTGCCGCTGGCGACAACGAATTCAATATCGCGGGATTTAAGCTGCTCAAACTGTGCCTGGAAGCGGTCACGATCGTACTGCTTGGCATCATCAAGGAAAGTTCCGTCCATATCGGTGACGATAACTTTAACGGTCATACTGTGCTCCTGGGTCACTGCGTTTTGAAACATTCTAATAACAAGGTGACGGGGAGCACAAATTTAATTTCATTCGAAAGTAAAAGCAAAACGGCAACCGAGGTTGCCGTTTTTAGTGTTTTCTCCCTCTCCCACGGGGAGAGGGAATACTTCGCTACAGCGTATGCTCAGTACGGGCGATAATATCGTCCTGCGCATCCGGCGACAGGGCGGTGAAGAACGCCGAGTAACCCGCCACGCGCACTACCAGGTCGCGGTACTGGTCCGGGTGTTTCTTCGCCTCCAGCAGCGTTTCGCGCGAGACGATGTTGTACTGAATATGCCAGCCCTTGTGCACCTCGAAGAAGGTACGCAGCAGTACCATCAGCTTCTGGCGATCGCTGTCGTTTTCCAGCGTCGACGGGTTCAGCTTCTGGTTAAGCAGCACGCCGCCCAGGATCGCCTCGGTAGGCAGTTTACCCACGGAACCGATGACCGCCGTTGGACCAAGGTGGTCGGTACCGGAAGCCGGGCTGGCCCCTTCCGCCAGTGGGGTATGCGCCTTACGTCCGTCCGGCGTGGCCATCGTTGCCGCGCCGAACGGCACGTTAGCGGAGATAGACGACGTGCCCGCGTAGTAGTTACCACCAATCGGGCCGCGGCCGTAGCGCGGGTTGTGGTACTGCTTCAGCTCCTCAATGTAGGTCTGGTAGGCGCGTGTCAGCAGCATGTCCACGCTGTCGTCATCGTTGCCGTACTTCGGCGCGCCGTTGATCAGGCGCTGGCGCAGCTGCTCGTGGGTCAGCCCGTCGAAGTCATCGGCCAGCGCCGCCGCCAGCTGCTGCTGGCCGATGACGCCCTGCTCAAAGACCAGCTTTTTCACCGCTGCCAGGCTGTTGCCGAGGTTGGCGATACCCACCTGCAGGCCGGAGACCCAGTCATACTTCGCGCCGCCCTGCTTGATGCTTTTCGCGCGTTCGATGCAGTCGTCCACCAGCGCCGAGCAGAGAATATCGTGGACGTTCTCCTCCAGCATGGTGTCTACCACGTACTCAATTTCGATAGATTTGCGGGTGTAGTAGCGGATCTGGCTGTCCCACGCCGCCATCACCTCCTCGAAATTGTCGAAGTTGCCGGCTGAGAGCGCTTTTTCCTGCGGCAGGAACACCTTGCCGCTGGTGGCGTCGCGGCCGCCTTCCAGCGCCGCCAGCATGACGCGGGCGAAGTTGATAAAGCTCATGCCGGTGCAGCGGTAGCCCCACTTGCCGCCTACCGCGGTTTCGATGCAGCCGATGGCCGCGTAGTCGTAGGCATCATCGCGCTCAACGCCAAGCTTGATAAATTCCGGGATCACGATTTCATCGTTGTTAAAGGCCGGCATCCCGAAGCCGCAGCGGATCACCTGCACGCAGGCGTCGAGGAAGTCGTTGCTCATGCCCGCATGGTAGCGCACGCTCAGGTTCGGCTGGGTAGAGCGCAGACGGCCGCAGGACTCCAGAATCGCGTAGGAGAGCGGGTTCACCGCGTCCATCGGCTCGCCGTTAACCAGCTTCTGACCACCAATGGTGACGTTCTGGTACAGCGGGCTACCGGCAGAGGCTTTGGAGTGCGAGCCGGAGCGGATTTTGTTCACTTCCAGCAGCTTCAGCCAGCAGCTGTGCAGCAGCTCGATGGCGTGCTCGCGATCCAGGCTCTGGTCCAGCTCCACGTCGCGGCGATAGTACGGGTAAAGATATTGGTCCATACGGGCGAAGGAAACGGAGTGACCGTTGGACTCAATCTGCAGGATCAGCTGAATGAAGTAGCACAGCTGCAGCGCCTGCCAGAAGGTTTTTGGCGGCTCGTGGGCAATCACGTCGCAGTTTTCCGCCATCGCCAGCAGCTCGTCGCGGCGGCTTTCGCGGGTTTCCGTAGACGCCATCTCACGCGCCAGGTCGGCGAAGCGTTTGATGTGCAGGCTGACGGCTTCCAGCACGATATCAATTGCCTTCAGGAACTGATCGCCGTGCAGGTCTTCCAGCACCGTCAGGTTGATGCGCGAGCGGCGCTCGTCCACTTTGGCGCGCAGGCCGTCGAGACCTTTCTCCAGCACCAGCGGGAAGTTTACCGCCAGGTGGGCGTCGCCGGAGGTCATGTTGCCTTCGGCTTTGATGATGCCGGTTTCCAGCAGGCCTTTCTGCTCGTCGGTGAACATGCCGTAGCAGCGATCCTGCACCGTCTGGCCGCGCCACCACGGGCAGATTTCATGCAGCACACGCTTGTTTTCTTCACTCACCGCGAAGCCCGCACCCGGACGGTCCGCCAGATCGTCAATCTCTTTCTCAATCCAGGAGACGGTATATTCCGGGAAGATCGGCGCGGCGCGCACTTCGCTTGCCTGGTTGCCGATAATCAGCTCGTCGTGCTTGATCCAGATGGTGCGTTCCGCCAGGTGATGTGCCAGCGCCAGGGCGCGGCGCACCGGGATCGGCTTGTCCATGTGCTGCTGGTACATTTCGGTGTAATGCTGCGCGCGCTCGGTACAGACCGGCGGCTTGACGATATGCACCAGCGCCATTTTATGCGCTTTAATACGTTCGCTGAGGGTGTTGAGATTCAGGGTGGTCATAGGTTTATCCTCGTAAGGTCGCGGTTAACCCTTTCTGGCAGGCGTACTGCTGCGCGAAATCCAGCAGGGCAGGGTTATCCAGCGGTTTGTCAGGGGCAGAGTAGGGTTGGCCGAGCAGGGTGTATTTGTTCATGCCCAGCGTGTGATACGGCAAAAAATGAATATCATCGACGCCGAGTTCGTCGGCGGCGAAGTTGGTAATGGCTGTGATGGACGCTTCATCGGCGTTAAAGCCCTGGATCAGCGGCACGCGGATGGTGATCTTTTTCCCGGCAGCGGCGAGGCGCTTCAGGTTGTCCAGGATCCGTTTGGCCGAACCGTCGGTCCACTGTTTGAACACCGCTCCGTCGACGTGCTTAAGGTCGGCAAGGAACAGATCGACGTACGGTAATGACGGCTCGATATAGTGCCACGGCACGTGAAGGCAGGTTTCGACGGCGGTGTGGATACCCTGTTCGTGGCTGGCCTTGAACAGGGCGTGCGCCAGCTCCGGGTTCATAAACGGCTCGCCGCCGGAGAGGGTGATCCCGCCGCCGCTGCGGTCATAAAAGGGTTTGTCGCGCAGCACGGTGGTCATGATCTCGTCCACCTGCTTCTCTTCACCGCAGACGGTAAGCGCCTGCGTCGGGCAGCAGTCGGTGAGGGCGTTAAGCGTCTCTTCACTCAGCTTTTCGCGGTGGATGACCAGGCCATTGAGCGCGCGTTCGATACAGCCCGGTGCCGCCAGCTGACACAGGTCGCAGCCTTCCAGACACAGGCGCGCGTCAAACAGCACGTCCCGGCTGCGCGAGCGGCTTTCCGGGTTCTGACACCAGCGACAGCCCAGCGAGCAGCCTTTCAGGAACACCACGGTTCGAATACCGGGGCCGTCGTGGGTGGAATAACGCTGAATATTGAAGATCATATTTTTGCCCTCAAGTTGCATATGAAGATTAAGTGACTTTCGAATGAAAGTTATCTTGATTCAGGTCAACTCTTGAGCAGGTTTTATCGTGATAGGGTAAGTGCAGGCTAATTTTGAGGGTGACATCATGGAACTTTATCTCGACACATCTGACGTTGCGGCAGTCAAAAAGCTGGCGCGTATCTTCCCGCTGGCGGGCGTGACCACCAACCCAAGCATTGTGGCGGCAGGAAAAACGCCGCTCGACGAGCTGCTGCCCGCGCTGCACGACGCGTTGGGAGGTAAGGGCCGTCTGTTTGCGCAGGTAATGGCAACCACCGCCGAAGGGATGGTGGAAGACGCGCGCAAGCTGCGCGCTATCATTAACGACCTGGTGGTGAAGGTGCCGGTGACCGCAGAAGGGCTGGCAGCCATTAAGATGCTGAAAGCGGAAGGGATCCCGACGCTGGGCACGGCGGTGTATGGCGCCGCGCAGGGGATGCTGTCCGCCCTGGCCGGAGCAGAGTATGTGGCCCCTTACGTTAACCGCGTGGACGCGCAGGGCGGGGACGGGATTCAGACCGTAATTGAACTGCAGCAGCTGTTGGCGCTGCACGCGCCGCAGTCAAAGGTGCTGGCCGCGAGCTTTAAAACCCCGCGTCAGGCGCTGGACTGCCTGCTGGCAGGGTGCGAGTCCATCACGCTGCCACTGGACGTGGCGCAGCAGTTTATTACTTCCCCTGCGGTGGATGCGGCGATCGTGAAGTTTGAGCAGGACTGGCAGGGAGCGTTTGGACGGACGTCTATCTGACGGGGGCGGCCTGATGCCCTCACCCCAACCCTCTCCCACACGGAGAGGGAGCAAACACTAAAACGGCAACCTGAAGGTTGCCGTTTGCTTTAACCTCCGCAAACCTCACACCCCGGGTTACGCATCAGCTTCATCTCGCGGAACTGGCAGGTCATCGCGTCATACATCACGATTTTCCCCGCGGCAGGCGTGCCGTAGTGCGCCAGCACTTTGATCGCTTCCATTGCCTGCAATGAGCCAATCACGCCGACGAGTGGCGCCATCACGCCCGCCTCGACGCAGGTCAGCGCATTCTCGCCAAACAGACGGCTCAGGCAGCGGTAGCAGGGTTCACCATCCGCGTACGTGAAGACGCTGATTTGCCCCTCCATGCGGATTGCCGCGCCGGAGACCAGCGGGGTTTTGTGGGCAAAACAGCCCGCGTTCAGCTGGTTACGGACCGCGATGTTATCGGTGCAGTCGAGCACCAGATCGTGCTGCGCAATCTGCGCGAACAGCGCGTCGTCATCCAGCATCGCGTCAATCAGGGTGAACTGAACGTTGGGGTTGATGCGCGCCAGCGCCGTGCGGGCAGAGTCCACTTTCGGCTGGCCAACCGTCGCGTCGCTGTGCAGCGTCTGGCGCTGCAGGTTGGACACCGAGACGGTATCGAAATCCAACAGCGTCATCCTGCCCACGCCCGCCGCCGCAAGATACTGCGCGGCGGCGCAGCCCAGCCCGCCGAGACCGACGACCAGCACATTGGCTGCCTTAAGCGCTTCCTGGCCCTCGAAGTCAAACCCGCGCAGCACGATCTGGCGGTTGTAGCGCATCATCTCCTGGTCGCTCAGCTCCACCGTCATGTCAGCCTCCGAACAGGTGGTTAAAGCGCTCAACCTCAACCCATTCGCCGGCTTCCACGTTGCCGCGCTCGCGCTCCAGCACGATGAAGCAGTTACCCAGACTGAAGGAGCTGAAAATGTGCGAGCCCTGATGTCCGGTGGTGCTCACTTCGAGCTCACCGTCCGCGCCGCGTGCCAGAATGCCGCGCTGGAAATCGAGACGACCCGGTGATTTTTTCAGGCGCGTAGCGGCACGCACGCGCAGGCGTTCCGGCAGCGGGCTGGCTTTGTTGCCGGAAAGCTTCGCCAGCAGCGGGATCGCCAGCTGGTAGAAGGTGAGTGCCGCAGAGACCGGGTTACCCGGCAGGCCGCAGAACCAGCTGTGCGGAAGCTTGCCAAACGCGAACGGTTTGCCCGGCTTGATCGCCAGCTTCCAGAAGGCGATTTCGCCCAGCTCTTCAAGAAGGGTTTTGGTGTAATCCGCTTCGCCCACGGAGACGCCGCCGGAGCTGATGACCACGTCGGCGGATTTGTCCGCCTCGATAAACGCCGCGCGCAGTTTTTCCGGGTCGTCTGGAATAATCCCGAGGTTAATCACCTCGCAGCCCAGCTGCTCCAGCATCAGGTGTACCGCCAGGCGGTTGGTGTCATAAATCTGGCCGTCCTGCAGCGGCTGGCCCGGAAGCTGCAGCTCGTCGCCGGTGGAGAAAACCGCCACGCGCACCTTGCGGACAACGTCAACTTCCGCGATGCCGAGCGACGCCAGCACCGGCAGTTCACCTACCGTCAATTTCTGCCCGGCGGCAAAAACGGTCGCGCCGAGGGTGATGTCTTCGCCCGTGCGGCGGATGTTCTGGCCCGCTTTAACGTTCGCGGTAAAACGCACCCCGTCGTCGGTCTGCTCGGTCTCTTCCTGCATCACCACGGCATCGCAGCCCTGCGGAACCGGCGCGCCGGTCATGATGCGCACGCAGGTGCCCGCAGGCCATTCGCCGACAAACGGCTGGCCCGCAAAGGCTTTACCCGCTACCGGCAGGGCGTTACCCGTCTGGAGATCCGCCAGGCGCACCGCGTAACCGTCCATCGCGGAGTTATCGAACCCCGGCACGTTCATCGGCGAGACGATATCGCGCGCGGCAATACGACCAAAACAGCGCACAAGCGGCAGCGTCTCAACGTCATGCAGCGGAGAAATACGGTCAAGCATCTGCGAGAGTGCCGTCTCAAGCGGCATCAGTCCGGCGGTAAAATCCATGGTGGGCTCCTGCGGAGTAACAACGAAAGCGCCCATTATGGCAGAAAAGTGCGGCTAACTGTATGACCCGATGGGTGTACGCTTTACATCACTGTTGCGTCTTTCTATATTCAAAAATCATCTGAAGTTTCATCGACGATAATGATATTTATAGAAAAAGCCGCGAATCAGGCTAACGGGTGATGCGAATGGTTAATGCGGTAATCGCAATTCATGGCGGCGCAGGGGCAATCACCCGTGCACAGCTTAGTCCCGAGCAGGAAAAGCGCTACATTGACGCGCTGTACGCCATTGTGGAAACGGGCCAGAAAATGCTGGAAGCGGGCGAGAGCGCGCTGGATGTGGTCACCGAGGCGGTGCGCCTGCTGGAAGAGTGTCCGCTCTTTAATGCCGGAATAGGTTCGGTCTTTACCCGGGATGAAACCCACGAGCTGGACGCCTGCGTGATGGACGGCGTCACCCTGAAGGCGGGCGCCGTGGCGGGCGTGAGCCATCTGCGAAACCCGGTGCTGGCGGCGCGTCTGGTGATGGAGGAGAGCCCGCACGTTCTGCTGGCGGGCGCTGGGGCGGAAAAATTTGCCTTTGAGCACGGAATGGAACCGGTATCGCCGGATCTGTTTTCCACGGAAGAACGCTATCAGCAGCTGCTGGAAGCCCGTACGGCGGGCATAACGCAGCTTGACCATACTGCGCCGCTGGATGAAACCACCAAAATGGGCACGGTCGGCGCGGTGGCGCTCGATAAAGCCGGTAACCTCGCGGCGGCGACGTCAACGGGCGGCATGACCAACAAGCTGCCGGGACGCGTCGGCGACAGCCCGCTGCCCGGCGCGGGCTGCTATGCCAATAACGCCACGGCAGCGGTGTCGTGTACCGGCACCGGGGAAGTGTTTATTCGCGCCCTCGCGGCCTACGACATCACCGCGCTGATGGATTACGGCGGTTTAAGCCTGAGCGAGGCCTGCGAGCGCGTGGTGATGGAAAAATTACCTGCCCTGGGCGGCGTCGGCGGGCTGATTGCGGTCGATCGTGAGGGCAACGTGGCCCTGCCGTTCAACAGCGAAGGCATGTACCGCGCCTGGGGTTATGCCGGTGATGAGCCGAGCACGGGCATCTATCGTGAATAAGGGGGCAGCGCGTGCCGCACACTGAAGAACTGGACAACCGCGAGGTGCTGGCTGTCCATCAGCTGAATATTGCGTTTCAGGAAGAGCGGCAGTTCATCCCCGCAGTACAGAATTTATCGTTCTCGCTCAGACGCGGCGAGACGCTGGCGATTGTTGGCGAATCCGGCTCCGGTAAATCGGTCACCGCGCTGGCGCTGATGCGCCTGCTGGAACAGACGGGCGGGCAAATCAGCAGCGAGAAAATGCTCCTGCGCCGCCGTAACCGTCAGGTCATCGATTTAAACGAGCTGAGCGGCGCGCAGATGCAGGGCGTGCGCGGGGCGGATATTGCGATGATCTTCCAGGAGCCGATGACCTCCCTGAACCCGGTGTTCCCGGTCGGGGAGCAAATTGCCGAGTCCATCCGGCTGCATCAGGGGCTGAGCGGCGATGAGGCGCTTAAAGAGGCCCGACGGATGCTGGAGCTGGTGCGCATTCCGGAGGCGCAGGCCATTCTGGGGCGCTACCCGCATCAGCTTTCCGGCGGCATGCGCCAGCGGGTGATGATTGCCATGGCGCTCTCCTGCCGTCCGGCGGTGCTGATCGCCGATGAGCCGACGACGGCGCTGGACGTGACGATTCAGGCGCAGATCCTGCAGCTCATCAAAGTGCTGCAGCAGGAGATGGAGATGGGGGTGATTTTCATCACCCACGATATGGGCGTAGTGGCTGACATCGCCGATCGGGTGCTGGTGATGCATAAGGGCAATGCTGTGGAAACCGGTGCGGTCGAGCAGATTTTCCATGCCCCCGAGCATCCTTACACCAAAGCGCTGCTGGCGGCGGTGCCGCGGCTTGGGGCAATGAACGGCAGCGATTTGCCGCGTCGTTTTCCGCTGATTTCCCTGGAGGCGACAGAGCCGCAGGAGGATGAAGGCGAGCAGGACACCGTGGTGTCGGGCAAACCGATACTCGAAGTGCGCAATCTGGTGACCCGCTTTCCGCTGCGCAGCGGAATTTTCAACCGCCTGAAGCGCGAAGTGCATGCGGTGGAAAACGTCAGTTTTGATCTCTGGCCGGGTGAAACGCTGGCGCTGGTAGGAGAGTCCGGCTGCGGGAAATCCACCACCGGGCGGGCGCTGCTCAGGCTTGTGGAGACCCAGGAGGGGACGATAACCTTTAACGGTGAACGTATCGACACTCTGCCAGATAATAAATTACAGGCGATACGGCGAGATATTCAGTTTATCTTCCAGGATCCGTATGCCTCTCTCGACCCGCGCCATACGGTAGGGTACTCAATTATGGAGCCGCTGCGGGTGCATAACCTGCTCGACGGCGAGGCGGCTCAGCGTCGCGTGGCCTGGCTGCTGGAGCGCGTTGGCCTGAAGCCGGAACACGCCTGGCGTTATCCGCACGAGTTTTCCGGCGGGCAGCGGCAGCGTATCTGCATCGCCCGCGCGCTGGCGCTGAACCCGAAGGTGGTGATTGCGGATGAGTCCGTCTCGGCGCTGGATGTCTCGATCCGGGCGCAAATTATCAACTTACTGCTGGATTTACAGCGGGATATGGGGATTGCCTTCCTGTTTATCTCGCACGACATGGCGGTGGTTGAGCGCATCAGCCACCGCGTGGCGGTGATGTTTATGGGGCAAATCGTGGAGATTGGCCCGCGAAGGGCGGTGTTTGAGAACCCGCAGCACCCCTATACCCGCAAGCTGATTGCGGCGGTGCCGGTTGCCGATCCCGCGCACCGCCACGGCCAGCGCGTGCTGCTGCAGGATGAGATGCCGAGCAACATTCGTAAACGCGGCGAAGCCGTGGAGCGCGTCACGCTGCGTGAGGTTGGTCCGGGCCACTTCGTGGCTCCGCCGCGCCAGGACAATGCCTTCTCACGTTTATAACTTACAACAGGCAGGAGAACACAATGGTTACATTTGTAGCGCGTAGATGGTTGTTAGCCGCGAGCGTGACGGCAGCCCTGGCCGCTGCCCCCGCGTTCGCCGCCAAGGACGTGGTGGTTGCCGTCGGCTCCAACTTCACCACGCTCGATCCGTACGACGCCAATGACACGCTCTCCCAGGCGGTGGCGAAATCGTTCTATCAGGGGCTGTTTGGTCTCGACAGAGAGATGAAGCTGAAAAATGTGCTGGCGGAGGGGTACACCGTATCCGACGACGGGCTGGTCTATACCATCAAGCTCCGTTCCGGCGTGAAGTTTCAGGACGGGACTGATTTCAATGCGGAGGCGGTAAAGGTCAACCTCGACCGTGCCAGCAATCCTGAAAACAGCCTCAAGCGCTATAACCTGTATAAAAATATCGCCAGCACCGAGGTAGTTGACCCGGCAACGGTAAAAATCACCCTGAAAGAGCCATTCTCCGCGTTTATCAATATTCTGGCGCATCCGGCGACGGCGATGATCTCGCCCGCCGCGCTGAAAAAGTACGGTAAAGAGATCGGCTTCCACCCGGTGGGAACCGGTCCGTACGAGCTGCTCACCTGGAACCAGACCGATTTTGTGAAGGTGAAAAAATTCGCGGGATACTGGCAGCAGGGTCTGCCGAAGCTGGACACCATCACCTGGCGTCCGGTGGTGGATAACAACACCCGCGCGGCAATGCTGCAAACCGGCGAGGCGCAGTTTGCCTTCCCCATCCCGTATGAGCAGGCCGCCATTCTGCAGAAAAACAGCAAGCTGGAGCTGGTTGCCAGCCCGTCTATCATGCAGCGCTACATCAGCATGAACGTCACGCAGAAGCCGTTCGATAACCCGAAGGTGCGTGAAGCCATCAACTATGCCATTAACCGTCAGGCGCTGGTGAAGGTCGCTTTTGCGGGTTATGCCACCCCGGCCACCGGCGTGCTGCCGCCGTCTATTGCGTATGCGCAAAGCTATCAGCCGTGGCCGTACGATCCGGCCAAAGCGCGCGAGCTGCTGAAAGAGGCGGGTTTCCCGAACGGCTTCAGCACCACGCTGTGGTCGTCGCATAACCACAGTACCGCGCAGAAGGTGCTGCAGTTCACCCAGCAGCAGCTGGCGCAGGTGGGGATTAAGGCGCAGGTCACCGCGATGGATGCCGGGCAGCGTGCGGCAGAAGTGGAGGGGAAAGGGCAGAAAGAGAGCGGCGTGCGGATGTTCTACACCGGCTGGACGGCCTCGACCGGTGAAGCCGACTGGGCGCTGTCGCCGCTGTTCGCCTCGCAGAACTGGCCGCCAACCCTGTTCAACACCGCGTTTTACAGCAATCCGCAGGTGGACAAAGACCTGGCCGATGCCCTGAAAACCACCAAACCGGAAGAGAAAGCCCGCCTCTACAAGGACGCGCAGGACATTATCTGGAAAGAGTCGCCGTGGGTACCGCTGGTGGTGGAGAAACTGGTCTCAGCCCATAACAAAGCGCTGACCGGGTTCTACATCATGCCGGACACCGGCTTTAGCTTTGACGATGCGGATTTAAAATAAACCTCATGCTGAATTATGTTTGTAAACGTCTGCTGGGGCTTATCCCGACGCTGCTGATAGTGGCGGTGCTGGTGTTTTTGTTTGTCCACATGCTGCCGGGCGATCCGGCGCGTCTGGTAGCCGGGCCCGAAGCGGATGCCACCGTCATTGAGCTGGTGCGTAAACAGCTGGGCCTCGACCAGCCGCTGTATATGCAGTTTCTGCACTATATGTGCAACGTTTTGCAGGGCGACTTTGGTATTTCAATGGTGTCGCGGCGTCCGGTGTCGGAGGAGATTGCCAGCCGCTTTATGCCCACGTTCTGGCTAACGATTGCCAGCATGGGCTGGGCGGTGGCGTTTGGGCTGGGCGCGGGGATTATTGCGGCCGTCTGGCGCAACCGTTGGCCGGACAAGCTCGGCATGGCCCTGGCGGTGACCGGCATCTCCTTCCCGGCGTTCGCGCTGGGGATGCTGCTGATGCAGATCTTCTCCGTCGAGCTGGGCTGGCTGCCGACCGTCGGGGCCGATACCTGGAAGCATTACATTCTGCCCTCCATGACGCTGGGCGCTGCCGTGTCGGCGGTGATGGCCCGCTTTACCCGCGCCTCGTTCGTGGACGTGCTGAGCGAAGATTATATTCGCACCGCGCGGGCGAAAGGAGTCAGCGAGAAGTGGGTCATTCTCAAGCACGGGTTCCGCAATGCGATGATCCCGGTGGTGACGATGATGGGGCTGCAGTTTGGTTTCCTGCTGGGTGGCTCTATCGTCGTGGAAAAGGTCTTCAACTGGCCGGGGCTGGGGCGCCTGCTGGTCGATTCCGTCGAGATGCGCGACTACCCGGTGATTCAGGCAGAAGTCCTGCTTTTCTCGCTGGAGTTTATTCTTATCAACTTAGTGGTGGACGTGCTCTACGCCGCCATTAACCCGGCCATCAGGTATAAGTAAGATGCGATTGTTGAACTGGCGGCGTCAGGCCGTTTTGAACGCGATGCCGGGGCTGAAACCGGAGCATGTCCGCACCCCGTGGTCCGAATTCTGGCGACGTTTTCGCCGTCAGCCAGTCGCAATGGCGGCGGGGCTGTTCGTGCTGGTGCTAATTGCGGTGGCGATCGTTGCGCCGTGGGTAGCGCCGTTTGATGCGGAAAACTACTTTGACTACGACCGCCTGAACGACGGCCCCTCAATGCTGCACTGGTTCGGCGTGGACTCGCTTGGCCGCGATATCTTCAGCCGCGTGCTGGTGGGGGCGCAAATTTCTCTCGCCGCCGGGGTAGTCGCGGTGCTGATCGGCGCGGCTATCGGTACCGTGCTGGGGCTCGTCGCCGGGTATTATGAAGGCTGGTGGGATCGCATCATCATGCGCATCTGTGACGTGCTGTTTGCCTTTCCCGGCATTCTGCTGGCGATTGCCGTGGTGGCGATCATGGGCAGCGGCATGGCCAACGTCATTATCGCGGTGGCGGTCTTTTCGATTCCGGCCTTTGCCCGCCTGGTGCGCGGCAACACGCTGGTGCTGAAACAGCAGACGTTTATTGAATCCGCCCGCAGCATGGGGGCCAGCGATACCACCATTCTGTTCAGCCATATTCTGCCCGGGACGGTGTCGTCCATCGTGGTCTATTTCACCATGCGTATCGGCGTGTCGATTATCTCGGCGGCCAGCCTGTCGTTTCTGGGGTTAGGGGCACAGCCGCCGACGCCGGAGTGGGGTGCGATGCTGAACGAGGCGAGGGCCGATATGGTGATTGCGCCGCACGTGGCGATCTTCCCGAGCCTGGCGATTTTCCTGACCGTGCTGGCGTTTAACCTGCTGGGGGATGGACTGCGCGACGCGCTGGATCCGAGGATAAAGGGGTAGTGCAGTGAAATGTGCCGGGTGGCGGCTTCGCCTCACCCGGCCTGTAAAAGATGTGCAGTGAGATTAAACCCGGCTACCCCACAGGTCATACTCGTCCGCGTTTTCAACTTTGACGCGAATAATATCACCTGGCTTAACGTTGGTTTCGCCGTTCAGGTACACCGCGCCGTCGATTTCAGGGGCGTCCGCCATGCTGCGGCCAATCGCGCCTTCTTCGTCCACTTCGTCGATGATAACCATGATCTCGCGGCCCACTTTTTCCTGCAGACGCTCGGCAGAAATCTGCTGCTGAAGCTGCATGAAGCGGTTCCAGCGCTCCTCTTTCACCTCTTCCGGCACCTGGTCTGCCAGCTCGTTGGCGGTTGCGCCTTCCACCGGGCTGTATTTGAAGCAGCCGACACGGTCCAGGCGCGCTTCTTTCAGGAAGTCGAGCAGCATCTGGAAGTCTTCTTCGGTTTCACCCGGGAAGCCGACGATAAAGGTGGAGCGCAGGGTCAGATCCGGACAGATCTCACGCCACTGCTTGATGCGCGCCAGCTGTCGGTCAACGGAGCCAGGACGTTTCATCAGCTTCAGGATACGCGGGCTGGCGTGCTGCAGCGGGATGTCCAGGTACGGCAGAATTTTGCCTTCCGCCATCAGCGGGATCACGTCGTCAACGTGCGGGTACGGGTAGACGTAGTGCAGACGCGTCCAGATACCGAGCTTAGCCAGCTGCTCGCACAGGCCCACCATGCTGGTTTTCACCGGCTCGCCGTTGTGGAAACCGGAGCGGTGTTTAACGTCTACGCCGTAAGCCGAGGTGTCCTGGGAGATGACCAGTAGCTCCTTCACGCCCGCATCGGCCAGACGTTTCGCTTCCGCCAGCACTTCGCCAATCGGACGGCTCACCAGATCGCCTCGCATCGACGGGATGATGCAGAAGGTGCAGCGATGGTTGCAGCCTTCAGAAATTTTCAGGTAGGCGTAGTGACGCGGCGTCAGCTTCACGCCCTGTTCCGGCACCAGGCTCAGGAACGGGTTGTGCTTTGGTTTTGGCACGTAGTGATGAACATGTTCCAGCACCTGCTCGTAGCTGTGCGGGCCGGTGATCTCCAGCACCTTTGGGTGCACTTCGCGGATTTGGTCCACTTTCGCGCCCAGGCAGCCGGTAACAATCACTTTACCGTTTTCGGTCAGCGCTTCACCGATGGCTTCCAGTGACTCCTGAACCGCGCTGTCGATAAAGCCGCAGGTGTTAACGATCACCATATCGGCGTTGTCGTAGCTTGGCACCACGTCATAGCCCTCGGTGCGCAGTTCGGTCAGGATGCGTTCTGAATCCACCAGGTTTTTCGGGCAGCCCAGGGAGACGAAGCCGATTTTCGGCTGGTGCGTAACATTGCTCATAGGTTAAAAATTCATCAATTATGGAGTTATCAGGGCGGGATTTTACAGCGTATCGCGGGGGATTTATACACTCTTTGCAAGGAGGATGCGCCAGGCAAAGGTTGTAACATTGTAAATAATGTTAATCAGTTAAGAATAATTGATCTCAAGCATTAAACTGTACAAAAAATGACCTTATTCTGAATGTGCAACATGGCTGACAGAGGAGGAAATAGCATGTCCGTTGACAGACTGAAACGCGATCTGCTTAACAAGCTGATCAACGCCCGAATCGACCTGGCCGCCTATCTGCAGCTCAGAAAGGCAAAGGGCTATATGTCAGTCAGCGAAAGCGAACATCTGCGTGATAATCTGTTTGAACTGTGTAATTTCATGCGTGAAAAAGCACCGACCCTGAAGGCGGAATACGATGAAAGCGAGCTGATGGCGCTGCGTCGCGCCGCTGAGGTGCTCTCCATTGCAGGGGTATGTTTGATGAACGGACGCCACGACTGCCCGACTTTTATCGCTGTTAACGCGGAGAAGCTTGAAAACTGCCTGACAACGCTCTCTCTTTGCATCATGTGTCTTAACAAGCACGAGACGCTTGCACAGCACTGAGTTCGGGGGGAGACAACTCCCCCCATCTGATTAAGCTTTTGTAAAAGTGGTAACGCGCCCGGAGGTAATGGCTAATCTTTATGCCATATGCCGAAAAAGGAGCGCTTTATGCCTCGATCCTCGTTGATTTTCCTGCCTGCATTGTTCATTCCGTTTTCGCTTCTTGCTGCGCCAGAGGCGGTAAAGGTTGAGGTGCTGCAAAACCGACTCGATCACCCCTGGTCGATGGCGTTCCTGCCGGGTAATGACGGTTTACTGGTCACTCTTAAGGGCGGGCAGCTCAAGCGCTGGCAGGCCGGGAAAGGACTTTCCGATCCCATTGTCGGCGTGCCGAAGGTGTGGGCGAACGGCCAGGGAGGACTGCTGGACGTGGTGCTGGCGCCTGATTTTGAAAAGTCGCGCCGCGTCTGGCTGAGCTATGCCGAAGCCGGGCGTGACGGCAAGGCCGGAACGGCGGTGGGCTATGGCCGCCTGAGCGACGATCTTTCCCGCATCGAGGGATTCCAGGTGGTGTTCCGCCAGATGCCGAAACTCTCAACCGGTAACCATTTTGGTGGGCGACTGGTGTTCGACGGCAAAGGGTATCTCTTTATTGGACTCGGTGAGAACAACCAGCGCCCGACGGCGCAGGATCTGGACAAGCTGCAGGGTAAAGTGGTGCGCCTCACCGAAGACGGTAAAGTGCCGCCGGATAACCCCTTTGTTAACACCTCCGGCGCGCGGCCGGAAATTTGGTCCTACGGCATTCGTAACCCGCAGGGGATGGCGATGAACCCGTGGAGCGACACGCTGTGGCTGAACGAGCACGGCCCGCGCGGCGGGGATGAAATTAACATCCCGGAGAAGGGCAAAAATTACGGCTGGCCGCTGGCGACGCACGGCATTAACTACAGCGGGCTGAAAATCCCGGAAGCCAAAGGCGAGCACGTTGAGGGAGCCGAAAAGCCGCTGTTTGTCTGGAAAGTGTCGCCCGCGGTCAGCGGCATGGCGTTCTATAATAGCGACGTGTTCCCGCAGTGGAAAAACAAGCTGTTTATTGGGGCGCTGAAGGAAAAGGACGTTATCGTGCTGAGCGTGGACGGCAATAAGGTGACGGAGGACGGGCGGATCCTGGGCGACCGGGAGCAACGTATTCGCGATGTGCGGGTGGGGCCGGATGGCTATCTGTATGTCCTGACCGACGAAACGGACGGGCAGCTGTTAAAAGTCAGCCCGTCCGGTGCGTAATCAGGTGACCGGGATCATCACCACGTTACGGTACGCCGGGCGCTCGCTAAGCTGCTTAAGCCAGCGGTCAAGGTTCGGGCGCGGCGTCCATTTCAGACCGAGGTTAGTCAGGTTCCAGATGAACGGCGCTACGGCAATGTCCCCCACGCCGAACGTATCGCCGGAGAACCAGGCGTGCTTCGCCAGCTCATCGTCCATCATCGCAAACAGGTTTTCGCAGGCATCCTGCGCGGCATGAATGGCGGGGTAGTCGCGCTCGGCTTCAGGGGTTCTCACCAGCCCCATCAGGATCACGCGGTGAACGGGAGAGAGCGTCTGATTTGCCCAGTCCATCCACTTCTCACCCTGCGCGCGCTGCGCCGGGTTTTCAACCCACAGGCGGCCAAGACCGTACTGGGCGGCGAGGTAACGCACAATAGTGTTGGACTCCCAAAGCGTTGCGTCTGTTTCGTCATCGCGCAGCAGCGGCACCAGGCCGTTCGGGTTCATCGCCAGATAGTCGGCCTCTTTGTTCACGCCGAACGACATGCCAGCCATGATTTGGTTAAACGGTAAATCCAGTTCCTCCAGCGTCCAGAGCACTTTCTTAACGTTGGTCGAATTATTCCTGCCCCACAGCGTAATCATATTTACTCCTGTTGAGTGTGAATCCGGGTCGGCTTTTTGCCATGGTGAGATAAACCTAACAATTACGCAACAGAAGACAAAAAAATCGCCTGAATCAAAGCGTAAATGAATGTTATTGCATAAACTTTAATAACTTTACCCTCGTTGGGTTTCTTTAACCGTTTTAGTGCGCTATTACTCATCGCTTCTTGCGACACGGTGATGTGACGTAATTTTTGAATGGACACTCGGGTGGCATTTATGACGCGAAAAATGACTTCTCTGCGCAGCCTGGCGGCAGGCTCTGCGCTTCTTTTCCTGTTTGCACCAACACTCTACGCGGCTGAACAGGCTGCGCCCGAAGCGCCGCCTGTGGACGCGCGCGCCTGGATCCTGATGGACTATTCCAGCGGTAAGGTGCTGGCGGAAGGCAATGCGGATGAGAAACTCGATCCGGCCAGCCTGACCAAAATCATGACCAGCTATGTGGTCGGGCAGGCGTTAAAAGCGGGCAAGATCAAGCTGGACGATATGGTTACCATCGGGAAGGATGCCTGGGCGACCGGCAACCCGGCGCTGCGGGGCTCGTCTGTGATGTTCCTGAAGCCTGGCGATCAGGTCTCCGTCTCCGATCTGAACAAAGGGGTAATCATTCAGTCGGGAAATGATGCGTGTATCGCGCTGGCCGACTACGTTGCCGGCAGTCAGGATTCTTTCATTGGTTTGATGAATGGCTATGCGCAAAAGCTCGGCTTAACCAACACCACCTTCAAAACGGTCCACGGCCTGGATGCGCCGGGACAGTTCAGTACCGCGCGCGACATGGCGCTGCTGGGAAAAGCGCTGATCCACGACGTGCCGGATGAATACGCCATCCACAAAGAGAAAGAGTTTACCTTCAACAAAATTCGCCAGCCGAACCGCAACCGCCTGCTTTGGAGCAGCAACGTTAACGTGGACGGAATGAAGACCGGCACCACGGCCGGCGCGGGCTACAACCTGGTGGCCTCCGCGACGCAGGGCGACATGCGCCTGATCTCGGTGGTGCTGGGCACCAAAACCGACCGCATCCGCTTTAACGAGTCAGAAAAACTGCTGACCTGGGGCTTCCGCTTCTATGAAACCGTGACGCCGATTAAACCGGATGCCACGTTCGTCAGCCAGCGCGTCTGGTTTGGTGACAAGAGCGAGGTGAATCTGGGGGCGGGTGAGGCCGGTTCCGTGACCATTCCACGCGGTCAGCTGAAAAACCTGAAAGCAAGCTATACCCTGACCGACCCGCAGCTCACCGCGCCGCTGAAAAAAGGCCAGGTGGTCGGGACGATTGATTTCCAGCTAAACGGCAAGTCGATTGAACAGCGTCCGCTGATTGTGATGGAAGCGGTGGAAGAGGGCGGCTTCTTCAGCCGGATGTGGGATTTCGTGTTAATGAAATTCCATAGCTGGTTTGGCAGCTGGTTTAGTTAAGTTTGATGCCGGGTGGCGCTGCGCTTACCCGGCATAACCTCAATACATCAACTTCACCTGCTGTGCCTTTGCATGGGCCACAATCTCGTCATCGGGGCGGCAATCGCTGACGATGGCGTCAAACTGCGCCAGCTCGCCCATTCTTGCCGAACGCACCTTGCCAAACTTGCTGTGATCGACCACCAGCACATGATACTGCGCGGCATTTAACGCCCAGTGCTTGACCGGCAGCTCCTCCAGATTAAAGCAGGTTGCACCCTGGCGCACGTTCACGCCTGCGGCAGAATAAAACGCGATGTCCGGGCATAAATTGCTAAGCGTGTCCTGCAGGTTAAGCGGTTTAAAGATGGCGTTGCTGGCGTGAAACTCGCCGCCGCAGAGGATCACCCGGCACTCGGGTTTCTCCTGAAGCGCCAGAAAGGTGTTCAGGGAGTAGCACACCGCGGTAAAGGGAATACTGCTGTCAATGGCTTCGATAATCCACGGCGTAGTGGTGCCGCAGTCAAAAAACAGCGTCTGGTGCGGCTGAACCAGCGTAGCCGCAAGGCGCGCGGCTTTACGCTTCTCTTCAACCAGACGCGTCTTCTGGTCGCTGATCAGATAATGGCTGGCGCTGCGCGGCTCAAGGACGATGTACCCGCCCAGCAGTACCACGGGGGCGCTGTCGCTGTTCAGATCGCGACGAATGGTCATCTCTGAGACGCCGAGGAGGTTGGCGGCTTCCTTCAGATGCAGCTTATCGCTGCGCTTCAGCGCCTGCAGCAGCTGAGCAATGCGGTCATCGCGTCGTGTTTCCATAGTTCCTCGGGATAAAAAAGTGAGCCCCCGCAGGGCGGGGGCTCAGTGTAACCTGTCCGGTTGGGGTTAGTCACGTATCCAGCCCTTGCGGATCGGGATGGCAAAAATGGCGCGATAGAGCGAAGAGAGCCCGCGGTAGAGCGCCTCACCGAAGAGATTCCACAGGATAGCCGCGCTCACGCAGCCAATCAGCCCCACCAGGAAACCGCCCACCATATCCAGCGGCCAGTGGACGCCAAGATAGACGCGCGACCAGGCGATAGCCACAGCGACCACCATCAGCACCGCACCCGACCACAGGCGATGCCAGAACAGGAAAGCCAGCGCGAAGGTGAAGATAACCGTACCGTGATCGCTCGGGAAAGAGTCATCCGGCGCGTGGTGCAGGAAGGTGTAGCCAATGCGATCGACAAAAGGACGATCGTGCGGGAACGCGTGGCCGAGAAGATAGCTGACCAGCACGCTTACCCCGAGCGCCATCGCGACTTTGATCACCAGTTGGCGCTGAGCCTTAACCTGGCTGCGCGGCCCCCACAGCCAGAGAATGGCAGCCAGCGCAGGCACGATGCTGATAAGGTCTTTCGCCAGAAAGGTGGCAAAATCAATCATCCACTCTGGCGAGGCCGGGGTGGCGTTGATTAGATAAAACAGCTGATAATTCAGATTCTCTAGCATAGCGTAATCACTCTTTTGCAAACCGGGTGGAAACCAGCCCGTAGACCGCCACCTGGGAAAACCAGACCCACCACCCGGCCCACAGGTTGTGAGAGAAAAAATGTGCCCCGCGCATCACCTGACCGAAGCCCATCGCCAGACCCATAACCGCGCCAAGGACCACAAAGCTCCAGGCGAGACGCGGACGCTCGCGCCAGAAGGCAAAAAACAGCCCCATCACCATAAAGCCGCTGGAAGAATGGCCACCCGGGAAGCAGCGGCCCGGACCGCTGTCTGCCGGAACAGCACTGAACAGGGGGTAAGACACGGCCTTACCGCCATATTCCACCAGATCCCACGGGCAGCTGTGGTGGCTGATGCTTTTCAGCACGCCAACCACCAGCGCGCCAAGCCCCATCAGCAGCGCGGCTGTGACAAGCCTTGCGTTATGTTTGTAAGCGCCGTAAAGCAGCGCCACGGCGCCTAAGGCAATCGCAATGTACTTCGCCAGACGATGGTTCAGCAGATCCAGCAGGTGGTCTTTCTGCAGCGGGAAAGTCTGTGTCGCCGCGTCATACCAAAAACCGGTGATCCATCTGTCGAGCGCTTCATCGCGCGATAGCCACGTAAACACCACGGCAAGCGCTACTAGCACCAAAAGCTGATAACCATAAAAGCGGGACGGTAAGCGGTAAAGCTGTTTTGTCTTATTAGTCTGTAAGTTAGACAATTCTGAACGGCTGGAAGTGAGTGCCATAATTAGGGATCATTGACGAGTAATCGCGCTATCATAAATCTGTCAACTTAAGGAAACCTTAAACGAAGACGATATGTGCTTTATTTCTGTTTCTCTTCGATAAATCACTATCTCGGATTACGGCATTTCATTAAACTCGTCGCGATTTTGTCATTATAAAGAGATTGCATGTTAAACCGTTCTTCTTCTGGTTCACGTCTGGGTCGTCAGGCGTTGCTTTTCCCTCTGTGCCTGGTGCTCTACGAATTCTCTACCTATATCGGCAACGATATGATCCAGCCCGGTATGCTGGCCGTTGTGGAGCAATACAACGCGGGAATCGAGTGGGTGCCGACCTCCATGACCGCCTATCTGGCTGGCGGCATGTTTTTGCAGTGGCTGTTAGGCCCGCTGTCGGATCGTATTGGCCGCCGTCCGGTGATGCTGACGGGCGTGGTGTGGTTTATCGTTACCTGCCTCGCCACGCTGCTGGCGCAAAACATTGAACAATTTACCCTGCTGCGTTTCCTGCAGGGGGTGAGCCTGTGCTTTATCGGCGCCGTGGGGTATGCCGCCATCCAGGAGTCGTTTGAGGAGGCGGTGTGTATCAAAATTACCGCGCTGATGGCGAACGTGGCGCTGATCGCCCCCTTACTCGGGCCGCTGGTGGGGGCCGCGTGGGTGCACGTTGCGCCGTGGGAAGGGATGTTTGTGCTCTTTGCTGTTCTCGCCGCCATCGCGTTCTTCGGCCTGCACCGCGCGATGCCAGAAACGGCTACCCGTCTGGGCGAAAAACTCTCGTTGAAAGAGCTGGGCCGGGATTACAAAGCAGTGTTGCAAAATGGCCGCTTTGTGGCGGGGGCGCTGGCGACCGGATTCGTTAGCCTGCCTCTGCTGGCGTGGATCGCGCAGTCACCGGTTATTATCATCAGCGGTGAAAAGCTCAGCAGCTACGAGTACGGCCTGCTGCAGGTGCCGATCTTTGGCGCGTTGATTATCGGTAACCTGGTGCTGGCCCGTCTGACGTCTCGCCGCACCGTGCGTTCACTGATTATCATGGGCGGCTGGCCGATTGCGGCAGGGCTGATTCTGGCTGCGGTAGCGACCGTCGCGTCATCCCACGCCTACCTGTGGATGACGGCGGGGCTGAGCATTTATGCCTTCGGAATTGGCGTGGCGAACGCTGGTCTGGTGCGCCTGACCCTGTTTGCGAGCGAGATGAGTAAAGGTACGGTCTCTGCGGCGATGGGCATGCTGCAGATGCTGATTTTTACCGTCGGTATCGAGGTGAGCAAGCACGCTTACGCGCTGGGCGGCAACGGGTTGTTCAGCCTGTTTAACCTCGCCAACGGCGCGCTGTGGGTAGCCCTGATAGTGGTGTTCCTGAAGGACAAACGCGTCGGAAACGCCCTGCAACCATAATCTTTTTTCCCTCTCCCCATTGGGGAGAGGGCCTGGGTGAGGGGCGAGGCCGCCAGACCGCACGCGGTCAATTAAACGGTGCCTCCCCGTTCAACACCTTCTCAATCACGTTTAAAACGCCTTCCTCGTTATTATGCGGTGCTTCAAAGCGCGCCTCCGCTTTAATATGCGGTTTGGCATTTGCCATCGCAAAGCTGAACCCGGACTGACGCAACATCTCCACGTCGTTGCCGCTGTCACCAAAGGCCACCACTTCGCTGTCCTCGATGCCCCAGCGCGTTTGCAGGATCCGCAGGCCGTTGGCTTTATGCACGCCGGGGATAATCAGGTCAATGCTGCCGTGACCGGTAGTGACGGGCACCATAATGTCACTTAACTTTTCATGCAGCAGCGCCTGAATGCGCGGAATTTCGTCATCGGAAACGTTGAGCCCGAACTTGAAGAAGATGTCGTTCAGGCTGTTGAAATCCTGCACCCTTTCGAGGCGGTGATAATATTTTGACGCGATATCAAGGAAGGCATCGTCATAGGTCTTAAGCGTGTAGGCGCTGCCTTTCCCGCAGGCGATAATCTCAATGCCGGGGACGTCATTTAAGACGGTGGCCACGGTGCTGAAATGCGCTTTTGTCAGCTCGCCGTTGAAGACATCTTCCCCGGCATCGACCACCCAGCCGCCGTTTTCGGCAACAAAGGCAATTTCATGCGCGATCTCCGGGAAGAAGGAGATCAGCTGGTAATACTGGTTGCCGCTGGCGACCACAAAGCGAATGCCTTGCTCCTTCATGCGCGCATACTGCGCCAGAAAGCGCGGGCGGTTATAGGTCTTGGCATCACTCAGGAATGTGCCATCCATGTCGACGGCGATCAGTTTAACGCTCATATCCCTTCTCCATTGACGTTTGTTCCGTTTCCGGCTTTGCCACCGCGCGCGCCACCAGCGCCGCGATAATCACCAACCCTAACACCACCAGCATGGCGCTGCGCAGCCCGTAGTGCTCACCGAGGAAACCGAGCAGCGGCGGCCCGACCAGAAAGGCGAGGTAGCCCGTGGTCGCCACCACGCTGACGCGGGTCGGGGCATCCGGGCCGGTGTCGCTGGCGGCCGAAATAGTCAGCGGGAAGCCGAGCGACGCGCCCAGACCCCAGAGGATCACCGAGACCCCGGCAATCCAGTCCACGTCCACAAAGACGATCATCGCGATACCCAGGCCGCCGAGCAGGGCGCTGGCGCGCACTACCGCCACGCGGCTGTAGCGGTCAATAAACCAGCCGCCGGTGAAGCGCCCGACGGTCATCCCCAGCGTAAACCCGGCGTAAATCAGCGAGCCGGAGGTCGGACTAAAGCCGTGGCCGTCCACCATCAGCAGCGGCAGCCAGTCGTTGGCAGAACCTTCCGCGAACGCCATCGCCAGCACCACCACGCCGATGAGCATCAGCTGGAAATCGCGGTAGAAGGGCAGCCCTTTTTCCGTCGAATGCTGTTCTTCAGCGGAATTCTTGCCGGTACCGTTCGGGATCGCCCGAATGCCGGTCAGGATCGGAATGATGCATACCAGCGCCGCCAGCAGGATATGCAGATTCGCGCTCATGCCAAAGGCCGTCAGCGCCATCCCGACGCCCGCACCGGCGAGCGTGCCGAGGCTGTAAAATCCGTGCATCATGGGCAGCACGGTTTTGTTCATCTCGCGCTCGACCGCCGCCCCTTCAACGTTAATCGCAACCTCTGCCGAGCCGAAGCTGCCGCCAAATACCGTCAGCCCCAGGGCAAACAGCACCGGCGAAGCAAACCACAGCGCGACGCTTAGCACGATCATCCCAATTACCGCGAAGCACATGGTGGTGCGGATCACCGCCCGCGTGCCAAAGCGCTTCACCAGCCACGCGGAGCAGAGGATGCCGCTCATGGAGCCTATCGACAGGCCGAACAGCACGATGCCCATCTCCGCGGTGGAGACGGACAATATATCGCGAATGGCGGGCGTACGTGTGGCCCAGGAGGCCATCAGCAGACCGGGAATAAAGAAGAACATAAACAATGCCCACATGCGTAGTCGCAGGGCGTTGCGGGAAGAGGTCAGCGTCATTGGGGTAGCACCAGAAGTACAACAGTAGCGACAACACTAGCAAGTTTGTGTACATTTGTACACAAACCAGGTGAGGGATTTATGAGCAGACCACCGAACGATCCGCATCGACGTGAAAAAATTCTCCAGGCGACGCTGGACACCATTGCCGAACACGGGATTCACGCCGTCACGCACCGCAAAATCGCCACCTGCGCGGGCGTGCCGCTGGGGTCAATGACCTACTATTTCGACGGCATGGAGCCGCTGCTGGAGGAGGCCTTCACGTGGTTTACCCGGCAGATGTCGCAGCAGTACCGGGATTTCTTCGCGGGCGTCACCGGGCCGGAGATGGCGTGTGAATCCATCACCACCCTGATCCACAGCTCGCAGGTGACCACGCCGCACAACATGGCGCTGATGTATCAGCTTTACGCCTTTATGCACCGCAGCGCGGCGCTCAAAACGGTGATGCAGGACTGGATGAAGATGAGCCAGACCACGCTGGAGCAGTGGTTCGACCCGGTCACCACCCGCGCGCTGGATGCCTTCATCGAAGGGATGACGCTGCACTATGTGACTGACCGAGAGCCATTAAGCCGGGAGGAAATTCGGGCGATGGTGGGGAGAATTGCGGGCGAGGGGAACCCTTAGGCATCACTCGCCCTGCCTGTTTTACCTGTGTTCGATTTTTTTCCCGCTGGCGTCCACGACGGCTTCGCCATCCTCTTTACTAAACGCGCCTTTCTGCGCGTCCGGCAGGATGTCGAGGACGACTTCAGACGGGCGGCACAGGCGGGTGCCCAGCGGCGTGACCACAATCGGACGGTTAATCAGAATCGGGTATTGCAGCATAAAGTCGATAAGCTGGTCGTCGGTGAAGATACCTTCGGCCAGGCCGAGCTGTTCATAGGGCTCCACGTTTTTGCGCAGCAGATCCCGCACCGAAATCCCCATATCGGCAATCAGGGTGGTCAGCTTATCGCGCGACGGCGGGGTTTCCAGATAGAGAATAATCTCTGGCTCCGTACCGCTGTTGCGGATCATCTCCAGCGTATTGCGCGAGGTGCCGCAGGCGGGGTTGTGGTAAATGGTGATGTGGCTCATATCAGTGGCTCATTACAGTGTGAAGGAGAGACGTAGCGCCAGCGCGGCGAGCGTCACAAACAGGACCGGCAGCGTCATGATGATGCCCGTCCGGAAATAGTAGCCCCAGGTTATCGTCATGTTTTTCTGCGCCAGCACGTGAAGCCAGAGCAGGGTGGCGAGGCTGCCGATAGGCGTGATTTTCGGCCCCAGATCGCAGCCAATCACGTTGGCGTAAATCATCGCGTCCTTGAGCAATCCCGTCGCCGTACTGCCCTCAATGGAGAGCGCGCCAATCAGCACTGTGGGCATATTGTTCATTATGGATGACAGGAACGCGGTGATGAACCCGGTTCCCAGCGTGGTGGCCCACAGTCCGTGTCCGGCCAGGCTATTCAGCACGCCTGTGAGATAATCCGTCAGCCCGGCATTGCGCAGGCCATACACCACCAGATACATCCCGAGCGAGAAAATAACAATTTGCCAGGGTGCGCCGCGCAGCACTTTTCCGGTGTTTATTGTATGTCCCCGTTTTGCGACAGCGAATAAAATCAGCGCGCCGACGGTGGCGACGGCGCTGACCGGAATGCCGAGAGGTTCAAGCACAAAGAAGCCGACGAGCAGAAGCAGCAGCACGATCCAGCCCGTTCTGAACGTCGGGAGATCGTGAATGGCCCGCGCGGGCTCCTGAAGTTTCGCCAGGTCATACTCCGGGGGAATTTCCTTGCGGAAGAAGAGATGCAGCATCACCAGCGTTGCGACAATCGCGGCGATATCAACGGGGATCATCACCGAGGCGTATTCGCTGAACCCCAGCTTAAAGAAGTCTGCCGACACGATGTTGACCAGGTTGGAGACAATCAGCGGCAGGCTGGCGGTATCGGCGATAAAACCTGCCGCCATCACAAACGCCAGCGTGGCCTGCTTGCTGAACCCCAGCGCCAGCAGCATGGCGATGACGATAGGCGTCAGGATCAGCGCCGCGCCGTCATTGGCAAACAGCGCCGCCACGGCCGCACCCAGCAGCACGATATAAGTAAACAGCAATCGCCCGCGACCGTTTCCCCAGCGGGCAACGTGCAGCGCCGCCCACTCGAAAAAGCCGGACTCATCCAGCAGCAGGCTGATGATGATGACGGCGATAAACGTCGCCGTGGCGTTCCAGACGATATTCCAGACCACAGGTATATCGTTAATGTGAATTACCCCGCTGGCCAGCGCCAGCACGGCGCCAATGGTCGCGCTCCAGCCGATACTGAGCCCTTTGGGCTGCCAGATGACCAGTACCAGCGTAAACAGAAAAATTGCCCCTGCCAGAAACATCTTTTACTCCGTTATATCTGTTTTTGTGAATGTATTGTTATCAGCACGAGCCTGGAAGTCGGTTTTTAAGCTTCATGCGCGTCTCTTCCCGCAGGCAGTTCCAGCTGGTGTCGATAACGGCTGCCGCCCATGCCGGCATGTTGGGAGAGAGACGGTAATGGACCCATTTGCCCTCGCGACGATCGATAACCAGCCCGGACTCGCGCAGCAAGGCCATATGGCGGGAGACTTTCGGCTGCGGTTCGCTGGTGGCGGAGCAGAGATCGCAGACACACAGCTCGCCCGCTTCACGGAGCAGCATGACGATGGCGAGCCGCGTTTCGTCGGAGAGGATTTTGAAGAGCTGGAGCGGGTGGAGCATGGGTGTTCCTGAGGGTAGATTAAATCATATTCGTTTAATCATATATGTTTTGGTGGGAAGAGAGAAGGTCAGATTACAGGACGGGGAATTTCAGGCAACAAAAAACCCATCAACCTTGAACCAAAACGGCGGGGTTGATGGGCTCCACAAATTGGGGACATCAAAGAAAAGCAGTGGCACTAGTTATGACTGCCCCCTGCTAAAAAAGTTCTGCGCGTTACAAAAATTTTTTCATTACGCGCAAACTTAGGAGTTATCCGAGTCCCGGCCAGATGATGATAATCAGCGTACCCGCCAGCGTCAGCAGTACGTTCGCGATAGCATAGGTGCCTGCATACCCCAGCGCCGGGATGTTGCTGCGCGCGGTATCGCTGATGATTTCCATCGCCGGGGCACAGGTACGGGCCCCCATCATTGCCCCGAACAGCAGGGCGCGGTTCATACGCAGCACGTAGGCGCCGAACAGGAAGCAGATCACCACCGGCACCAGGCTGACGATAAGGCCGGAAACCAACATCTGCCAGCCGACGGCGCCGAGGCTGTGGCCGATGCCGCTGCCCGCGCTCAGGCCGACGCCCGCCATAAACACCATCAGACCGAACTCTTTCACCATGTTCAGCGCGCCCTGCGGAATGTAGCCGAAGGTCGGGTGGTTCGCTCGCAGGAAGCCCAGCATGATCCCGGCGAACAGCAGACCGGCGGCGTTACCGATGCCGAAGCTAAAGTTACTGAACTGGAAGGTGATCATCCCGATCATCAGGCCAACAATGAAGAAGGCGCAGAAGGCCAGCAGGTCGGTGACCTGGCTGTGAATGGAGATAAAGCCGATGCGGTCGGCAACGGTTTTTACGCGTCGCGCATCGCCGCTGACCTGCAGCACGTCGCCTTTGTTGAGCACAACGTTGTCGTCGATAGGCATCTCAATCTGGCTGCGGATCACGCGGTTGAGGAAGCAGCCGTGGTCGGTCAGCTTCAGCTGCGCCAGGCGGCGGCCCACGGCGTTATGGTTTTTCACCACGATCTCTTCGGTGACGATACGCATGTCGAGCAGGTCGCGGTCGAACACCTCTTTGCCGTTACGGAAGCTCGGGTCGAGACGGGCGTGCGCGTCCGGGTAACCCACCAGCGCGATGTCGTCGCCCATCTGCAGCACCGCGTCGCCGTCCGGGTTCGCCAGAATACCGTTGCGGCGGATACGTTCGATGTAGCAGCCCGTCTGGCGGTAAATCCCCAGTTCGCGAAGATTTTTGCCGTCTGCCCATGCCACCAGCTCCGGCCCGACGCGGTAGGCGCGGATAACCGGGAGATAGACTTTACGTTTGGAATCGGTATCCAGGCCGCGCTCGCGGGCGATTTGCTGGGCGCTGGTCTGCAGATCCTGGTGCTGCAGTTTTGGCAGGTAGCGTGCGCCAACGATCAGGCTCACCAGACCAATCAGATAGGTCAGGGCATAGCCCAGGCTCAGATGGTCGAGGGCGGTAGAGAGCTGCGCGCCCGCCATGCCGGAATGCCGCAGCGTATCACCGGCGCCCACGAGCACGGGGGTGGAGGTCATGGAGCCAGCCAGCATACCGGCCGTAAGCCCGATATCCCAGCCAAACAGTTTGCCCAGTCCTAACGCGATCAGCAGCGCGCTGCCGACCATCACCAGCGCCAGCATCAGATAATTTTTGCCGTCGCGGAAGAAAATTGAAAAAAAGTTAGGTCCCGCTTCTACGCCAACGCAAAAAATAAACAGCATAAAACCTAAGTTCAGCGCGTCCGTGTTAATGCTGAAGTGCTGCTGGCCTAATAATAAGGAGACGACTAAAACGCCAATGGAATTACCGAGTTGAACCGAACCCAGGCGCAATTTACCCAGGCAAAGACCCAGCGCCAGTACCACAAATAATAACAGGATGTAATTCCCATTTAACAAGTCTGCGACGTTTATATTCACGGAGGCTAACTTCTTGTTTACCAGTAAGTTGTTGAATGAAAGGACTTTTTGGGCTACTGTTTTCTGGATCAGGGAAAAGCGCTAACGCTCCCTGTTTCCTGCTTTATTCCCTAAAACATTAGCTGGCGTGTAGTTTAATCGCATTAGCTACTGACAGCTACTGATTATCGCATCACCCTGTGCGTACTTTGGCATGGATTGCCGCACTGCTTTATCTGACTGGGCGTCTACCCGACGAATGTGTATTTGATAGAGATAAGTCAGGAGGATAGTTTGAATATGAAACGAAACTGGGCGGGGGTGATCAGCTGTTTTTTGCTGTTCACGGTCGTGTGCATGTCGCTCGCATTTAATGTAAAGGGCGCGTTCAGGGCGTCCGGGCATCCTGAGCTGGGGTTGCTCTTCTTCACGTTGCCGGGGGCTGCCGCCAGTTTTCTCTCCCGTCAAGGGGAGGTGGTGAAGCCGCTGCTGGGCGCCATGCTCGCTGCACCGCTGTGTCTGCTGATGATGCGCCTGATGTATATTTCAACGCGGAGTTTCTGGCAGGAGCTGGCGTGGTTGCTGAGCGGCGTATTCTGGTGCGCGCTTGGCGCGCTGTGCTATCTGTTTGTGCGCAGCCTGGTTCAGCACCGACGGCACCGCAAATAAAAACGCCCTCAGGGTGAGGGCGTCTCTTCATTACTGCTCGGCAAACAGGCCCAGATGCTCTTTGGCGTAGGCCTCAAAGTCGGTGCAACCGCCGATGTGTTTCTGATCGAGGAAGATCTGCGGCACGGTTTCAACCGGCTTACCGACGGTTTTTTCCAGGTCGGCTTTGGTGATGCCTTCCGCGTGGATGTCCACATAGCGGAAGTTGAAGTCATCGCGCTCTTCGGTCAGTTTCTCAGCCAGCTCTTTCGCGCGCACACAGTAAGGGCACCCTGGACGACCAAAAATTACTGCAAACATTTCTCTCTCCTCAAAAAACAAGCCTGACGGCGAATGACTCGTATAGTGCCCCATAACCCGCCGTCATTAAAGAAGGTTTCGCCTGTCGTTATAATACCTATGAGCTATGTTTCGCCAATTACACCGCGCACATCATTGCCTATACTGGCTGCCATACGTATTAAGCAAGACTAAAGAGAGACAAGATGACGCCAACCATAGACCTGCTCCAGTCCCACCGCTCCATTCGCCACTTTACCGATGAGCCGATTACCGAGGCGCAGCGTAATGCGATTATCGACAGCGCAAGAGCCACCTCCAGCTCCAGCTTTTTGCAGTGCAGCTCGATTATCCGTATTACTGATAAGGCCATGCGTGAACAGCTGGTGACGCTCACCGGCGGGCAGAAGCATGTGGCTCAGGCAGCCGAGTTCTGGGTGTTCTGCGCCGACTTTAACCGCCACCTGCAGATCTGCCCTGAGGCGGAACTTGGGCTGGCCGAACAGCTGCTGCTGGGCGTGGTGGATACCGCGCTGATGGCGCAAAACGCCTTTACGGCCGCGGAATCGCTGGGGTTAGGCGGTGTCTATATCGGCGGGCTGCGTAACAACATTCAAAGCGTGACCGACCTGCTGAAGCTGCCAAAACACGTGCTGCCGCTGTTTGGCCTGTGCCTCGGCTGGCCGGCGGACAACCCGGATCTCAAGCCGCGCATTCCTGCCGCGATGCTGGTGCATGAAAACCATTACCAGCCGGTCGATCAGGATGTCCTGAATCAATACGACGAAGAGCTGGCGAACTACTACATGACGCGCGGCAGCAATAACCGTCGCGACACCTGGACGGACCATATTCGCCGCACCATCATCAAAGAAAACCGCCCGTTTATTCTTGAGTATCTGCACAAGCAGGGCTGGGCAACGCGATAGTCCATTCCTCCTGCGCCTGCCTGCGTATATGATATGCAGGCTTTTTCCATGTCTTCAGAGAGGTGCAGGGTGAAAATTGCCATATTGTCCCGGGATGGAACGCTCTATTCATGTAAGCGCCTGCGAGAAGCGGCGGCGAAACGCGGGCATCAGGTTGAGATCCTCGACCCGATGTCCTGCTATATGAACATCGACCCCGCCGCCTCGTCGATTCACTACAAAGGCCGCAAGCTGCCGCACTTTGACGCGGTGATCCCCCGCATCGGCTCCCAGATTACCTACTACGGCACCGCCGCGCTGCGCCAGTTCGAGATGCTGGGCAGCTATCCGCTCAACGAATCCGTCGCCATTTCCCGCGCCCGCGACAAGCTGCGCTCTCTACAGCTGCTCGCCCGACAGGGGATCGATCTCCCCGTCACGGGCATTGCTCATTCACCGGACGACACCAGCGATCTGATCGATATGGTGGGCGGCGCGCCGCTGGTGATCAAGCTGGTGGAAGGCACGCAGGGTATTGGCGTGGTGTTAGCGGAAACGCGTCAGGCGGCGGAGAGCGTGATCGACGCCTTTCGCGGGCTGAATGCGCACATTCTGGTGCAGGAGTACATTGAAGAGGCGAAAGGGCGCGACATTCGCTGTTTCGTGGTGGGGAACGAGGTCGTGGCGGCCATCGAGCGCCAGGCCAAAGAGGGCGACTTCCGCTCTAACCTTCACCGCGGCGGCGTTGCGCGGGTAGCCGATATTAGCGAACGCGAACGGGAAATAGCCGTGAAAGCGGCGCAAACCCTGGGTCTGGACGTAGCGGGCGTGGACCTTCTGCGGGCGACGCGCGGGCCGCTGGTGATGGAGGTGAACGCCTCCCCGGGGCTGGAAGGTGTGGAAAAAACCACAGGGGTCGATATTGCAGGTAAAATGATCTCATGGATCGAGCGTCATGCCACGCCGGGTTACTGTCTGAAAACGGGCGGTTAAATGGATTACCGGGCGCTTTTTGAGTACCCTATGCGAAGTTTTTACTAAAGAGGCTGCACAGCGATGGATTTACAGGTCGTACCTACACTGGATACGTTACGTCAATGGCTTGATGATGCCGGGATCACCTTCTTCGAATGTGATTCCTGCCAGGCGCTGCATCTGCCTCATATGCAGAATTTCGACGGCATTTTCGATGCCAAAATCGATCTGATTAACGACGTGATCCTTTTTTCCGCGCTGGCCGAAGTGAAGCCTTCTGCGCTGCTGGCGCTGGCCTCCGATCTCTCGGCTATCAACGCCAGTTCTTTGACGGTGAAAGCATTTCTCGATATACAGGACGATAATCTGCCAAAACTGGTCGTTTGCCAGTCTTTATTCTCCGGGGCAGGGCTGTCGTTCAAGCAGTTCGCCTGGTTTATGCGCCTGAGCGAAGAGCAAATTTCCATGGTTATGATGGAAGCCAATGCACATCATCTGCTGTATAGCGCGGAAGACGATGCTGAGAATAATGATGCATCTCCCAATTTTCTTCACTAAGCCTGTCTGACTTTTGCGCAGTCGCTGCCATAGCGGCTGCAGAAGGCCATTTTTTCTGCTGCCTTTAACCTTTCTTTAAAGAATTTTTCACCTCCCTCAAGGCCATTTCGGCTTATCACGTAGACTTAACCTGCATAAAAAATTGATAAAAGGCGTTTTTTCGTCTGGGCTATAGCCGGAGACACGGGCTACAGTTATTCTTGCGATGCTTAAAAAAGCGAGCGGATCCTGCCGGGTAAAGAGGTTTCTTTTTATTTTGAGCAGAGCGACAAACTATGCATGATTTTTGCATATATCCAGATTGCACAGTTTAGTTCGTTTGTTAACGAGCTTTCAGAAGGAATAACACTATGATCGCCTTGAATAAAAAATGGTTATCGGGTCTGGTTGCGGGTGCTCTGATGGCCGTCTCTGCCGGCACGCTCGCTGCGGAACAAAAAACGCTGCACGTATACAACTGGTCTGACTATATTGCGCCGGACACGGTCGCTAATTTTGAAAAAGAGACCGGCATTAAAGTGGTCTATGACGTTTTCGATTCCAACGAAGTGCTGGAAGGAAAGCTGATGGCAGGCAGCACCGGTTTTGACCTGGTCGTACCTTCCGCAAGCTTCCTGGAGCGTCAGCTGACGGCGGGCGTCTTCCAGCCGCTGGACAAGAGCAAGTTATCGAACTGGAAAAACCTCGATCCGGAAGTGCTGAAGCTGGTGGCGAAGCACGACCCGGACAACAAATACGCCATGCCTTACCTGTGGGCGACCACCGGTATCGGCTACAACGTGGATAAAGTCAAAGCCGCGCTGGGCCCGGACGTTAAGCTGGACAGCTGGGACGTGGTGCTGAAGCCGGAAAACCTTGAGAAGCTGAAAAGCTGCGGCGTCTCCTTCCTCGATGCGCCGGAAGAGATTTTCGCCACCGTGCTGAACTACCTGGGCAAAGACCCGAACAGCAATAAAGCCGATGATTACACCGGCCCGGCGACCGATCTGCTGCTGAAGCTGCGTCCAAACATTCGCTACTTCCATTCGTCACAGTACATCAACGACCTGGCGAACGGCGACATCTGCGTGGCGATCGGCTGGGCAGGGGACGTGTGGCAGGCGGCGAACCGTGCGAAAGAGGCGAAAAACGGCGTGAATGTGTCCTACTTCATTCCGAAAGAGGGGGCGCTGGCCTTCTTTGACGTCTTCGCCATGCCGGCTGACGCGAAAAACAAAGAGGAAGCCTACCAGTTCCTGAATTACCTGATGCGTCCTGAGGTGATTGCCCACATCAGCGACCACGTTTACTACGCCAATGGTAACAAGGCCTCCGTGCCGCTGGTGAGCGAAGCGATCCGCAGTAACCCGGCAATCTATCCGCCAGCGGACGTGTTCGCCAAGCTGTTCACCCTGAAGGTTCAGGATCCAAAAATTGACCGCGTGCGTACCCGCGCGTGGACCAAGGTGAAAAGCGGTAAATAACGGCGTTAGGTAACGTTGCCCGGTGGCGCTATCGCTTACCGGGCCTACACAACCCGTAGGCCGGGCAAGCGTTCGCGCCGCCCGGCGATGCGCACCCAGACGGTGCGTTTGCACCAGTATTGATCTATGCCGGAGAGCACCCCGTGAATGACGCGATCCCCCGCCCGCAGGCGAAAGTCCGTAAAGCGCTGACCCCGCTTCTTGAAATTCGTAACCTCACCAAATCTTTCGATGGCCAGCATGCCGTGGACGACGTCAGCCTGACTATCTATAAAGGCGAAATATTCGCGCTACTGGGCGCATCGGGCTGCGGTAAATCGACCCTGCTGCGTATGCTGGCCGGTTTTGAACAGCCTACCGCCGGGCAAATTATGCTCGATGGCGTGGATCTCTCCAGCGTGCCGCCGTATCAGCGCCCGATTAACATGATGTTCCAGTCCTACGCGCTGTTTCCGCACATGACGGTGGAGCAAAACATCGCCTTTGGCCTGAAGCAGGACAAGCTGCCGAAAGCCGAAATCACCGCGCGCGTGGCCGAAATGCTGAGCCTGGTGCATATGCAGGAGTTCGCGAAGCGTAAGCCGCACCAGCTTTCCGGCGGTCAGCGTCAGCGCGTGGCGCTGGCGAGAAGCCTGGCGAAACGCCCGAAACTGCTGCTGCTCGACGAGCCGATGGGCGCCCTGGATAAAAAGCTGCGCGACCGTATGCAGCTCGAAGTGGTCGATATCCTCGAGCGCGTGGGGGTGACCTGCGTGATGGTCACCCATGACCAGGAAGAGGCCATGACCATGGCCGGGCGTATCGCGATCATGAACCGCGGGAAGTTCGTGCAGATTGGCGAGCCGGAAGAGATTTACGAGCATCCGACCACCCGCTACAGCGCGGAGTTCATCGGCTCGGTCAACGTTTTTGAAGGGCTGCTGAAGGATCGTCAGGAGGATGGTCTGGTCATCGAATCACCGGGGCTGCAGCATCCGCTTAAGGTCGATCCTGACAGCTCGGTGGTGGACAACGTGCCGGTCTACGTGGCGCTGCGCCCGGAGAAGATCATGCTCTGTGACGATCCGCCTGCCGATGGCTATAACTTTGCCGTCGGGGAAGTGGTGCACATTGCCTATCTGGGCGATCTCTCTATTTACCACGTGCGCCTGAAAAGCGGACAGATGCTCAGCGCGCAGCTACAGAACGAACATCGCTACCGCAAGGGGCAGCCGACCTGGGGCGACGAAGTGCGCCTGTGCTGGGACGCGGACAGCTGCGTCGTGCTGACGGTATAAGGAGCGATCATGAGCACACTTGAACCTCCAGCCCGCGTCAAAAAACCGGGCGGCTTTGCCCACTGGCTGACGCGCCTTAAGATGAACCACGGCCGCAAGCTGGTAATCGCCATGCCTTACGTGTGGCTGATCCTGCTGTTCCTGCTGCCGTTCCTGATCGTCTTTAAGATCAGCCTGGCGGAGATGGCGCGGGCGATCCCGCCATATACCGATCTGTGGGAGTGGGCCGACGGGCAGCTGACGCTGACGCTGAATCTGGGCAACTTCCTCCAGCTCACCGAGGATCCGCTCTATTTCGAAGCCTATCTGCAGTCTCTGCAGGTGGCGGCGATCTCGACGCTCTGCTGTCTGGTGATGGGCTACCCGCTGGCGTGGGCCGTGGCGCACAGCAAGCCGTCGACGCGTAACATCCTGCTGCTGCTGGTGATCCTGCCGTCGTGGACCTCGTTTCTGATACGCGTTTACGCGTGGATGGGGATCCTGAAAAACAACGGGGTGCTGAATAATTTTCTGATGTGGCTTGGGGTTATCGATCAGCCGCTGACCATCCTGCACACCAACCTTGCGGTCTATATAGGCATTGTCTATGCCTATCTGCCGTTTATGGTGCTGCCGATTTACACCGCCCTGACGCGCATTGACTACTCGCTGGTGGAAGCCTCGCTCGATCTCGGCGCGCGTCCGCTGAAGACCTTCTTCAGCGTGATTGTCCCGCTGACCAAAGGCGGAATCATTGCCGGGTCGATGCTGGTGTTTATTCCGGCGGTCGGGGAGTTTGTGATCCCGGAACTGCTCGGCGGGCCGGACAGCATCATGATTGGCCGCGTGCTGTGGCAGGAGTTCTTCAATAACCGCGACTGGCCGGTGGCGTCGGCGGTGGCGATTATCATGCTCCTGCTGCTGATCGTCCCGATCATGTGGTTCCATAAGCATCAGCAGAAACAAATGGGAGATCGCGGATGAACAACTTACCGGTAGTACGCTCCCCGTGGCGCATTCTGATCCTCGTTATCGGCTTCACCTTCCTGTATGCGCCGATGCTGATGCTGGTGATCTACTCGTTCAACAGCTCTAAGCTGGTGACGGTCTGGGCGGGCTGGTCGACGCGCTGGTACAGCGAGCTGTTCCACGACGACGCGATGATGAGCGCGGTGGGGCTGAGCCTGACCATTGCCGCGCTGGCGGCCACGATGGCCTGCGTTCTGGGCACCATCGCCGCGCTGGTGATGGTGCGCTTCGGGCGTTTTCGCGGCTCAAACGGTTTCGCCTTTATGATCACTGCCCCGCTGGTGATGCCGGACGTCATTACCGGCCTGTCGCTGCTGCTGCTGTTCGTGGCCCTGGCGCACGCCATCGGCTGGCCGGCGGATCGCGGCATGCTCACCATCTGGCTGGCGCATGTCACCTTCTGTACCGCGTATGTGGCGGTGGTGATCTCCTCGCGCCTGCGCGAGCTGGACCGCTCCATTGAAGAGGCGGCGATGGATCTCGGCGCCACGCCGCTAAAGGTCTTTTTCATCATTACCCTGCCGATGATTATGCCGGCGGTGATCTCCGGCTGGCTGCTGGCGTTCACGCTCTCCCTCGACGATCTGGTTATCGCCAGCTTTGTCTCAGGGCCGGGCGCGACGACGCTGCCGATGCTGGTCTTCTCCAGCGTGCGCATGGGGGTGAACCCGGAGATCAACGCCCTGGCCTCTATCATCCTCGGCGTGGTCGGAATTGTCGGATTTATCGCCTGGTATTTGATGGCGCGCGCGGAAAAACAGCGCGTGCGCGATATCCAGCGTGCAAGACGCGGCTGAAGGATTTAAAATTTCCGGTGATGTGCCGCGCATGACGCGGCACTGTTTTTCAGGGAAGTAAAACATTGGGATTAGTAAAAAAATCACGTATTACGCACGCCCGTCCTAACGTTCCTGCGCTGGTTCAGGTGGCGGCGCTCGCCATTATTATGATCCGCTGCCTGGACGTGCTGATGATTTTGAATACGCTGGGCGTGCGCGGCATCGGGGAATTCATTCACCGCAGCGTGCAGACGTGGAATCTGACGCTGGTCTTTTTAAGCAGCCTGGTGCTGGTGTTTATCGAGATCTACTGCGCGTTTTCGCTGGTCAAAGGGCGAAACTGGGCGCGCTGGGTCTATCTGCTCACGCAGGTGACCGCCGCCAGCTATCTGTGGGCCGCCTCGCTGGGCTATGGCTATCCTGAGCTGTTCAGCATTCCGGGCGAGTCGCGACGTGAGATTTTCCATGCGCTGGTCATGCAAAAACTGCCGGATATGCTGGTGCTCTGCCTGCTTTTCGTTCCGGCGTCCAGTCGGCGGTTCTTCCGCCTGCAATAATGTGTATAATCGCAGCCCTCGTTTTCCTTAAGGTTTTCATATGCAGTGCGCACTCTATGACGCCGGACGCTGCCGCTCCTGTCAGTGGATAGAACAGCCGGTTTCTCAACAACTCACCGCCAAAATGGCCGACCTGCAACAGCTGCTGGCAGCGCACGCGGTGGGCGAGTGGTGCGCACCCGTCAGCGGCCCGGAGCAGGGCTTTCGCAACAAAGCCAAAATGGTGGTCAGCGGCAGCGTTGAAAAACCGCTGCTGGGGATGCTGCACCGCGACGGCACGCCGGAAGACTTAACCGACTGCCCGCTCTATCCCGCCTCGTTTGAGCCGGTCTTTGCCGCACTGAAACCGTTTATCGCTCGCGCGGGGTTAACGCCTTACAACGTTGCCCGCAGGCGCGGCGAGCTGAAGTACCTTCTCCTGACGGAAAGCCAGATCGACGGCGGCATGATGCTGCGCTTCGTGCTGCGTTCGGAAGCCAAGCTGGCGCAACTGCGCGCGGCGCTGCCGTGGCTGCAGGAACAGCTTCCTCAGTTAAAGGTGATTACCGCAAACATTCAGCCGGTGCATATGGCGATCATGGAAGGGGAGAAAGAGGTTTTCTTCACCGACCAGCACGCGCTGGCGGAGAGCTTCAACGGCGTGCCGCTGTGGATCCGCCCGCAAAGCTTCTTCCAGACCAACCCGACCGTGGCAAGCAGCCTGTACGCCACCGCCCGCGACTGGGTGCGCGCGTTAAACATCCATCATATGTGGGACCTGTTCTGCGGCGTGGGCGGTTTTGGCCTGCACTGCGCCACGCCTGAGATGCAGCTCACCGGTATTGAGATCTCCGCCGAAGCGATTGCCTGCGCAAAGCAGTCCGCTGCTGAGCTGGGGTTAACCAATCTGCACTTTCAGGCGCTGGACTCCACGCAGTTCGCGACCGGGCAGGGCAACGTGCCGGAGCTGGTGCTGGTTAATCCGCCGCGTCGTGGGATTGGCAAATCCCTCTGCGACTATCTGAGCCAGATGGCACCCGATTTTATCGTCTACTCCAGCTGCAATGCGCAGACCATGGCGAAAGATATCGCTAATCTGCCGGGCTACCGCATTGAACGCGTGCAGCTTTTCGATATGTTCCCGCATACCGCGCATTATGAAGTCCTGACGTTGCTCGTGAAATCTTAAACAAAATGTGAACTCTGCCCGCCCATAAAATCAGGTAAGCTTACGTCATAAGAGATGAATAAAGGTTTACCCATGAAGCAGATCCTGCTGGTGGAAGACGACCACGATATCGCGGCGCTTCTGCGGCTCAACTTAGAAGACGAAGGCTACGCCATCACCCACGAGCCCGACGGGGGCAACGCCCTGCAGCGCCTTGAAAAACAGCCGTGGGATGCGGTGATCCTCGACCTGATGCTGCCCAACGTTGACGGCCTGGAGATCTGCCGCCGCATCCGCCAGATGACCCGCTACCTGCCGGTGATCATCATCAGCGCCCGCAGCAGCGAAACCGATCGCATCACCGGGCTGGAAACCGGCGCCGATGATTATCTGGCAAAACCCTTTTCAGTGCAGGAACTGATTGCCCGCATCAAAGCGCTGTTCCGCCGCCAGCAGGCGATGGGGCAGGCGCAGGCTGACGGGCAAATTCAGGCCCACGGCCTGACGATCGATCCTCTGGCGCGCAGCGTGCTGCTTCACGGCCAGGTGGTGGATCTCACCCCGCGCGAATTCGAACTGCTGTACTTCTTCGCCCGCCATCCCGGCGAGGTGTTTTCCCGTCTGGCGCTGCTGGAGCAGGTGTGGGGCTATCAGCACGAAGGCTACGAGCACACCGTCAACACCCATATCAACCGCCTGCGCATCAAGATTGAGAAGGACGCCGCCGAGCCGGAGATAATTCGCACCGTCTGGGGCAAGGGCTATAAATTTGCGGAGCCAAACCATGATGCGCCGCTTTAGCCTGAGCCAGCGCCTGACGCTGCTGTTTGTCCTGCTGATGATGCTCTGCGCTACCGTCGCCTGCGCGGTACAGCTCTACAGCAGTATGCAGTACGGCAACGCGATGGTGCAGCGGTTGTCGGGCGGCCTGGCGCAGCAGATCGTCCAGCGGGAACCGATTCTGGACGCGCAGGGCAGGGTTGACCGCACCGCGCTGAAGCCGCTGTTCGACCGTCTGATGACCTTCAACCCGAGCGTTGAACTGTACGTTATCTCGCCGGACGGCGAAATACTGGCCGATGCCGCACCGCCGGGCCATATTCAGCGGCAAAAAATCGACCTGGCACCGGTTCAGACCTTCCTGAGCGGTACCGCCATACCGGTACTGGGCGACGATCCGCGCAGTCAAAATAAAAAAGTATTCAGCGCCACGCCGCTGCGGGAGGACGGCGAGCTTAAGGGCTACCTGTACATCATTTTGCAGGGCGAGGAGTCGAACGCGCTGGCGGAAATGGCCTGGCATAAGGCGCTCTGGAGCACGGTGCTCTGGTCATTGCTGTGGGTCGCGCTGTTTGGCCTGCTGGCGGGACTGCTGGTCTGGTACTGGGTGACGCGTCCGGTTAAGCGCCTGACGGAAGAGGTCACCGGCCTGGAGCAGGACAGCATTAGCGCAATCAGGCTGCTCGCGGCACAGCCGCCGGATGCCGCGGCCAATGACGAAGTGGCGCTCCTGCGCAACAGTTTCATCGAGCTGGCGCGGAAAATTACCCGCCAGTGGGACCAGCTGGCCGACAGCGATCGCCAGCGCCGGGAGTTTATCGCCAACATTTCGCACGATCTTCGCACGCCGCTGACCTCGCTGCTGGGCTATCTTGAAACCCTGTCGCTCAAATCCGCCACCCTGACGCCGCAGGAGCACCAGCAGTATCTCGCCACCGCGCTGCGTCAGGGACAAAAGGTACGACATCTTTCCCAGCAGCTTTTCGAGCTGGCGCGCCTCGAGCACGGCGGCATCAAACCCCAGCGCGAACGGTTCGCGATGGGAGAGCTGATTTCAGACGTGGCGCAGAAGTTTGAGCTTACCGCCCGCACGCGCGAGGTGAATCTGCATATTGACGTGCCGGGCCCCTTGCCGCTGGTCAATGCCGATGTGTCGATGATCGAGCGCGTGGTGACCAACCTGCTCGATAACGCGATGCGTCATACGCCCACTGGCGGGGAAATTCGTCTGGCGGTCTGGCAGGAGAATGAACGGCTTCAGGTCGAAGTGGCAGACTCCGGAACGGGTGTGGATGCCTCGCTGCGCGACGATCTGTTCCAGCGGCCTTCGGCGCTGAATACCCAGGCATCGCGGGAGAACCGCGGCGGGTTAGGGCTGTTAATCGTTAAGCGAATGCTGGAGCTGCACGGCGGCGGGATCAGGCTGATGGAGTCCGTGAGCGGGGCGCGGTTCAGGTTCTTTGTGCCGCTGTGAGAAATTGCCGGGTGGCGCTGCGCTTACCCGGCCTACAGACCACCCCCGTAGGCCAGACCACCCGGCAAAAAGAGATTACTGCGGGAACCACTGCTCGCTGATTTTCTGGTACGTGCCGTCTGCTTTAATCGCCTTAAGCGCGCCGTTCAGTTTTTCCAGCAGGGCTTTGTTATCCGGGCGTACCGCGATGCCGAGGCCTGTACCAAAGTACTGTGGGTCGGTCACTTTCTCGGTCGCCGTACCCAGCTGCGGGTTGGTTTTCAGCCATTCGTTCACTACCGCGGTGTCGCCGAATACGCCATCGATACGGCCATTTTTCAGGTCGATAATCGCGTTCTGGTAGCTGTCATAGGCCACGGTTTTCACTTCAGGATGTTTGTCCTGCAGGTATTTCTGGTGCGTGGTGCCATTTTCCATCCCGATGCGTTTGCCTTTCAGCTCGTCAAAGGACTTATAAGCCCCTTTCTTCGCAATCACCACCGCCGAGTTGGCGTAGTACGGGTCGGTGAACGCCACCTGCTTGCTGCGCTCCGGCGTGATGTCCATCCCGGAGATCACCGCATCGTATTTCTTGAATTTCAGCGACGGGATCAGGCTGTCGAAGGCATGGTTGGTAAAGGTGCAGTCGGCCTGCATCTGCTTGCACAGGGCTTTCGCCAGGTCGATATCGAAACCGACGATCTGATTGCTGGCATCCAGCGATTCAAACGGCGGATAGGTGGCCGAAACGCCAAAATTGATCTTATCAGCAGCGGATGCGCCAGCGGCGAAGGTGGCGAGTAGTGCGGCCAGAACTAACTTTTTCATTGTAATGCTCCCGTCTGTCTATCTTGTCATTATGCGCCGTGTCTGCGGCATGGATGTACAATGCCAGTTAATGAATTTATATGCAATAAATATGATTAAATATTATATGTGGTATAAAAAAAAGCGGATAAGCCATCGGGTTATCCGCTCTGGTAATTACGTTTTATGCACTCGCGTGATTAATTTCTGCGCTCAAACGCTAACGCTTTACGCTCAATCAGTCGCATCATCAGCGTCAGCAGACCGTTCACCACCAGATACACCACGCCGGCCGCGCCGAACACCATCACGTCATAGGTGCGCCCATACAGCAGCTGCCCGTGACCCATCACTTCCATCAGGGTGATGGTGTAGGCCAGCGAGGTACTTTTGAACACCAGCACCACTTCGTTGGAGTAAGAGGAGAGCGCGCGCTTAAAGGCGTACGGCAGCAGGATCGCCAGCGTGTCTTTTTTGCTCATGCCCAGCGCCCCGCAGGACTGCCATTGTCCTTCCGGGATGGCACGGATCGCCCCGTAAAACAGCTGGGTGGTATAGGCCGCGCTGTTCAGCGAAAGGGCAATCAGAGCGCAGAGCCACGGCTCGGAGAGCAGGTGCCAGATAACCGGATACGCCTGCAGTGACGGGAACTGGCCCGGACCGTAGTAAATCAGGAAGATCTGCACCAGCAGCGGCGTACCGGTAAAAAGGGTGATGTAGCCGCGCACGATCCACACCAGCACCGGCGTTTTCAGCGTCAGGATGATGGTGAAGATGAGCGCCAGGATCAGCGCCACAATGATGGACGCCACGGTCAGCGTCAGGCTGGTGTGCAGCCCTTTCATCAGCTCCGGGAAATATTCAAGCATCAGCCTGGTCTCCGTTCAAAGCGCGTCGCACGCAGGTCAATACGCTTGAGGATGTACTGACTGAGCAGCGTGATTACCAGGTAGATAGCCGCCGCCACGATGTACCAGGTAAATGGCTCCTGAGTACGGGTGGCGATGCTTTTGGTTTGCAGCATCAAATCGTTCACGCTGATCAGACTCACCAGCGCGGTATCTTTCAGCAATACCAGCCACTGGTTGCCCAGGCCCGGCAGGGCGTGGCGCCACATCTGCGGCATCACCAGACGGAAGAAGATCGCTGCTTTCGACATGCCCAGCGCCTGACCGGATTCCCATTGCCCCTGCGGTACCGCTTTCAGCGCACCGCGCAGGGTTTGCGACGCGTACGCGGAGTAGAGCAGGGAGAGGGCAATCACGCCGCAGAGGAACGGGCTGACGTCAAAGTTGTCAATCTGCATCTGCACCGGTATCTGCGCAAAGCCGAGATTGATCGTGAAGCCGTCCGACAGCGTGAGCAGCAGCTGTGAGGAGCCGAAATAGATGAACAGGACCACCAGAATTTCCGGTAGCCCACGCAGTACGGTGACCAGCGCGGAGCCCGCCCAGGCGACGGGGAACCATTTTGCTGATTCCCACACCGCAAAGAACATCGCCAGCACCAGGCCGATAATCAGTGCGCAAACGGCAAGGCCGACGGTCATCCCGGCGGCGCTTGCTAAAGGAAAAATTTCATTCATCAGGAATTACTTCTGGAACCATTTTTTGTAGATGGTTTCGTAGGTGCCGTCTTTCTTCACTTTTTCCAGCGCAGCGTTGAATTTCTGCTGCAGCTCGGTGTTGCCCTGACGAACGGCAATCCCCAGACCGGTACCGAAGTAATCTTTATCGGTCACTTTGTCGCCCACTGGCGCCAGCTTGTCGTTGGCTTTCAGCCACTCGGTCACGACAGCGGTATCACCAAATACGCCGTCGATACGGCCATTCTGCAGATCCAGCTTCGCGTTCTGGTAGCTGTCGTACGGAACGGTGGTGATTTCTGGATGTTTATCCATGATGAACTTCTGGTGCGTGGTGCCGTTCTGCACGCCGACTTTCTTGCCTTTCAGCTGATCGACAGAGGTGAATTTACCTTTCTGACCAATAAACAGGGCGGAGTTGTCGTAGTAAGGGGTGGTGAACAGCACCTGCTTTTCGCGCTCAGGAGTGATGTCCATACCGGCCATGACGGCGTCAATACGGCGGAACTTCAGGCTTGGGATCAGGCTGTCGAACGCCTGGTTGCTGAAGGTACAGGTTGCGTCGATCTCTTTACACAGGGCGTTTGCCAGGTCTACGTCGAAGCCAACAATTTTGTTGTTCGCATCAATGGACTCAAACGGAGGGTAGGAGGCTTCCGTGGCGAAACGAATGGTCTGGGCTGCGGTAGCGGAAAGGGTAACGCCAGCAAGCAGCACGGCAAGTAATACTTTTTTCATTATATTTCCCCTGACACAATCAATGAGATAAATAGTTTTTGAAGGCATCGGTTTGCGGGTTCGCGAAGCAGCTCGCGTCACCTTGCTCAACGATATACCCGTTTTCCATGTAGACCACACGGCTGGCGGTTTTACGCGCCACTTCCACTTCGTGGGTAACAATGACCTGCGTAATATTGGTTTCCGCCAGCTCGCGAATGATGCTGACGATCTGGGCGGTGATTTCCGGGTCCAGCGCCGCGGTCGGCTCATCAAACAGCAGTACCGCGGGCTCCATCATCAGCGCGCGGGCAATCGCCACGCGCTGCTGCTGACCCCCAGAGAGGTGCAGCGGATAGCGGTCGCTGTAGGGCTTAAGGCGCAGACGCTCCAGCAGCTTTTCAGCACGCGCGATGGCCTGATCTTTGCTTAACCCCAGCACGCGGCACGGGGCTTCAATCAGGTTTTGCAGCACCGTCAGGTGCGGCCAGAGATTGTATTGCTGGAAGACCATGCCGACGTTTTGACGCAGTTCGCGTATAGCTTTATCTGACGGGGTTTTCGCGAAATCAAAATGGTTACCGGCGATAGCCAGCGTACCGGAACGGGGCATTTCAAGCAGATTAAGGACGCGCAGAAGGGAGCTTTTGCCTGCACCGCTTGGGCCAAGTAAAACCAGCGTTTCGCCTTCCGGGCAGTTCAGCGTGATGTCAAACAGCGCCTGGTGTGCGCCGTAGAAGCAGTTAATGCCGTTTAGTTTAATACTCATCGGGGCAGTCTTTACTCATCCAGGCAATCTATAGCAATTGAGGCCGCAGATAGTACCGTTGACAGAATAGTTATGCAATATTTCTGCGTTAAAAGTTAAATATAACCCGCATTTCCTCTTAAACATAGCACAAAATAGCGAACGGCAAGGTCGGCGAGTATAAATGTCGGCATTCCGCGTGAAATGCCGGACATTTTACGGGGGTAACATTTTTATCACTAATGATCTAGCGGTTCTCAATCGACTGGCGCAGCGTGCCGGCCGGGGCATGAACGCTGCCGCCGATATAGCGCACATCGTCCACCGCCCAGCACTGGCCTTCACGGATCATCAGCACTTCGTCCTGCCAGGTTTGGGTTCCCTGGGTCAGCTTCACGCGCAGCGGAATGTTCCGCGCATCGGTGTTCGGGATGGTTGACGCGCTGGCCACCTCGGCGCTGTCCGGCAGCGTGCTGCGGCTGGAGAACGGATCGGATTTCAGCAGGGCGTTATGCTGCGGATCGCGAGTCGCATCGTTGAGCAGTTTTGCAAGATTATCGCTCAGGTACGGGCGCAGGGCGGTGAGATCATTTCCGCGATGCTGAATGCGGTAATCATAGAACTGTTGCGCCACGGTATCCGGGCCGCCGTCTATGCAGGGGCCGCTGCGGGTACCGATATCCTTAAAGGCTGGCGTGACCGTGGTAGTACAGGCGCTGAGCACCAGCGCGCAGGGCACTAAAAGTGTTAAAGCAGAGTAGCGCATGTTGATTTCCTTATTTATTAACTATCCTTTCAATCATAGCGTAACGAACCGATAATGCTGTTGCTAACGCATTGAACGCTAAAGAAGGAGAGAAAGTATGCAGTTTTCAACAACGCCAACCCTGGAAGGACAGACCATTACCGAGTATTGCGGCGTGGTCACCGGCGAAGCGATTCTGGGCGCGAACATTTTCCGGGATTTCTTTGCCGGGATTCGTGACATCGTCGGTGGACGCTCCGGCGCGTACGAAAAAGAGCTGCGTAAAGCGCGCGAAATTGCGTTTAAGGAGCTGGGTGAGCAGGCCAAAGCGCTGGGCGCAGATGCCGTTGTAGGAATCGATATTGATTATGAAACCGTCGGCAAAGATTCGAGCATGCTGATGGTGAGCGTAAGCGGCACGGCGGTGAAAACCCGTCGATGAAGCGCTCGCTTTCAACGCTCCTGCTGGCGATGTTGCTGGCAGGATGCGCCCAGGAAAAAGGCATTGTTGATAAAGGTGCCTACGAGCTGGATACCCACCATCAGGCGCAGGCGGCCTACCCGCGCATAAAGGTGCTGGTGATCCACTACACCGCCGACGACTTCGACACCTCGCTGGCCACGCTGACGGACAAAAACGTCAGCTCCCACTATCTCATCCCTGCGAAGCCGCCCGCACCCGACGGCAAACCGCGCATCTGGCAGCTGGTGCCGGAGAGCGAGCTGGCCTGGCATGCGGGCATCAGCTTCTGGCGCGGCACCAACCGGATCAACGACACGTCTGTCGGCATTGAACTGGAGAACCGCGGCTGGCAGAAGCGCGACGGTGTGAAAGTTTTCGCCCCGTTTGAGCCCGAGCAAATCGCGGCGCTTATCCCGCTCGCGAAAGACATTATCGCCCGGTACGACATCAAACCGCAGAACGTGGTGGCGCATGCTGATATCGCGCCCCAGCGTAAGGACGATCCCGGCCCGCTGTTTCCCTGGCAGGCGCTGGCGAAGCAGGGGATTGGGGCCTGGCCCGATGCCGGGCGCGTGAACTTCTATATCAATGGTCGTCCGCGCTATCAGGAGGTAGATCGTGCAGCCCTGCTCGATCTGCTGATGCGCTATGGCTATGAGGTGCCGGACAACGCCACGGATCAGCAGCAGCAACGCGTTATCACCGCCTTCCAGATGCACTATCGCCCGCAGGTATGGAACGGCGTCGCGGATGTGGAAACGATGGCCATTGCAGAAGCCCTTTTAGAGAAATACGGGCAGGGGTAAACCTTCGGTTTGCGCCCGAATGCGCGTTTTCCCCTTATTTGTGCTTGAGATTAATCTTAAGTACAAACTCAATTCATTTTTAGTAAATTGACTTAAAATTATCCGGATTTAAGATAGACACATAGCTTGCTAAGTAAATCAAAAAAATATTGCTGGCGGCAGGCGTTCTTATTTTCTCCTTGAGCCTTTCATCAGGAAAAGATTGTTGGTTTTCGGTTTTAATACCGCGGCCATGCTATGTCTAATAAATCTAATCTTAAATGGGTATAACAATGTTAAGCATTTACGGTAAAAAATTACGTCCACAACCTGAAATGGAAGCCATTATTTCTGCCACGGAAGGTTTTGAAGAGAAAACCTTAAAGAAATGGCAGAAAATTTCCACGGCTGACTCTCAGTATATTCATATTATCGTCAGCGGCGAAGTCGAATTCCGTCGTGAATCAGACGAACTCTGCATGTTTACCGTCACCGGACAGTGCGTGTTTGGCCTGTCCGCTATTTTCTATCAGTCAGCCCATATGTACGGCCTGGTCCGCGCAAACACCGTGGTACGCAGCATCAAAAAAGAGGCCTTCGCGCAGCTTATGACCGAGAAAAACCTTTGGCCTGAATTGACCAAAGTGCTCTCCTGGTACATCTGCCTGCTGAGCAAACGCGATGATGTTCTGGTCGCCCGTAGCGCCTATTCTGTGGTCCGCGAATTCCTCTACGAAATTAATGAGCTGATTGTTCACCAACAGCGCGATATTAATATTTATGACTATATTCAGGAATATACCAACCTGGCCCGCAGTACCATTATTAAAATCCTCTCCGACCTGAAAAAAGGTCAATATATTGTGGTGGAGAAAGGTCGTCTGCTTAACCTCACCACGCTGCCTGAAAAATATTAACTACTCCAGCCGGTCTCCTTTTTTACTCAAAGGAGACTGGACGTTATCGTTATGCAACAAACTGCTTTGCGATTGATCCTGCGTTTCGTCAACCGGCGGCGCGGGAATTTTGCCTTGAGAATAATCCTGCTCTTGTTCTTTTAACGCCTGCTTAAACAATTCGGCTAACGAAGCATCTTCACTTCCCGACGACGCGGTGGCGTTTTCGTGCGCCTCGGTTCCCGGCAGGGTATCACGCGAGGTATCGTGCCCGGCATCCTGCGGCACGGTGCTGTCAGGGGCCTGTTGCCAGTCAGCATCATCGGTGCTTATCGGCAGATCCTGCATGGGCGGCATCTCTTCCCGTACCGGCGCCGGTTTAGGATGCGGATGCGGGAACGGTTTACTCACGTACACATAATGCATATCGGAAAGCTGCGTTTCCGGTTTAGCGACGCTCGCTTTTACCGGTTCAGGGGCCGGGTGGCGCAAATTCCAGTAAATATGCGCATACAGCCCTGCCATGACCAGGGCGCACAAACCCATTACCCATAAAAAGGTATGACCGCAAATTTTTCTCAGGCTGGGGAGGCGGTACGAAAACCAGACCGCCTCTCCGGTGGTGTAGCTGCGCTGAGCCGCAAGACAGATGGTAGACATTAGGAATGCTTCTCCTGCGTGTTGGCGTCCGGTGTGGCATGCGTGGCCTGAATCAACACGCTCGGCGTGGTATGGGTTTCACGCATTAACTGCATCAGCGTATCTTCCCCTGGAATACCATCCACATGCAGATGCATTTTTTGCTGGAACTCACGGGTGCGTTTCATCATCTCAGCCGTCCAGGTCTGAGCATGGGTTTCAGGCTGGCCAAGAGCCAGACTCAGCGCCTGATCCAGCCAGCCCATGTCTTTCGCATCGCTGGCGGCGCTGATGGCATCTTTGCCTTCCGGCGTCAGGCGATGCAGCTGGGTAAAGTTACCGGTGGCATGCTGGTTAAACCAGCTGCGGCTCACCTGCCAGGTGCGGTTATTCATCAGCAGATCCATCGAGTCATCGCCTACGCGGGCGACAACAGCGTAGTTAAGATGGTTACCGGTTTTGAGTTCACTGACCCACGGATAACCCTCCTGTGCCAGCGCATCCGGTGACGCGTTGCCCTGTTTACACATCAGATTGACCTTCCCGGCGTTCTGACACAGCGCATCATCCGCGGAGGCGTCATACCCCCACATCAGGTACAGCTGGTGCATCGCATCCGGCTGATTAACCACTTCATTGTCGATAACCGGCACGACAGGCGCGTCGGCTTTTGGCTTCTGCTGTTTCCAGCTCGCCGGTACGGGAAGCTGAATCGGCAGTTTTGCATTGATTGAGGCGGTTAAATACCATCCGCAGGCGGCGAACAGAACCGAGGCGAACAATCCCACGGTCGCCAGGCGCTTACCGTGTTTTTTCGCCGGGAGGATCTCGCCTGCCGCCAGGCGTAAATGACGCGGGCTGACCTGCGCTGCACGTTCGGTCCAGGCCGCGAGCATTGACAGGTGCGCCAGTTCATTCAGTTTGCTGATGTTGCCTTTGGTCAGCGCGTGCATCTTGCGCACGCGCGCCGGGGTTAGCGGCGAATTCTCGCACCCGTGTTCTTCACACTGCGCCTGCACATAGCTGAGAAATTCCCGGCAGGTCAGGGGACGCAATGTATGACGGGTATGGGCATATTCGCGAAGTTCAGATGGGTGTAAGAGGGCGGCTTCCTGATCCGCGCTGCCCATCAGCACGATGGACAGACGGAACTCCAGCTCCTGAGCACGCGTAAGCAACATCCCCAGCACCTCACGGCAGGTCTCCTTCATCGCTTCCGCGTGACGGATGACCAGGGTTTTGCTGCGGTTTTTTCCGCCCTGCCACTGATGCAGCACGGCATCCACCGCCTGAATGCGGCTCTTGCTCTCTTTCGTTCCCGGGTTGAGCTTGTACAGCAGGCTACTGGCACTCAGCTTAGGAAACGCGTTGATGGCAATGGCGCCAGGAAGGCTGGCCTTCAGCGCATCGCTGAAGTGGCCCAGCAGCGGTGCGTCGTTGCAAAAGAGCCCGATAATTCCCGCCACCTGGCTTTTCTCTTTCAGCAGGTTGAATACGTCCTGATGATAAGGCACCAGAAAATCGCCGGAGAAACCCGTGATTGTTCTGAATGGCGGTTGTTTAAATTTAAAGTGGCTCTGATACATAACGACTTACCGTCTCTGATTAGGAATAGCAACAGGACGAGAAAGTAAAGCAACGCCACAGGGTGGTCAATTTGCGCACAGGGTAAAAATATCCAGTTGCAATGACCTAACATCCCGATTTTATTTGGTCAATAGTTTTTTTTATTAAAGTTAATGGCGAAGTCGATGGTCGTATTTACGGCAGTTAATTACTATTTTTCACACATATTGGCGCAGCCCGACGCTGCTTATTTCCGCTTTGCTAAAGGCCAGATGAAAAATGAGGTTCTCATTTCTGTCACGGTGGATAACGCCTTGTATTATGTTTGTGCTGTTAATTTTTTGCGGCCAGCAAGGCTATCTGACGTTTAAAGATTATAAAAAAGTTACGAATAAGTTGGCTAAATCTGATGAACAGCCGCTGAAAAATCGTCGTGAAGAAAAGACATTTACTCTGTTCACGGCTGCGGTGCGTCAGGATAACTTACCGGTTGCCGCGAAAGCCCCGCTGGCAGCGGAAATTGAAGGAATTGTCAGCAGTGACGATGCCTGGCTCTCCTTTGCGGTGATTAAAACCCCGGCAGGCCAGCGCAGCTATCGCGAAGGCGAGCCGCTGACCGGTTTTAACGATGCCTTTATTCAGGAAATTAACAAAGACAATGTGGTGGTTAATTATGAAGGTGCTACGCAGGTACTGGCGTTAAATAAGCCTGACTATTTTAAGGGCGGCGTTGATAGCGGCCCGGTAACCAAATCGACGAAAGATGCAGGCGCGGAAAGCGTGCATCTGGATGATTATCTGGTGTTAAAACCGGTAATCGAAAAAGGCCAACTGGAAGGCTACAACATCAATCCAAGGAATGCCTCAGCGTTCTTCAGCCATTCCGGGCTGGAAAAGGGCGACGTGGCTGTGAAAGTCAACTCTGTCGATATGACCGATGAAGCAAAGGCAAAAAGTATTATTGCCAACTGGTCGAAAATGAAAGAAGCGGAGGTCGTCGTCAGACGTCACGCTCACCTTGAAAATATTCGGGTTAATGTTCTAAACAATTAACAAGTGTACAGACATGAAGAAATTTCCTTGGGCGTGCGTGGCGCTGACCGCATTGTCGTTATATTCCAGTTCGCTGCTTGCAGCTAACTTTAGCGCGAGCTTTAAAAATACCGATATCCGCGAGTTTATCGATACGGTAGGCCGCAATCTTAACAAAACCATTCTCGTCGACCCGTCCGTTCAGGGCACGGTGTCGGTCAGAACCTATAACGTGCTGACGGAAGATGAGTATTACCAGTTCTTCCTGAGCGTGCTGGACCTGTACGGTCTGTCTGTCATCCCGATGGACAACGGCATGGTGAAAGTGGTGCGCTCAAGCGTAGCCCGCACCGCCGGGGCCCCGCTGGCCGACAGCAAAAATCCGGGCAAAGGCGATGAGATCATCACCCGCGTCGTGCGCATGGAAAACGTGCCGGTGCGCGAGCTGGCGCCGCTGCTGCGCCAGCTGAACGATGCCACCGGTATCGGTAACGTGGTGCATTTTGAGCCGTCGAACGTCCTGCTGTTAACCGGGAAAGCCTCGGTGGTGAACCGCCTGGTGGATCTGGTGCAGCGCGTCGACAGAGACGGCATTCAGCGTCGCGAAATCGTGCCGCTGCGCTTTGCGTCCGCCAAAGAGCTCTCCGACATGTTGAACAACCTCAACAACGAAGAGCAGAAGGGGCAGAACGCGCCGCAGCTCGCCACCAAGGTGGTAGCGGATGACGAGACCAACAGCCTGGTGATCAGCGGTTCGGAAGATGCGCGCATGCGCACCCGTTCCCTGATCCATCAGCTGGATCGCGAGCAGAACAACGAGGGGAATACCCGCGTCTTCTACCTCAAATACGCCAGCGCCACCAAAGTGGTTCCGGTGCTGACCGGTATTGGCGAGCAGCTGAAAGACAAGGCGGGTGCGCCGAAGTCGAAAACCGCCACGGCGGCCAGCGATCTGAATATTAGCGCCGATGAGTCAACGAACTCGCTGGTGATCACCGCGCAGCCTAACGTGATGAACTCCCTGGAGAAGGTGATCGACAAGCTCGACATTCGCCGTCCGCAGGTGCTGGTGGAAGCGATCATTGCTGAAGTGCAGGACGGTAACGGCCTGGATCTTGGCGTGCAGTGGACCAGCAAACACGGCGGCGTGCAGTTCGGCTCAACCGGCCTGCCTATCAGCCAGATTAAAAACGGCACCATGAAGGGGGCAAGCTTCACCGGCCTGGCGACCGGTTTCTTCAACGGCGACTTCGGTGCCCTGATGACCGCGCTCTCCACCGACGGTAAAAACGACATTCTCTCCACGCCGAGCGTGGTCACGCTGGATAACAAAGAAGCGTCGTTTAACGTGGGCCAGGACGTGCCGGTCCTTGCCGGTTCGCAGACCACCAGCGGCGACAACGTCTTTAACTCCGTTGAGCGTAAGACCGTCGGTACCAAGCTGAAAATTGTGCCGCAGATTAACGACGGCGACATGATCCACCTGAAGATTGAGCAGGAAGTCTCCAGCGTTGACAACAGCGCGACGGAAGACGCCAGCCTCGGCCCAACCTTCAACACTCGCACCATTAATAACGAAGTGATGGTCCACAGTGGCCAGACGGTGGTGCTCGGCGGCCTGATGGAAAACGTCACCAAGCAGTCGGTTTCCAAAGTGCCGCTGCTCGGCGATATCCCGCTGGTGGGCCAGCTGTTCCGCTACACCTCGCAGGACACGTCGAAACGCAACCTGATGGTGTTTATCCATACCACCGTCCTGCGTGACGACGACAACTACAGCGCCGCGTCGAAAGAGAAATATGACCAGATCCGCGTTCGCCAGATGCAGCGCGTGGAGGAGAAAAAGCTCGGCATTATTGAGCCAGCGGATAACGCCATTCTGCCCGCGTTTCCGTCTGCCGACACTAAGACGGCCACCCATGCCGCACCGGTGAAAACCAGCGCGACACGCAATCCGTTTAAAGAGTAAGGCGGAGGGGCAACGTGGACGAACTGAGTAAAACACTGTGTAGCAGCAGCTACGCAAAAGATAACGGCGTTTTATTTTATAACAATGACGTCTATATCCGTGATGACACCCCGGCATTTGCACTGCTGGAAGTGCGCCGGGTGCTGGGACGCGCGTTCGTCCCGGTCACCCTCACGCCGGAAGCGTTTGACGAGATGCTGGCCAAAATCTGGCAGCAGAGCAGCGGCGTCTCACAGCAGCTGGTGGACGATATGGACGCCGATATCGACCTGATGGCGTTAACCGAGGAGATCCCGGATAACGAAGATCTGCTCGATAACGACGAAAACTCGCCGGTGATCCGCCTGATCAACGCCATTCTCGGCGAGGCGGTGAAGGACGGCGCGTCGGATATTCATATCGAAACCTTTGAGCGCACGCTGAGCATTCGCTTCCGCGTTGACGGCGTGCTGCGCCCGGTGCTGCAGCCGGCGCGCAAGCTCGCGCCGCTGCTGGTATCGCGCATCAAGGTCATGTCAAAACTCGACATCGCCGAGAAGCGCCTGCCGCAGGATGGCCGTATCTCCCTGCGCATTGGCCGCAAGGCGATCGACGTGCGCGTCTCGACCATTCCGTCCCAGTACGGCGAGCGCGTGGTGATGCGTCTGCTCGATAAAAGCAATCTCAAGCCCGACATCAACAAGCTGGGCCTGATTGATGAAGAGCTGGAGAAGCTGAAAGGGCTGATTGACCGCCCGCACGGCATTATCCTGGTCACCGGGCCGACAGGCTCCGGTAAAAGTACCACCCTGTACGCCATTCTTTCGGCGCTGAACGGTCACGAACGCAACATTCTGACCGTAGAAGACCCGATTGAATACGAGCTGGAAGGGGTGGGGCAGACGCAGGTTAACCCGCGCGTGGACATGACCTTTGCCCGCGGGCTGCGCGCCATTCTGCGTCAGGACCCGGACGTGGTGATGATCGGGGAAATTCGTGACGGTGAGACCGCGCAAATTGCGGTGCAGGCGTCGCTTACCGGTCACCTGGTCATGTCTACGCTGCACACCAACAGCGCCGCAGGGGCGATAACCCGCCTGCGGGATATGGGGCTGGAATCCTTTTTAATCGGTTCATCGTTGCTCGGTGTCATTGCCCAGCGTCTGGTGCGTCGGCTGTGTACGCACTGCCGGACCACCAGTCCGCTGGATGCCAATGAAAAAGCGCTGTTCAGCTTCATGGACGCGCCGCCAAAAGCAATCTACCGCGCGGTGGGCTGTGAACACTGCCGCCAGAGCGGCTATCAGGGCCGGGCCGGTATTCATGAGTTCCTGGTGGTGGACAGCACCATGCGCCGCGCCATTCATGAAGATAAGGACGAAATGTCCATCGAGACGCAGCTCTTTAAGCAGGCTTACAGCCTGCGTGAAAACGGGCTGCTGAAGGTGATTAGCGGCGTGACCTCGCTGGAAGAGGTGATGCGCGTCACCGCCGAGCGTGGGGGGGATGCGTAATGGCCTTCTACGCCTGGACCGCAACGGACGGCGCGGGGAAAACCCAGCGCGGCACGCTGCAGGCCGAGGGGCAAAAGCAGGTTCGCCAGTGGCTTCGCGAGCAAAAGCTGATGCCCGTCAGCATCAACGAAACCCGCGAGGCGGCGGCGTCCGGTAAAGCGAAAACCGGCGCAAAGCTCTCCACGCCTGTGCTGTCGATGTTTACCCGCCAGCTTTCGACGCTGGTCAACGCCGCGCTGCCGCTGGAAAGCGCCCTAAAGGCTATCTCGAAGCAGACGGAGGACAAAAAGCTGGCGGCGATGGTGGTGGAGATCCGCGAGAAAGTAGTGGAAGGCCACACGCTGTTCGACGCGTTTAGCCAGTTCCCGCGCACCTTCGACAAGCTCTACTGCACCCTGGTGATGGCCGGCGAAAAAACCGGCCACCTGGGCGACGTGCTGGAGAAGCTGGCGGAGTACAACGAGCAGCGCCAGAAGATGAAAAGCAAGCTGACGCAGGCGATGGTCTACCCGATTACCCTGACCGTGGTCGCCATCGCGGTCATCAGCATTCTGCTGGTGGCGGTGGTGCCGCAGGTGATCGAGCAGTTCACCCACATGAAGCAGCAGCTGCCGATCACTACCCGCACGCTGATTGCGGTGAGTGATTTTCTGCAGGCGTACGGGATCTACATCGTGGGGATCCTCGGCGGCGGGTTTGTCGGCTTTAAGACCTGGCTGAGAAACGCCAAAAACCGTTTTCGCTGGCACAGCTGGCTGGTGAACGGATCGCCGATCAAAAAGCTGGTGTGCGCCATCAACAGCGCCCGCTACATCCGTACCCTGAGCATTCTTCAGGCCAGCAGCGTGCCGCTGCTGGAGGGGATGTATATCGCGATGGACGGTATCGAAAACCTCTATGCCCGGCAGGTACTGGAGCAGGCCGCTGATACCGTGCGCCAGGGGGCATCGCTCTATGCCGCGCTGGAGCAGGCGAAATTATTCCCGCCAACCATGCTGTATATGATTGCCTCCGGCGAAGAGAGCGGGGAATTAGGCAATTTAATGGACCGCGCGGCGGAAAACCAGGAATCGGCATTGCAGCATCGAATTACATTAACGCTGTCGGTATTTGAACCGGCGCTGGTGGTATCCATGGCGACGATTGTTTTATTCATCGTGTTGTCAATATTACAACCGCTTCTGCAACTTAATAATATGGTAGGTTAAATCATGGCTTTAAAACGTAAAAACCTGGCGCGCCAGGCGGGTTTCACCTTGCTCGAATTAATGGTGGTCATTGTTATTCTCGGCGTACTGGCGAGCATGGTGGTGCCAAACTTAATGGGCAATAAAGAAAAAGCAGATACGCAAAAAGCAACCAGCGATATTGTCGCGCTCGAAGGTTCGCTGGATATGTATAAGCTGGATAACCACCGCTACCCGACAACCGAGCAAGGTTTACAGGCGCTGGTCACCAAGCCTGAAATCGCGCCAATCCCGAACGGCTACCGTGCTGATGGCTATATCCGTCGCCTGCCGCAGGACCCGTGGGGCGGAGATTATATTCTGGTTAGCCCGGGCGAACACGGCGCGGTCGACGTCTTCTCCGCCGGTCCGGACGGTGAAGCCAATACCGCCGATGATATTACGAACTGGTCTCTGGATAAGAAAGAGAAATAATGAATAAACAACGCGGCTTTACGTTGCTGGAAATTATTCTGGCGCTGGTGATATTTGCCAGCTGCGCCATGATGGTGGTGTCAACAATACCTTCACGCAGCGGTGCGGATATATTTGGCCAGCAATTAAAAGCCCTCGTTGATTATGGTTCAGACCGTGCGGTGATGGACGGAAATATCGTCGGGCTGGTCATCACGACGGATAATTATCAGCTGGTGACGCTCGAGGATAAAAACGGCGAACGTCACTGGGTGCCGTTATCCGCCGGGCGTATTACCACCAAAGGCGATTTCCCGGAAGAGATGCACGTTTCGCTCTCGCCCCAGCGCCTTGCCGCCACGGTAAGCGCCGATCCGCAGGTGCTCTTTTTACCGGACGGCGAAATCAGCCGCTTCACGCTGACGCTGCAAAGCTATGACAAACAGCACCATTTCCGCGTTGTGTCGCAAGGCGCTGCGCCTGTATCGGTAGAGAACGATGGCTAACGGCAAAAAGCAAAAGGGGATGACGCTGCTGGAGGTGATGGTCGCGCTGGTGATCTTCTCCACCGCCGCGCTGGCACTGATGAATTCGGTCTCCCTGAACGTGCGTTTCACTCACGGCCTGGCCGACACGTTGCAGGCCAGCTGGGTGGCGGAAAATCAGCTGGCGGAAGCGCAGCTCACGAAAACCGACTTCCCGGACGCCGAGGCGCAGGGGACGGAAATCATGGGCGGGCGCAGCTGGAACTGGCGCAAGCAGCGGGTGAAAACCGCCGACAACGGCTGGGCGAACGCCATTCGCGTCTACGCGGAAGGGGACGACAGCCAGCCGGTTATCGCTTTGCAGATCGTTCCGCCGGGAGAGAGCAAGTGAAAAAAACGCGACGCCAGCGCGGGTTTACCCTGCTGGAGATCATGATTGCCCTGACCATTTTCGCGGTGATCAGCACCCTGGCCTGGCAAATTCTGGACGGCGCAATGCGCACCAGTTCGGCAACCGACGCCAGTGCCGCGAAGCTCAATCAGCTGCAGCGGGCCTGGAATCTGATGGAGCGCGATTTCTACCAGCTGCAGGCGCGCGCCCCGCGTAACGAGCCGGATCTGTTTCGTCAGGTGGATGATGCGCTTGAGCTGACCACGCTGAATGGCGTGAGCGGAACGATCCAGCTGGAGCGTGTGCGCTGGCGCCTGGAAGAGGGGCGTCTGTATCGCGACGTCTGGCCGGTGATTGATGGCCCGGTGGACGCGAAGCCCGATGAAGTGCCGATTGTCAGCGAGGTGAAATCCCTGCAGTGGCGTTTTTATCGTCAGGGCTGGCAGAAAAGCTGGAGCGACCCGGCGCATCTGCCGGACGGCGTGGAGCTGACGCTGACCATGGAAAACGGCGATACCTGGCGCTGGGTCTTCACGACCCCGGGCGATATGCCTGAAGCGGCGGCGCCAGCGCCCGCCGCTGCGCCAGAGACCGCGCCTGCGCCGTTGCCGGCACCGGAAGCAAAATCATGAGTGCATTACGTAAACAGAAAGGGGTAGCGCTGCTGGTGGTGCTGATCCTGCTGGTCATGATGTCGGCGCTGGCCGCCAAAATTAGCCAGCAGTTCTGTCGCAATCTGCAGAAAACCCATTATCAGGTCAGCCAGCAGCAGTTGCGCTGGGCGATGCAGGCGCAGGAGAAGGTGGTGAAAGATCGCCTGCAGACCGACGCCACCGGTGAAAACAAGGCTCTGAACCTGGACGGCGACTGGCACCAGCCGCTGGAGACGCGGGGCGAAGATTACACTGTGGTCAGCCAGGTGGAAGACGCGCAGGACTGCTTTAACGTCAATAACCTGCTGGCCGCAGAGAAAATACCACAGGGGCAAAACGCGCCCTTTGCGCTCAGTGTATCGTAAAAGATATAAGCTACACGGGATTTGGGCTTGTATCTTTTTATGGAGGAATACAACGCAGCAAGACGTTTTTTGTCACGGTTTTCAGGTTGGTTAAATACGCATTACGCAAATAGACTCCATGCTCTCAAGGAAGACATGGATTATTACGTTACGAATAAATTTATCAGGAAATAAAAAATGAAATTTATGAAGCCTAAATATCTGGCGCTTTTTGTTGCAGCCGCAACAAGCTCAGTATTTGCAGCGGCGCCGGGTACACCGTCAATTACATCAGGCAATGATAAGTTTGCGCTGGTAGAGGTGGATCAGGCGGCACAGGACTACAACAACCTCATCAAAGTGCATAAAGATGGCGTTGACGTGAAGGTGGAGTGGAACGTCTGGAGCGGCGATGCCCCAACGTCTGCAAAAGTTTTGCTGGACGGCAAGACCGTCTGGACCGGTGCGGGTAGTGCCGCAGGCTCTGCGACCTTTAAAGTGAAGAAAGGCGGACGCTATCAGGAGCAGGTTGAGCTGTGTAATGACAGCGGCTGCACCAAAAGCGCCAGCAAGCTGATCATCGTGGCGGACACCGACGGTAGCCACCTGCTTCCTCTGAACACCCCGCTGCTGGAAAACAACAAAGCGTTCGCGCAGCACACCGATAAAGTGGTTGGCGCTTACTTCCCTGAGTGGGGCGTGTACGACCGTAACTTCTCGGCAGACAAAATTCCTGTCGCGAACATTAACCACCTGCTGTACGGCTTCATTCCAATCTGTGGCGGCGACGGCATTAACGACAGCGCCAAATCCTCCGGCGCGCTGGAGTCTCTGAAACGCGCCTGTCAGGGCCGCCAGGACTACACCGTGGCGATCCACGACCCGTGGGCTGCGCTGCAAAAACCTCAGCAGGGCGTAAGCAACTGGGACGACCCGTACAAAGGCAACTACGGCCAGCTGATGGCGATGAAAAAAGCCCATCCTGATCTGAAAATCCTGCCATCCGTAGGCGGCTGGACTCTGTCTGACCCGTTCTATCAGATGGATAACAAAGTGCTCCGTGACCGCTTCGTTGCGTCCGTTAAAGACTTCCTGACCACCTGGAAAGTATTCGACGGTGTGGATATCGACTGGGAATTCCCGGGCGGCGGCGGTGAGAACGCCAAGCTGGGTAACCCGCAGACCGACAAAGCGACTTACACCGCGCTGATGCATGACCTGCGTCAGATGCTGAACGAGCTGTCTGCGGAAACTGGTCGTACCTACGAGCTGACCACGGCAATCGGTGCAGGTAAAGATAAGATCGAAGACGTGGACTACAACACCGCGCAGCAGTACATCGATCATATCTTCCTGATGAGCTACGACTTCTACGGTGCGTGGAGTAATACCGATTTGGGTCACCAGACCGCGCTGTACGGTGCGTCCTGGAAACCAGATACCAACTACACCACCGATAACGCAGTGAAAGAGATGCTGGCGCAGGGCGTTCAGCCTGGCAAGATCGTCGTCGGTGCGGGCATGTATGGCCGCGGCTGGACCGGCGTTCACGGTTACACGGGTGACAATCCATTCACCGGTACCGCGACGGGTCCAATCAAAGGGACATGGGAAAACGGTATTGTTGACTACCGTCAGATTGTAAACCAGATGCTGGGCAAACCAGGCTGGGAATACAAATACGACGAAGCAGCAGAAGCGCCGTACGTGTTCAACAAATCCACCGGTGAGCTGGTGACATACGATAATGCCCGTTCCGTCAATGCGAAAGGCAAATACGTGCTGAGCAAAAACCTGGGTGGTTTGTTCGCATGGTCTATCGAATCCGATAACGGCGATATCCTGAATGCCATGAACGAAAGCCTGCTGGGCGGCAGCTCTACGCCTGTTGAGCCGGTTGTAACCAACCATGCGCCGGTCGCTTCTGCAACCGACATGACGGTAACGGGCCCGGCGACTGTCACGCTCGACGGCTCAGCCTCCAGCGACCAGGACGGCGATGCGCTGACCTATAAATGGACGCAGGTTTCCGGCGCCACCGTGACCCTCGCGAACAGCACCAAAGCGAAAGCCAGCTTCAGCGTACCGGCCGTGACCAGCGATCAGAACCTGGTGTTCCGCCTGACCGTGACCGACGCGAAAGGGTTGAGCAACGCTATCGACGTACAGGTAGTGAACAAAGCGCCTAAGGCCAACCAGGCTCCGGTGATCAATGCCATGGAATCCGTTACCGTTGAATCCGGTGAAGCGATTTCTCTGCATGCACAAGCCTCCGATCCTGATGGCGATGCGCTGACCTACAGCTGGAGCGTACCGGCTGATATGAACGCAACGGGTACCGATACTGCTAACGTTCGCATCACTGCGCCAGAGGTGAACAATACCTCTTCTTACACGCTGAGCGTTGTTGTGACGGATGGTAAAACCAGCGTGCAGTCTAACGTGCAGGTGACTGTGAATCCAAAACCGGCTGACGTAACGCCACCGGCTGATGAGGTGACCCCTCCGGCTGACGATGTGACCCCACCAGCTGACGATGTGACCCCTCCGGCTGATGATGTGACTCCGCCATCTGACGAAGGTTCTGCAACCGGTAGCTGCGACGCGCCTGTCGATGCTAACGCCAGCAAATATGCCGCGTGGGATGCCAGCAAAATCTACAACAATGGCGATACCGTAAGCTTCGATCATCTGGTGTGGAAAGCGAAGTACTGGACGCAGGGCAACCAGCCTGGCTTCGGTGTGGATGCATGGGAACTGGTGAGCAACGTGAAAATGAACTGGCGTTCTGACCTGGTCTATAACGGCGGTGATACCACCACTTACCAGGGCAGCGTTTACCGTGCCAAATGGTGGACCCGTGGTGATAACCCGGCTAACAGCGATGTATGGGTAAAAGAAGGCGCAGCAACAGACTGCAAATAATCTAGCCCAATAAATGCTCCCCCCTTATTGGGGGGAGCAATTCAAACTTCATTTTACAGGATGTTGGCCAGGAGAAATAACCGAAAATGTCAGCAGGTAAAAATGAAAAAGTTCATCTTGTTATTATTGATAATAAGCCACGGCGCACTGGCAAACTGTTGGAATAACGCCGCGCACTATTATCATGTCGATCCTTATTTGCTGTACGCCATCGCTAACGTTGAATCGGGGATGAACCCGTATGCGGTAGGGCAAAATCATGATGGCACACGCGATGTCGGATTAATGCAAATAAACAGCTCGCACTTTACGGAGCTTGAGAGAAAAGGCATTGATGAGTATCGGTTGATGGCCGAACCCTGTACCTCAATTATGGTGGGAGCGTCGATTCTCTCAAACATGATTAAGGTCTACGGTTATAACTGGGAAGCAGTAGGGGCTTATAACGCCGGATTAAAAAGAGAGAACTATCCGCAGCGTATGATGTATGCCCACAAAGTCTGGAAAAAATATCAGGAATTGAAATTAGCAGCGCGTTATTAACGTTTTTTATTTTTGAAGAATTCCTTTTGGTGTTCTTCGAAAAGTGAAAACAGCTGTCTGTGGTTTATTTATTAATGGATTAATACATAAACCGGGATTCTTTTTTTAATCTTAACGAAACAGGAATATTGAAATGAACAAAAGGACGTTACTGAGTGTACTTGTTGCTGGTGCTTGCGTTGCACCTTTTATGGCGCAGGCTGCCTCTTTGCAGGCGACCACCGGCGAGCCGTACACCATGAAAGCCAGCGATCTGGCGAAGAAAGAGCAGGAGCTCACTAACTTCCCGCTGATGACCTCCGTTAAAGAGACGATTCAGACCCTTGATAACGCGCAGGTCGAAATGATTGAGCCAGGCCGTGCGGCGAACCCGGACAACGTTAAGCGCGTGGAAGGGATCGTGAAGGCCAGCGACTGGGATTATCTCTTCCCGCTGCGCGCTCAGGCCTATACCTACAGCAACTTCCTGAAAGCCGTAGGTAAATTCCCGGCGCTGTGTAAGACCTATAACGACGGTCGCGACAGCGATGCGATCTGCCGCAAAGAGCTGGCCACCATGTTTGCCCACTTTGCCCAGGAAACTGGCGGCCACGAAAGCTGGCGTCCGGAAGCCGAGTGGCGTCAGGCGCTGGTCCACGTGCGTGAAATGGGCTGGAGCGAAGGGCAGAAGGGCGGCTATAACGGCGAATGTGACACGAAAGTATGGCAGGGCCAGACCTGGCCGTGCGGTAAGGATAAAGACGGCGACTTCCTGAGCTACTTCGGTCGCGGCGCGAAGCAGCTGTCCTACAACTACAACTACGGTCCGTTCTCCGAAGCAATGTACGGCGACGTGCGTACCCTGCTGGATAAACCTGAGCTGGTGGCGGATACCTGGCTGAACCTGGCGAGCGCGATCTTCTTCTTCGCCTACCCGCAGCCGCCAAAACCAAGCATGCTGCAGGTTATCGACGGCACGTGGCAGCCGAACGATCATGATAAAGCCAACGGTCTGGTCCCTGGCTTCGGTGTGACCACCCAGATCATCAACGGCGGCGTAGAGTGCGGCGGCCCGACTGAAATTGCTCAGTCTCAGAACCGTATCAAGTACTACAAAGAGTTCGCGAACTACCTGAAAGTGCCTGTTCCGGCCAATGAAGTGCTGGGCTGCGCCAACATGAAGCAGTTCGACGAATACGGTGCCGGCGCCCTGAAGATCTACTGGGAGCAGGACTGGGGATGGAGCGCGGATACGCCAGACGGTAAGACCTACTCGTGCCAGTTGGTGGGCTACCAGACGCCGTTCAGCGCGTTCAAAGACGGCGACTATACCAAGTGCGTGCAGAAGTTCTATAACGTCAATATCGTGAACGATGACGGCTCTGCCGTAACGCCGGACGAAACCCCGGTAACGCCAGCGCCAACGCCTTCAGAAGATGAAACGCCGGCACCAGCTCCAGCGCCAACGCCGGATGAAACCCCGGCTGAACCTGTTGCGGTGAACCACGCGCCGGTTGCGCAGATTGCGGGTCCAATCGGTGCCGTTGAAGCGGGCGCACAGGTTTCTCTGAGCGCGGAAGGCTCTACCGACGCGGACGGCAACAAGCTGACCTACACCTGGCATTCTCAGGATGGCCAGACTGTGACCGGCGAAGATAAAGCGGTGGTGACCTTCAAGGCGCCTGAGTCCGCAACGGCGCAGCAGATTGAAATCAGCCTGACCGTCAGCGATGGCGAGCTGAGCAATACCACCACTTACCTGCTGAACGTGAAAGCGAAAGCGGCAACGCCATCAGGTGACGAAGGTGCTTACCAGGCGTGGAGCGCGAACAGCAAGTACAACGCAGGTGATATCGTGAACAACCACGGTAAACTGTTCCAGTGCAAACCGTTCCCGTACAGCGGCTGGTGTAACAACTCCCCGGCATACTATGAACCAGGCGCAGGTCTGGCATGGGCTGATGCCTGGACGGCTCTGTAAAAGCAAACGGCAACCGAAAGGTTGCCGTTTTAGTATTTGCACTTTCCCCTCACCCCGGAGGGGCGAGGGGATGTAGGCCCGGTAAGGCGAAGCCGCCACCGGGCAAAAAGGCTAGCGGTGCAACTTCCCGTGATCCCGTAACCACGCCGCCGTGCGCATAATGCCTTCATCCAGCGTCACAATCGGCTTATACCCCAGCTCAGTCTCCGCGCGCGTGATATCCAGCGTAAAATCAAAGTTAAGCTTCGATACGCCGTAGTGCGTCAGCGCGGGCTCTTTGGCGGATTTACTGCCAAAACGCTCCATGCTGCGGGCGATCATGTCCAGCATCGGGTAGGGCACGGAACGGATACGGCAGTCGATCTGCAGTTCATCAATCAGCCGCTGCACGATGCTGCGCAACGTGCACGGTTCACCGTTGGTGATGTTATAGGCGCGACCGGAGATAAGCTTATCGCAGTCCGGCTGGCTTGCCAGCCACATGGCGTGGACGGCATTTTCGTAATAGGTCATGTCCACCAGCGCATCGCCGCCGCGCGGCAGCAGCACGCTGCCGTAGTGGTGCATCATCTGCGCCAGACGCGGAATAAACACTTTGTCGTGCGGTCCGAAGAGGCTTTGCGGGCGCAGGACGGTAAAACGGGTATGCGGGTTTGACTGCGCCAGCAGGTCGATCACCTCTTCGCTGGCCGCCTTGCTGCGGGCAAACTCGCAGGCAAAGCGAGCAGGGCGGAAATCTTCCTGCACGTCGCGATGGTGGTGATAATCAAAATAGAGCGACGGGGAGGAGATATGGATAAAGTTACGCACGCCCCAGGCGACGGCCCATTCGCCCAGACGACGCGTGGCGCGCACGTTGGCGAGATCGAAGGCTTCCTGGGTTCCCCACGGGGAGGTAAAACTGGAGCAGTGCCACAGCGTGTCGATACCGGCGAGCATCACCTTCGCCTGCGAGGAGACCAGCTCCGTCAGGTCGGCATGGACGAACTCCGCGCCCATTTTTTGCAGCAGTTTCCCCATCGCTTCGTTGCGACCGGTGGCCCTGACGCTGATGCCCTTGTTGCGCAGAAATTCGACCGCATTTCGGCCTAAGCCGCTGGTCGCCCCGGTAACCAGTACCTTCATATCAATCCACTGTGTTGAAAAGAATTTCGTGCGCATTCTTTCGTGAATTACGATGTGTTGCAATGGGAAAGGTGAAAGAAAGAGGGTTTTATTAACTTATTTTCGTCTTTTGTTCTGCCAGTTGCGCAATGCGTTTTGCCATACCCCGGAAGATAAACAGATGGGCGGGGATCATAAACAGCCAGTAGAACAGACCCGGCATCCCGTGTGGGTGCCACCAGGCGCGAACGTCCAGTTCCCGATGGTCGCCTTTGTCCTTGAGCGTAAAGCAGAGCCGCCCCAGCCCCGGGGCCTTCATGCCGAACAGTAGCGCCAGCTGTTTTTCCGGCTCGACGACGATCACTTTCCAGCTGTCGACCGCATCGCCTGGCTTAAGATACGGATGCGCCGGGCGGCCTTTCGCCAGCCGGTGACCGACCAGCAGATCCATCGCACCGCGCGTCTGCCAGAGGATATTGCCGAAGAAATAGCGCTCTTTGCCGCCGATCTGGTTCACCACCTCCCACAGCGCGTGAAGGCTGGCAGAGGTTTTTACCGTGCAGCCCGCCTGCTTCGGGTAATAGCCGTACTCGGGGCGCCAGCGGGCAAAGGCCTGCGCGTCGTAGCCCCAGTCGCTGGAGTTCACCAGCTTCTCTTCTTCTTTCAGCGTATGGCGCACCGCGTCGTCAAAGCGGATCAACGCCTGGGGGATTAATGCGCGCAGCGCACGATCGTCCGCCAGCAGATCGTGCTTTAGCCCCTGGATCAGTGCTTTGGCAGTCGTCGGGGGAACCGAGGTGATCACATTCAAAAACCACACCGATATCCAGCGGGTCGGGAAGGGAATGGGGATCAGCCAGCGGCGGCGTCCGCTGACGCGCATGAAATGTTCGAACTGCTCCTGATAGCTCAGCACTTCCGGGCCTGCCGCCTCCAGCACGCGGTGTTGCTCTGCCGGGTGATCCAGCAGGGCCACCAGATAGTGGAGCAAATTCTCCAGCGCAATCGGCGTGGTGCGCGAGCGCACCCAGCGCGGCGGGGTCAGCACCGGCAGGTTGTAGACCATATCGCGCATTACTTCGAAGGCGGCGGAACCCGCGCCGACGATGATCCCGGCGCGCAGTTCGGTGACGGGAATATTCGCCCCGCGCAGCGTGTCTGCCGTCAGCTGGCGGGCGCGCAGATGGTCGGACTGCTCGTGTTCGGGTGCCTGGAGCGAGCTTAAAAAAATCACCTGCTTCACCGGCGTTTGCAGCAGGGCATCGCGGACGTTCATCGCCACCTGACGCTCGTGGGCGATAAAATCCCCGCCTTCGCCCATGCTGTGGACCAGGTAGTAAAGCGTGTCGACCCCTTCCAGCAGCGCGGGGAGTTCCTTCGGCCAGTTGAGATCGACGTTGTGACAGGTCACGCCAGGCAAACCAAGCTTTTGCAGGCGCTCGGTATTGCGTGCCGCTGCCCGCACCTGATGCCCCTGCTGGCTTAATGCAGTAGTGAGGTGCTGACCGATATATCCGCTGGCGCCAAGCACCAGAATACGTTGCGGCACGTGATGCTCCTTAACGCTGTAAAAACGCCTGCCAGTGTTTTACCACGTCCGCCAGCTGTTCGCGGCTCACGTCGAGATGCATCACCAGGCGCACGACCGGGGAGGCGTTGATCAGCACGCCACGCGCTTTCATAAACTCACCCAGCGCAGCGGCGTGCTCGTCGCCCACGCGCACAAACAGCATGTTGGTGTCGTGACGCATCACCTCCGCGCCGATCTCGCGCAACTGCGTTGCCATCCACGCGGCGTTGTCATGATCGTCCTTGAGGCGCGCCACGTTATTTTTTAATGCGTACAGTCCGGCAGCCGCCAGAATGCCCGCCTGACGCATGCCGCCGCCGGTCATTTTACGCCAGCGGTTGGCGCGCTTGATGTAGTCTGCGCTGCCGACCAGCAGCGAACCCACCGGCGTACCCAGCCCTTTTGAGAGGCAAATGGTGAACGAGTCGCAATGTTGCGTTATCTCTTTCAGCTCGCAGCCGTACTCCACGACGGCGTTGAAAATGCGTGCGCCGTCGACGTGCAGGCCGAGGTTGCGCTCGCGGGTAAACGCCCACGCCGCTTTCAGGTATTCGCGCGGCAGCACTTTACCGTTGTGGGTGTTTTCGAGGCTGAGCAGCCGGGTGCGGGCGAAGTGAATATCGTCAGCTTTGATTTTTGCCGCGACTTTATCCAGCGGCAGGGAGCCGTCCGGAGCGGCGTCAATCGGCTGCGGCTGGATGCTGCCAAGCACCGCCGCGCCGCCAGCTTCGTACAGGTAGTTATGCGCACCCTGGCCGACGATATACTCTTCGCCGCGCTCGCAGTGGCTGAGCAGTGCCACCAGGTTAGCCTGCGTGCCGGTCGGCAGGAACAGCGCGGCCTCCTTGCCGCTCAGCTCTGCCGCATAGCGCTGCAGTTCGTTGACCGTCGGGTCATCGCCGTAGACGTCGTCCCCGACCGGGGCGGCCATCATCTCTTCGAGCATGGCGCGGCTCGGGCGGGTAACGGTATCACTACGCAAATCAATCATTTCACATCCCTTTATTTTAAGAGGTCATGCGAAACGTTTTACCTGAGCCAGTTGGTTTTTGCCAGTTCGATCACTTCGTCACCGCGCCCGCTGATGATGGCGCGCAGCATGTAGAGGCTAAAACCTTTGGCCTGTTCCAGCTTGATCTGCGGCGGGATCGCCAGCTCTTCTTTGGCGACGACGACGTCAACCAGTACCGGACCGTCGATGGAGAAGGCGCGCTGCAGGGCTTCATCCACCTCTGAGGCTTTCTCGACGCGGATGCCGGTGATGCCGCACGCTTCGGCGATGCGGGCAAAGTTGGTGTCGTGCAGCTCGGTGCCATCTGTCAGATAGCCGCCGGCCTTCATCTCCATCGCCACGAAGCCCAGCACACTGTTGTTAAAGACTACGATTTTCAGCGGAAGCTTCATCTGCACCACCGACAGGAAATCCCCCATCAGCATGCTGAACCCGCCGTCGCCGCACATCGCCACGACCTGACGCTCCGGTGCCGTCGCTTTTGCCCCCAGCGCCTGCGGCATGGCGTTGGCCATCGAGCCGTGGTTGAACGAGCCGAGCAGGCGACGTTTGCCGTTCATCTTCAGGTAGCGCGCCGCCCAGACGGTGGGCGTGCCGACGTCGCAGGTAAAAATAGCGTCGTCGTCCGCAAAATGGCTGATCTGCTGCGCCAGATACTGCGGATGAATGGCTTTGTCGCTCGGTTTGGCGAGGTCGTCCAGCCCCTTGCGCGCGTCGCGGTAGTCGCTCAACGCCTTATCAAGGAATTTGCGGTCGGTTTTCTCTTCCAGCAGCGGCAGCAGGGCGGCAAGGGTGGATTTAATATCGCCGATAAGCGCCATATCGACCTTGCTGTGCGCGCCGATGCTGGCCGGGTTGATATCAATCTGAATGATTTTGGCATCCGTCGGATAGAACGCGCGGTACGGGAACTGGGTGCCGAGCAGGATCAGCGTGTCGGCGTTCATCATGGTGTGGAAGCCGGAAGAAAAACCGATCAGCCCGGTCATGCCCACATCGTACGGGTTATCGTATTCGACGTGCTCTTTGCCGCGCAGGGCGTGGACGATGGGCGCTTTGAGCTTACCGGCAAATTCCAGCAGCTCTTTATGCGCGCCCGCACAGCCGCTGCCGCACATCAGGGCGATATTGCTGGAGTAGCGCAGCAGCTGCGCCAGCTTTTTCAGCTCCTCTTCGGCTGTCGTTACCACCGGCTGCGGGGCGTGATACCAGTGGGTGCTGGCCCCTTCAGGCGCAGCCTTGAGCGCCATGTCTCCCGGGATAACGACCACGGAAACGCCACGGTTTAGTACGGCTTTGCGCATGGCGATCGCCAGCACCTGCGGGATCTGCTCCGGGGATGAAACCAGCTCACAGTAGTGGCTGCATTCACGGAACAGCTCCTGCGGATGCGTCTCCTGAAAATAGCCGCTGCCGATTTCGGAAGAGGGGATATGGGCGGCAATCGCCAGCACCGGCACGTGGTTACGGTGACAGTCGAACAGGCCGTTGATCAGATGCAGGTTGCCAGGCCCGCACGAGCCTGCACACACGGCCAGTTCTCCTGTGAGCTGCGCTTCGGCACCGGCAGCGAAGGCAGCGACCTCCTCATGACGGGTCGGCATCCATTCGATGGTTTTCATCTTGTTCAGGCTGTCGCTGAGCCCGTTCAGGGAATCGCCGGTCACGCCCCAGATACGTTTTACGCCAGCCTGTTCGAGCGTTTTCGCTATATATGCAGCCACGGTTTGTTTCATGGTTGTCCGTCTCCTTTTTGTGATATCGCTTACAAGCTTAGAAGAAAGTCACTGTATTGCCCGTCAAATCCCCCCATTTAAAAGGTGCTTTTCATGCGCCACGCTTCGGCATAATCTGGTGATGCCTCAGTGAAAACAGGAATCATTTCAAATGGTTAAATCATTGTTAATTGCTGTTAATGAAAAGCTATCGTGCGACGATCTCGGCAAACTCTTGTTACGACTTGCCGTCGGTGGGCTGATGCTTTTTCACGGTTTGCATAAGCTGTTTGGTGGCGTGGGCTTTATCAGCGGCATGCTGGTAGAGAAAGGGCTGCCGGGATTTATTGCCTACGGCGTGTTGATTGGCGAAGTGGTGGCACCGATCCTGATTATTGTCGGGCTCTTTACGCGCCCGGCCGCGCTGGTGCTGGCGTTTACGATGATCGTGGCATGGCTGATGGTGGGAGTGGGTGAAACGTTCGCGCTCGATAAGGTTGGGGCATGGGCGATTGAAAGCCTGGTGTACTTCTTTGTTGGCTCGCTGGCGGTAGCGTGTTTAGGGGCAGGGCGGTTTGCGTTAGGGAAAGCGCCTGCGTGGCAATAAAGCTGGGTGCTAAAAATATAAGGGTCTCTGGACCCTTTTTTATTGGTGGTTTTTAAGTCTTTGATTTTATTAAGCGGAATTATTTGTGATGAAAAAAGGGTTTAAAGGGTATTTTTTAGGGGAATTCTTTATCTGACAAGGTGATAGGTGTAGATTGTTCCAGTTCACTGCCGTACAGGCAGCTTAGAAATCTAGAATATACTTCAAAGATAAATCTAAACCGTTCACTGCCGTACAGGCAGCTTAGAAAACGACGGCCAGGAGAGAAAGTGCAATTCCTGCAGTTCACTGCCGTACAGGCAGCATGCACAACGTAGGCCGGGTAAACGCAGTGCCACCCGGCAAAAAAGCCCGGTGGCGCTGACGCTTACCGGGCCTACGATCGAACGTTTATCGCTTATGCGAGGACCAAATCCCCCTGCGGGTGGCACGAGCACGCCAGCACGTAACCTTCAGCAATTTCCGCGTCGGACAGCGTCATGGTGCTGGTGACGGTATATTCCCCTGAAACCACTTTCGTTTTACAGCAGCCGCACACGCCCGCACGGCAGGCCGCGACTACCGGCACCTTGTTGCTTTCCAGCGCTTCCAGCAGCGTGGTGCCCACGCGGCCAAAGAAGGTCTGTGCGGGCTGCAGTTTGGTGAACTGAATCCCGCTGGTTGCCGCTTCCGCCACCGGCGTGAAGAACTGCTCTTTGAAGAAGCGGGTCACGCCAAGCGCTCTAACTTCTTTCTCCACGATATCCATGTACGGCGCCGGGCCGCAGGTCATCACGGTACGGTTCGCAATGTCCGGCACGCTTTGCAGCAGCTCGCGGCTCAGGCGACCGGGCACAAAACCGTGGGTCGCGTTGTGTTCCGCCACCAGCGTCACCGGATAGTCACGCCACTCACCGGCAAAAATCACATCTTCCGGAGAGCGCACGCTGAAGATTGTCTGCACGTCGGCCTGCGGGCGGTTCTTCGCCAGCCAGCGGCGCATCGACATGATCGGCGTTACGCCGCAGCCCGCCGCCAGCAGCAGGAATTTATCGTCTGCCTTGTCGTCACAGGTGAAATCCCCCTGCGCGTCAGACAGCCAGATGTAATCCCCGCGCTTCACGTCACGGGTCAGCCACTGGGAGCCTGCGCCGTCATCAATGCGGCGGATAGTGAGCGTAATGTACTCGCTCACGCCCGGCGTGGAGGAGATCGTATAGGCGCGAAGCGTGTCCGCCGAGTTGCGAACGCTGACCAGCGCATACTGGCCCGCACGGTACGGATAGTAGTCGTGGCAGAGCAGCGACAGCGTCCACACATCCGGCGTCTCCTGATGGATGTGATGAACCTGCATCCGCCACGGACATTGTGAGGTTGGCATGGTCATGAATCGCTCCTTATGCGCTCAGCAGTTGTTTCATATCATCTTCAACGTTGGTCACGGAACGCAGACCGAATTTCTCGTTCAGCACCGCCAGCAGGTCCGGCGTCAGGAAGCCTGGCGCCGTCGGGCCGGTTACGATGTTGGTCACGCCGAGAGAGAGCAGGGTGAGCAGGATGACAATCGCTTTCTGCTCAAACCAGGAGAGCACCAGGGACAGGGGCAGGTCGTTGACGCCGCAGCCGAGTTTTTCCGCCAGCGTGACCGCCAGAATGATGGCCGAGTAAGCATCGTTGCACTGGCCTGCATCAATCAGGCGCGGCAGGCCTTCGATGTTACCGAAGTCCAGCTTGTTGAAACGGTATTTACCGCACGCCAGGGTCAGGATCAGGCAATCTTCCGGCACGCTGGTGGCGAAATCGGTGAAGTAGTTACGCTCGCCGCGCGCGCCGTCGCATCCCCCAACGAGGAAGATGTGGCGCAGCTTTTCACGGCTGACGAGGTCAATCAGAGAATCTGCCGCACCCAGCAGCGTTTCGCGACCGAAGCCGACGGTGATCAGATGTTCGATTTCGCTGTACGGGAAGCCCGCCATCTGCTGCGCCTGCTCGATAACCGGACCGAAATCGTCGCCTTCAAGGTGGCTCACGCCCGGCCAGCCGACGATGCTGCGGGTCCAGATGCGGTCGTCATACGCGCCCACGGTAGGGTCGATGATGCAGTTTGAGGTCATCACGATAGGGCCAGGGAAGCGGGCGAACTCTACCTGCTGATTCTGCCAGCCGCTGCCGTAGTTACCCACCAGATGCTTGAACTTGCGCAGTTCCGGGTAGCCGTGGGCGGGCAGCATTTCGCCGTGGGTATAGACGTTAACGCCGGTGCCTTCGGTCTGCTTCAGCAGGTTGTAGAGATCTTTCAGGTCGTGGCCGGAAATCAGGATGCATTTGCCTTCGGTCGCTTTGACGTTAACCTGCGTCGGGGTCGGATGACCGTAGGTGCTGGTTTCACCGGCATCCAGAATGCTCATGACCTTGAAGTTCATCTGGCCGATTTCCATTGCGCACTCGAGCAGGGCGTTCATGTCGGAAGGCCAGGTGCCGAGCCACGCCATAATTTTGTGGTACTGGGCGTAAATGTCGTTATCTGACTTCCCGAGAACGTGCGCGTGTTCCATATAGGCCGCTGCACCTTTCAGGCCGTACAGGCACAGCAGACGCAGGCCGAGGATGTTCTCGCCAATCGCCGCTTTGTCCTTATTAGGGGTAAATTCTGCGGCCTGGCGCTGTAGCTCGCCCAGGTCGTCGCTCACCAGCTGAAGCTCCGCCATTGGGTTGTCCACGCGGGCACTGGTATCGGCATTCAGGCACTGCGCTTTCAAAGCTTCGCGCAGGGCAATCGCTTCGCGGGCATAGCCGACGATGCGAGGAGAATCGAAGTTGACGTTAGTCAGCGTGGAGAAAAACGCGCGCGGCGCGAAGCTGTCGACGTAATGGTCGACGATGCCGTATTCACGGGCTTTGAAGGCCCAGGCGGAAAGACCATGCAGGGCGGCTATCAGCAGATCCTGAAGGTCTGATGTTTCTGCGGTTTTACCGCACATACCCTGCGCGTAAGAGCAGCCGTTGCCTGCCGGGGTACGGATGGTTTGTTCACATTGCACACAAAACATAATCACACCTGTAAAAGTTATATTTAATATACATGTTTAAGGGTATGCCTGTGCCAGAACGGTGAAAAGAGCTTTCTGCGACAAAATAGAGGGAGATTGATTTAGCGCAATTTTGGCGGCAGGAGCCCTACCGCCACAGAGGTATCAGGCAGAGAAAAACGCCATCAGGACGGGAACCAGCAGGCTCAAAATAAAGCCGTGAACGATGGCTGCGGGCACCATCTCCAGCCCGCCCGAACGCTGGAGGACCGGCAGGGTAAAGTCCATCGACGTGGCGCCGCACAGGCCCAGTGCCGTCGAGCGGCTGCGGCGAACCAGACCCGGGGTCAGCATGATGGCAATTAGCTCTCGAGCCAGATCGTTAAAAAAGGCAGCGCTGCCGATCACCGGGCCGAAGGATTCGGTCAGCAGAATACCGGAGAGGGAGTACCAGCCAAACCCGGAGGCCATCGCCAGGCCGGTTTTTAGCGGCAGATCGAGAATAAAGGCATTAATCACGCCCGCGACCATGGAGCTGACGACAACCATAACGGCAACGATCATTCCCCGACGGTTCAGGACAATCTGTTTCAGCGTCATGCCGTTATTTCGCAGCTGAATACCAATAAGGAACAGCAGGAAGATCAGGGTATATTCGCTGGCGTCCGTCGCGTGCTGCAAAAAAGTCCATCCGGTAAGGCCCAGAAGAAATCCAAGCACCACGACGCCGCAGAGCTTTAATGATTCCAGCGCCATTGCAATTCGGGAGGGAAGCTTTTCCTGGTGGTGATTATTTTTCCACGGAATAGTGCGTTCCAGCCACAGCAGGGCGGCAATATTGCACAGCAAAATAACCATCACGGTGACCGCAGAATAATGCAGGATGGAAAGTAAATTTGTCGCCAGATTATCCAGGAAGGCCAGGCTGATCCCCATAAAGAACAGAATGACGTAAACAATCCAGCTGAGAAAACGGTTAATAAGCTTTAAGGCCGATTCATGACGCAGCGGAATAAGATAGCCCACAATCAGGGGCAGCAGAATAATGAGGAGTCCTGAAAACATGAACAGCCGGTCCTTTTGAGTTTCTGTTAAGCGCCAGAGACACTACCCAATAAAGGCTGCTCAGTAAAGCGGCAAAAGAAAGCCGGGTGGCGGCTACGCCTTACCCGGCTTGTGTCTATGTGGGGGTGCGGCCTGTTGCCCTCACCCCGGCCCTCTCCCACGGGGAGAGGGAGGGAAAGATTAATCGCGTTTTTCCAGCAGAGAGCGGTACAGCACGCCGCCCAGAATACCGCCGACGATCGGCATCACCCAGAACAGCCACAGCTGTTCAAGCGCCCAGCCGCCCTGGAAAATGGCGACGGCGGTGCTGCGCGCCGGGTTAACGGAGGTGTTGGTCACCGGAATGGAGATCAGGTGGATCAGCGTCAGCGCCAGACCAATAGCGATGGGCGCGAAGCCTGCAGGCGCGTGTTTGTCGGTTGCACCGTGGATCACCAGCAGGAAGCCTGCGGTCAGTACAATTTCAATTACAATGGCAGAAAGCATGGAATAACCGCCCGGAGAGTGTTCGCCAAAGCCGTTAGAGGCGAAGCCGCTGGCCGCCGCGTCAAAGCCTGCTTTACCGCTGGCAATGACGTACAGCACGCCCGCCGCAATAATACCGCCAACCACCTGCGCCACGATGTAGCCAATAACCTCTTTCGCCGGGAAACGCCCGCCCGCCCATAAGCCTAATGTCACCGCCGGGTTAAAATGACCGCCGGAAATATGCCCCACGGCGAAAGCCATGGTTAATACGGTTAAGCCAAATGCCAGCGCGACGCCGACAAAACCAATACCTAATTCCGGGAATGCTGCTGCCAGAACGGCGCTACCGCAGCCACCAAATACCAGCCAGAATGTACCAAAGCATTCTGCTGCCAATTTTCTAAACATAACCACCTCAAAATAATTTTCCACGCGTTTTCCCGCGCGCGGGATATATCGCCATAAAGGGATGACGACTCAAAGAGCCCGTATTTTAAAAACCAACAACATCCCTTCGCCACTTAAATAAATTCGGTTAATTTGATTTAAGGCAATGTGATGTTAATCCTTGTTCAAATCAGCGGTAAATAGAGCATAGTTCAAATCCCGCAAGGGTGAATGTTCTGCTGTCGTGCCAGGGTTCCTGCCGCTATACTGCTGATAACTTAAAGGAAAAAGTGATCATTTCGCGGGGGATTTATGCTTCTCGAACGTGTGGAAATTGTCGGGTTTCGCGGTATTAACCGCCTGTCGCTGCAGCTGGAGCAGAACAACGTCCTGATCGGCGAGAACGCGTGGGGTAAGTCCAGCCTGCTTGATGCGCTGACGCTGCTGCTTTCACCCGAAGACAAGCTGTATCACTTCGTTCACGATGATTTCTGGTTCCCGCCCGGCGATATCGCGGGCCGCGAGAAGCACCTGCATATCATCCTGACGTTCCGTGAATCCGAACCCGGCCGTCACCGCGTGCGTCGCTTCCGCCCGCTGTCGCCCTGCTGGGTGCCCTGCGACGACGGTTTCCACCGGATTTTCTATCGGCTGGAAGGTGAGATGGCGGAAAACGAGGGGGTACTGACCCTGCGTGAATTCCTCGATGAGAAAGCCAACCCGATTCCGCTGGAGAATATCGACGATCTGGCGCGTCACCTTATCCGCCTGACGCCGGTGTTACGCCTGCGCGATGCGCGCTTTATGCGCCGTATTCGTAACGGCACCGTACCGAATATGCCGGAGGTGGAAGTCACCGCCCGCGAGCTGGATTTCCTGGCGCGAGAGCTGGTGTCGCGTCCGCAAAACCTCACCGATGGTCAAATTCGTCAGGGGCTGTCGGCGATGGTGCAACTGCTGGAGCACTATTTTTCCGAGCAGGGCACCTCGGAGTCGCGCCATCGTTTGATGCGCCGCCGTTCTCATGATGAACAGCGCAGCTGGCGCTATCTCGACATCATCAACCGGATGATCGACCGGCCCGGCGGGCGTACCCATCGGGTGATTTTGCTGGGGCTGTTTTCAACGCTTCTGCAGGCGAAGGGCACCGTGCGTCTTGACCGGGATGCCCGCCCGCTGCTGCTGGTGGAAGATCCGGAAACGCGCCTGCACCCCATCATGCTCTCCGTGGCGTGGCACCTGCTGAATCTGCTGCCGCTCCAGCGGATTACCACCACCAACTCCGGTGAGCTGCTATCGCTGACGCCGGTGGAGCACATTTGCCGTCTGGTGCGCGAGTCCTCCCGCGTATCCGCGTACCGCCTCGGGCCCGGCGGGATGAACGCCGAAGACGGGCGGCGAATCGCGTTTCATATACGCTTTAATCGCGCCTCGTCGCTCTTCGCCCGCTGCTGGCTGCTGGTGGAGGGGGAAACGGAGACCTGGGTCATCAACGAACTGGCGCGCCAGTGCGGCCACCATTTTGATGCCGAAGGTATTAAGGTGATCGAATTTGCCCAGTCGGGATTAAAACCGCTGATAAAATTTGCCCGCCGAATGGGAATTGAATGGCATGTGCTGGTGGACGGCGACGAGGCGGGGAAAAAATATGCCTCAACCGTGCGCAGCCTGCTGAACAACGAGCGGGAAGAAGAACGGGATCATTTAACGATGCTGCCCGCGATGGACATGGAGCATTTTATGTACCGTCAGGGCTTTGACGACGTATTCCACCGCATTGCGATGGTGCCGGTCGACGTCCCGATGAACATGCGGCGCGTGATCGCCAAAGCTATTCACCGTTCGTCGAAACCGGACTTAGCCATTGAAGTGGCGACGGAAGCGGGAAGGCGGGGCGTAGAGGCGGTTCCGACCCTGCTGCGGAAAATGTTCTCCCGCGTGCTGTGGCTGGCACGCGGAAGGGCGGATTAACGTTCGGTCGCCTGTTTCACCTGCTGAATCAGGCTATCCAGCAGCGCGTAGCGGCGACGGTATTCGGCGCGTTTTTTGCTCGCGATCTCTTCTACGGGTTTACGCGGCATGGCAAGCGGCAGCATAAAGTGGCCGCTCTCCTGTTTTTCCCCACCGAGGGAACTCCAGAAGCCGTCGTAATCGGCCAGCAGTTTTCCCTCTTTTTTCTTGCGGTAGCGCCAGCTGCGATAAATATGGGTGGCATTACTGACGGCAACAATCTGCGCGACCGGGAATGCGGCTCCGAACGTCATGGCGGCTTCAACCAGCAGGCGTTTCGGGAACAGACCGTGGCAGGCCTTCGTCGCTTTCTGGATCAGCTCATGGGGAACATGCGCTTTCGCCCCCTGCAAACCGCCGATGAACAGCGTCGATTTTCCTTCAAACTGGCAGAGCGTAAAGGTTAGCTCCGCCAGCACCGTATTCTGAACGTCGCAGAAGGTGAGGGTGGCCTCTCCCTCTTTATCCAGGAACGCATCGGCACACAGGCGGACGGTAAATTGCTGTTCATCTTTCCCGGTTAAGGTCAGCAGCGTAGTCCCCTGCGTCGAAAGATAGCCCTTCAGGAGCGTGGCCGGGAGCTGGCGGCTCATGGCCTGATAGTGCCAGTTCAGGGATTCCAGCGCGTGCTGGCGATCCATCTTCACCGTCAGCCAGGGACGATGAAGCCGACACGGCAGACCGGGCTGCACCTGCAGCATCTGCATCAGACGCGGCTGCTTAGCGAGGTTTGTTAACAGGCGAGACGTGCTCACGGGCGTCGCCAGAGAACGCAGCATGAACTTACGGCGATAGGCGGGGTTCTGCCATGCAAGGCCGGGCGCGATCTTGCCGAACGCCAGATTTTTGAAGAGCTGCCAGCCGGATGTCGGCTGCGTCAGGTTTGGAAGAGGTGTATCGACGATAGAAGACATGATAAATCCTGAGTCTTTTGGAATACCGCTATTTCAGCAGGGGAAATATCAACGTCTTGTAAACAAATTAGGGTGATTTCGGAGAACAGGGGTTTCGTTAAGGAGTCGTTTAGATAGAATCAACGTTTATTATTGCCAGAACATTTATTTGGAATATTTATGAACCTCAAGGGAAAACGCAGAACGCTGTTTCTGCTGCTGGCGCTGGTGATTGTAGCCGGTGGATTCTGGTTATGGCAGGTGCTTAACGCGCCTGTGCCGCAGTACCAGACGCTGATCGTCCGTCCGGGTGAACTGCAGCAAAATGTCCTTGCGACGGGCAAACTTGATGCGCTGCGCAAAGTTGACGTCGGCGCTCAGGTCAGCGGCCAGCTGAAAACGCTGTCGGTAGAGATTGGCGACAAGGTGAAAAAAGGCCAGCTGCTTGGCGTTATCGATCCCGAGCAGGCTGAGAACCAGATCCGCGAAGTGGAAGCGACGCTGATGGAGCTGCGCGCGCAGCGTGCGCAGGCGCAGGCAGAGCGTAACCTGGCGCAGGTGACGCTGACCCGCCAGCAGGCGCTGGCGAAAACCCAGGCTATCTCGAAACAGGATTTAGACACCGCCGCGACTGAACTGGCGGTGAAACAGGCGCAGATTGGCACGATCGACGCGCAAATCAAGCGTAACCAGGCCTCGCTGGATACGGCGAAAACCAATCTTGATTACACAAAGATCGTCGCGCCGATGGCCGGGGAAGTGACGCAAATTACCACGCTGCAGGGCCAGACGGTGATTGCCGCCCAGCAGGCGCCAAACATTCTGACGCTGGCGGACATGAGCACCATGCTGGTGAAGGCCCAGGTCTCCGAGGCGGACGTGATCCATCTTAAGCCGGGGCAGAATGCCTGGTTTACCGTACTCGGCGATCCTCAGACCCGCTACGAAGGCGTGCTGAAAGACATTCTGCCGACGCCGGAAAAGGTTAACGACGCCATTTTCTACTATGCGCGTTTTGAAGTGCCAAACCCGAAGGGCGTGCTGCGCCTGGACATGACCGCGCAGGTGCACATCCAGCTGACCGGCGTGAAGAACGTGCTGACCGTTCCGCTCTCCGCGCTGGGTGAATCCGCCGGGGACAATCGCTACAAGGTGAAAGTGCTGCGCAACGGTGAAACGCGCGAGCGCGAGGTGGTGATTGGCGCGCGCAACGACACTGACGTGGTGGTGGAGAAAGGGCTGGAAGAGGGCGAGGAGGTTGTTGTCAGCGAAAGCCTGCCCGGAGCCGCTAAATGACCGCGCTGCTTGAGCTGAAGGACATTCGTCGCAGCTATCCGTCCGGAGACGGCCCGGTGGAGGTGCTGAAGGGCATCTCCCTGCGCGTCGAAGCGGGCGAAATGGTGGCGATTGTCGGGGCATCGGGCTCCGGTAAATCGACGCTGATGAACATTCTCGGCTGTCTGGATAAACCCACCAGCGGTACGTACCGCGTGGCCGGGACGGACGTCTCGACGCTGGACGGCGACGCGCTGGCGAAGCTGCGCCGGGAACACTTTGGCTTTATCTTCCAGCGTTACCACTTGCTCTCTCACCTGAGCGCGGCGCAGAACGTGGAGGTTCCCGCGGTGTATGCGGGCGTTGAGCGGAAGAAACGCCTTGAGCGCGCGAAGGCGCTGTTAACGCGTCTGGGGCTGGCGGAGCGGGTGGAGTACCAGCCGTCGCAGCTGTCCGGCGGCCAGCAGCAGCGCGTGAGTATTGCCCGCGCCCTGATGAACGGCGGGCAGGTGATCCTTGCGGATGAACCGACCGGGGCGCTCGACAGCCGCTCCGGCGAAGAGGTGATGGCGATCCTGCACCAGCTGCGCGATCAGGGCCACACGGTGATTATCGTTACCCACGATCCGCAGGTGGCAAAGCAGGCCGAACGCATTATAGAGATCCACGACGGCGAGCTGGTGAGCAACCCGCCGCCGCGTGAGTCCCGCGCGGCGGCACCGAAGGAAGCGCTGCCTGCGTCGACCGGCTGGGCGCAGTTCTCCAGCGGCTTTCGTGAAGCGCTGACCATGGCCTGGCTGGCGATGGCGGCCAACAAAATGCGCACCCTGCTGACCATGCTCGGCATCATTATCGGTATTGCCTCGGTGGTGTCGATTGTGGTGGTGGGCGACGCGGCCAAGCAGCTGGTGCTGGCGGATATCCGCGCCATCGGGACCAATACCATTGACGTTTATCCCGGCAAAGACTTCGGCGACGACGAGCCGCAGTATCAGCAGGCGCTCAAGTATGACGATCTGGCGGCGATTCAGAAGCAGCCGTGGGTGAACTCCGCCACGCCTGCGGTCTCGCAAAACCTGCGTCTGCGCTACGGCAACATCGACGTGGCGGCCAGCGCCAACGGCGTGAGCGGCGACTACTTCAACGTCTACGGCATGACCTTCAGCGAAGGCGCCACCTTCAACGCCGAACAGCTGGCGGGGAGGGCGCAGGTGGTGGTGCTGGACGCCAACTCGCGCAGGCAGCTTTTCCCCAATAAAGCGAACGTGGTGGGCGAAGTGATCCTCGTCGGCAACATGCCTGCCACGGTCATTGGCGTGGCGGAAGAGAAGCAGTCGATGTTCGGCAGCAGCAAGATCCTGCGCGTCTGGCTGCCGTATACCACCATCTCCGGGCGGATTATGGGCCAGTCGTGGCTTAACTCCATCACCGTGCGCGTGAAGGAGGGCTATGACAGCGCGCTGGCGGAACAGCAGCTGGAACGGCTGTTAACGTTGCGACACGGGAAGAAGGATTTCTTCACCTGGAATATGGACGGCCTCTTGAAAACGGCGGAAAAGACCACACGTACTCTTCAGCTGTTCCTGACGCTGGTGGCGGTGATCTCGCTGGTCGTTGGCGGTATCGGGGTGATGAATATCATGCTGGTGTCGGTAACTGAACGCACCCGGGAGATTGGCATCCGCATGGCGGTCGGGGCCAGGGCCAGCGACGTGCTGCAGCAGTTTTTAATTGAAGCGGTGCTGGTATGCCTGGTGGGCGGCGCGATGGGCATTGCGCTCTCGATGATGATTGCCTTTGCGCTCCAGCTCTTTTTACCCGGCTGGGAGATTGGCTTCTCGCCGATGGCGATACTCACCGCGTTTTTGTGTTCCACCTTTACCGGGATTTTGTTTGGCTGGCTGCCTGCGCGCAACGCGGCGCGGCTGGATCCGGTGGACGCGCTGGCTCGGGAATAACCCGAAAATAAAAATGCCAGCCGATCGGGCTGGCATTTTGACTGCGTGATGTACACAATAAAACAGAGAGCTATGCAACCGTTTCTGCTTCAACGGGTACGATTAGGCTTGCATGATTGCCTTTTGGTCCCTGGTGTACATCGAACCGGACGGACTGCCCGGCTTTGAGCGTCCTGTAACCATCCATCTGAATGGTGGAATAGTGAGCGAAGATATCTTCGCCGCCGCCTTCGGGGCAGATGAAGCCAAACCCCTTGGCGTTGTTGAACCACTTAACAGTACCCATTTCCATGCTTCGACATCCTTCGTAAATCTTATAAATTAAGATGGAATGAACCGGTGGTGGAGTGGGGGCTGTTCAAAACCTCGCCATCTCACGCTTGTACAATTTAGATAAACGAAAGACGTCGTCAAGCGTTTGGCGCTGGAGTTGGGACAATAATCAACCAAAGTTTGAAGCAGTTAACGCTATTGCAACAGTTTGTGACAGACATCGCGGATGACAGTAATAGATGATTGTTATCTAACATCTGAGGTAGATTCAAAGTGGTTATGCAAAATGGGTAAGACCAACGACTGGCTGGATTTTGACCAGCTGGCGGAAGATAAAGTGCGCGACGCGCTAAAACCGCCATCTATGTATAAAGTTATGTTAATGAACGATGATTACACGCCGATGGAATTTGTTATTGACGTGCTACAAAAGTTCTTTTCTTATGATGTAGAACGTGCAACGCAACTGATGCTTACCGTTCATTATCGTGGCAAAGCTATCTGCGGCATTTTTACCGCCGAAGTGGCGGAAACCAAAGTGGCGATGGTGAACGACTATGCGAGGGAGAACGAGCATCCGTTGCTGTGTACGCTGGAAAAGGCCTGATAAGGCATAAAATTGGGGGAGGTGCCTATGCTCAATCAAGAACTGGAACTCAGTTTAAACATGGCTTTCGCCAGAGCGCGTGAGCACCGACATGAGTTTATGACCGTCGAGCATTTACTGCTCGCACTGCTTAGCAACCCATCTGCCCGCGAAGCGCTGGAAGCCTGCTCCGTGGATCTGGTGGCGCTACGTCAGGAACTCGAAGCCTTCATCGAACAAACCACACCGGTGCTGCCAGCCAGTGAAGAAGAGCGCGACACGCAGCCGACGCTCAGCTTCCAGCGCGTGTTGCAGCGCGCGGTTTTCCACGTCCAGTCTTCCGGACGTAGTGAAGTGACTGGCGCAAACGTCTTAGTCGCCATCTTCAGCGAGCAGGAGTCACAGGCTGCCTACCTGCTGCGCAAACACGAAGTCAGCCGCCTTGACGTGGTTAACTTTATTTCTCACGGAACGCGCAAAGACGAGCCTAACCAGGCATCGGATTCCAGCAATCAGGTCAATAACAATGAAGAGCAAGCAGGCGGGGAGGATCGTATGGAAAACTTCACCACCAACCTTAATCAGCTTGCTCGCGTTGGCGGCATCGACCCGCTGATTGGCCGCGATAAAGAGCTGGAGCGCGCGATTCAGGTGCTGTGCCGTCGCCGCAAGAACAATCCGCTGCTGGTGGGCGAGTCAGGCGTGGGTAAAACGGCGATTGCCGAAGGTCTTGCCTGGCGCATTGTGCAGGGCGACGTGCCGGAAGTGATTGCCGACTGCACCATCTACTCGCTGGATATTGGCTCGCTGCTGGCGGGCACTAAATACCGCGGTGATTTTGAAAAACGCTTCAAGGCGCTGTTAAAACAGCTGGAGCAGGACACCAACAGCATCCTGTTTATCGATGAGATCCACACCATCATCGGCGCAGGTGCGGCTTCTGGTGGCCAGGTGGATGCGGCAAACCTGATCAAACCGCTGCTTTCAAGCGGCAAGATCCGCGTGATGGGCTCCACGACGTACCAGGAGTTCAGCAACATTTTTGAGAAAGATCGCGCGCTGGCGCGTCGTTTCCAGAAAATCGACGTCACCGAGCCGTCGGTTGACGAAACGGTGCAGATCATCAACGGCCTGAAAACCAAGTACGAAGCGCACCACGACGTGCGTTACACCGCGAAAGCGGTGCGTGCGGCGGTGGAGCTGGCGGTGAAATACATCAACGACCGTCACCTGCCGGATAAGGCGATTGACGTGATTGATGAGGCCGGGGCGCGTGCGCGCCTGATGCCGGCCAGCAAGCGTAAGAAAACCGTTAACGTGGCGGATATCGAGTCCGTGGTCGCCCGCATCGCGCGTATTCCTGAGAAGAGCGTTTCTCAGAGCGATCGGGATACGCTGCGCACCCTCGGCAATCGCCTGAAAATGCTGGTCTTTGGTCAGGATAAAGCCATTGAGGCCTTAACCGAAGCGATCAAGATGGCCCGTGCTGGTCTGGGGCATGACCACAAGCCTGTTGGTTCCTTCCTGTTTGCCGGCCCGACCGGCGTGGGGAAAACCGAGGTGACGGTTCAGCTCTCCAAAGCGCTGGGCATTGAGCTGCTGCGCTTTGATATGTCCGAGTATATGGAGCGTCACACCGTCAGCCGTTTGATTGGTGCACCTCCGGGCTACGTGGGCTTTGACCAGGGCGGTCTGCTCACCGACGCGGTGATCAAGCATCCGCATGCGGTCCTGCTGCTCGATGAAATCGAGAAAGCGCATCCGGACGTGTTCAACATCCTGTTGCAGGTGATGGACAACGGGACGCTGACCGATAACAACGGGCGCAAGGCGGACTTCCGCAACGTGGTGCTGGTGATGACCACTAACGCCGGGGTACGTGAAACCGAGCGCAAATCCATCGGCCTGATCCACCAGGATAACAGCACCGATGCGATGGAGGAGATCAAGAAGATCTTCACGCCGGAGTTCCGTAACCGTCTGGACAACATTATCTGGTTCGATCATCTGTCTACCGAAGTGATCCATCAGGTGGTGGATAAGTTCATCGTCGAGCTGCAGGTTCAGCTGGATCAAAAAGGCGTCTCGCTGGAAGTGAGCCAGGAGGCCCGCAACTGGCTGGCCGAGAAAGGCTACGACCGCGCGATGGGGGCCCGTCCGATGGCGCGCGTGATTCAGGACAACCTGAAGAAACCGCTGGCGAACGAGCTGCTGTTTGGCTCGCTGGTAGACGGCGGCCAGGTGACCGTGGCGCTGGACCAGGCGAAGAACGAGCTGACGTACGATTTCCAGAGTGCGGCGAAGCACAAGCCGGAAGCGGCTCACTGAGTTGTAAGGTAAAAGCAAAACGGCAACTTCGGTTGCCGTTTTTAGTGTTTACAAGTAAAGATACGTATGGCCACATCAGAAAAAGGTCTCTTCGGCGTCTCTTTTTTATGCTACTGCTCTTTCATTCCATGAGTCTTTGAACATTATGTTCCCATCACAGTAAATCCATTCTATAGATTCATAACGAATTTCAATTTCTTCCATATGCTTACTTGCAACGCCTATTGGAAATAAAATGGGGGAAATCCTTGTAATTTTTACGTTCTCCATCTTTATATTAAAGTATTCTACTTCTATTCCTGCTTCATTAATCCTGTACATTTTAATTAAAGCAGTTTTAAGTGTTCTACCCTGACATACCGCCCTGAATAAATAGGGGGTGAGGCGATCTATCTCTTTTTCAAATGTAATTGGAACATGTAGACGTGTTCCAGTAAGTTTTCCTGTGTTAAAATCTGTAGGAATCCATACAGAATGATTGAACGATTTAAGTTCTGTCGAACCCAATCGTGTCGGCATTAAACATTCACCTGTTATAGGTGAGTTATTTTCATCAGTTAGCCACATATATGCTGGTATAGACATTTATTTTTTTCCTTTATAAAAAAGTACTAATGAAAATATAGTCACTACTATAGATACAATAATTATAAATGAAACCTTGTTATTATTTACTAGAGCCGAAACGAAAATGGAGATCATTATAATAAAAAAAATAATCCCCCAACCTATAAGATCATTAATGCAATCATCTTTAATACTGGTAAATAAACGCTTAACACAACGCCAAAGAAATTCATTTATCAAATCAAACATTATTACATCATTCTCTTTAATGCTTGGGTAATTTCCTCATTCGAGGCTAAGCTAATATTCAGATATCCTGCTTTCAGGATAATCGGTTCGATCAAGAAATACAGCATTTCTAATCCCTCTCTATATAAAGCATTATAAAATAATGGACAAAAATATTTTAGATTATTTGCACTTTCAGCAGCATGTTGAACAATGCCATAAATATTTGCGCCTCCCACCACCCATCCGACTCTGCTACCAATTTTTTTCATTAATGCACCTTGAACTACTAAACTCATCTTATTCCCGTAGCATATATAAGATGTCACAGTATATATTAAACCATTTTTTGAAATGTATTTTATAGAGTAGTGTGTTGTAAAGGGTGTTAATTTCTCAAGGATTGATTTTTTTTCTACTTCACTCTTATTTTTTAGAAGTGTTTCAATGTATATTTTTATCATCCGGAATATAACATCCCGATGCTTTATCAGTTCATACAGAGAAAACAAAAATCTTTTATCCTCAGATATTAGTTTATTACACACATCTTGATAATTGTCTGTGAGACAAGAAGTATAATAAAGTAATCGTGTTACGCCATCCTCCAGACCATTTAAATAATCTATGACCCCCTCTTTAACTCCAGCTAACGCTTTATCTAATCGCACTGCTAGCTCTTTATCGGTTCCAATTTTCCTAATGATTTCTTCGCTGTAATACATAATATATTCCTTTAGTTTAATGCGTTTATCTTCTTATACGAAAACATTTGATCAAGTGATCATGATCTCACTTTTGTTAAATAGGGAAAAAGATTACTCTTTATCATCTTGATGGATGAATGGACTTAAATAATTAATGTGGTGAATATAAAACTGGATTATCAGTTGTTTATTATTTTGATTGGCATATTTTCCGATTTCAAAGTGCGTCCAGAGAAGTAATCACGCATTCCAACCCGTCCTGCACCTCTCTCACTTAAATTACATTATTATTTGTTCTTTTTGGACGTCCTTTGTTGTAGGAGAGGGGGGAGAGCATGTGGCTGCAGAGGAATTTTGCGAGGCGCTTTCCAGTTTCTTTCGAAGTCAGTTGCTGGATAAATCCACAGTAATAAAATAGCGGCGCACCTGCAAAATCAGGTGCCGGGATTGGCGTCCTGATTACACACGAGAAATGATATTGATACGTCAACTATCATCAGGTTCGTTCACACTTTTGAAAGCTAGCGATATAATCCGCAGACTCAATTATGGTGGGCTGAACCGGGGCTTCTTTTGAAGCGCCGATTTCCCCGTGTGAGTCGGTACGCCAAACCGGTTCAGTCTGCCACCTGAGTTGGCGTTCGGGTGGAGATAACACCATTTCACACGGAGTCATGAACAAATGGAACATACAAATTTTTCTCAGTTTTACAGCGAACTCTCCCTCAACCCCGATCTCCCAACCCTGGCCGAGCGCTGCAAACTGCTCACCGAAATCCTGCTCGACTGCAAATCACTCCCACAAACGCAGCCCGTATGTCGTTGCCTCGGGGCTTATCTGGAAGAGGTAAAATCCGGCCTCACAGAATCCATGCGTGATTTTCAGGTGGTGGAATTTGAGGATGAAGCGGAACAATCGCGACAAAAAGAGTGGCTGCTGGAAGATACCGAAACGAAATGTGACTACTGCCGGGCGTTAAACCACGTACTGCTGGTATCGCATTTTGACCGCGATATGCTGCCGCATCTTACAGGACTGCTCCATGACATCACGCATTCTATGGCTGCAGATGTTGTTGCGCCTCAACGTTCAGAAACGGTAGTTCACATTATTTCCTGAATGTAGTTTGTGGCGTCCGGGGTAGGCCCCTGACGCCACTGGCTTGACCCTTTTTTTTGATGATTAAGTAACCTTTTGATTTATATAATGCGAATTTACGTTTCAGAAAAAAGGGTTTAATGCGGGAAAGTTGATTATTTTCTTTTCTAACAATAAGATGGCGTGGTTTCCTTTCAGTTCACTGCCGTACAGGCAGCTTAGAGAAACGATGCGACTTTTGCGGTAACTGGCTTGATAGTTCACTGCCGTACAGGCAGCTTAGAAATTTCTGAAAGCACTCTATATCCAACAACCAGAGTTCACTGCCGTACAGGCAGCTTAGAAATTTAGCATTGACCACGCAGCCAATATCTAAACAGTTCACTGCCTTACAGGCAGCTTAGAAACATGTCGTACCCAGCCAGCTCTAACGACCCTTCGTTCACTGCCGTACAGGCAGCTTAGAAATGTCCGCTTTGCAGCGACGCTTCCATCGTCTGGTTCACTGCCGTACAGGCAGCTTAGAAATTTTTCTGTGTTGGGTGTTGTGGGGTGGAATTGTTCACTGCCGTACAGGCAGCTTAGAAATACGGAACCCAGCTGATTAATCACAGGCTTTGTGTTCACTGCCGTACAGGCAGCTTAGAAATTGTCGATGCCGATGTTTCGCGCCACATTAGTGTTCACTGCCGTACAGGCAGCTTAGAAATCCCGGTCATGTTATCGGTCGGCAGATGCAGTCGTTCACTGCCGTACAGGCAGCTTAGAAATTGGTGGAAGTGGTGACTGGGGATGCTGAATAGTTCACTGCCGTACAGGCAGCTTAGAAAACAAGGTGATTCAGCAAACACTGGATCGCGTCGTTCACTGCCGTACAGGCAGCTTAGAAAACTCTTCCCACCTCGGGTTCAGCAGGCCACCAGTTCACTGCCGTACAGGCAGCTTAGAAATGATGAAGATTTACTTTTGACAAACTGCGCCAGTTCACTGCCGTACAGGCAGCTTAGAAAGCTGACGTTACCGGAACAGAACCGCCTGCAGCGTTCACTGCCGTACAGGCAGCTTTGAAAGCCCCTCTGGGCTTTAATGCCGTGGAAATGGCGTTACTGTCCCACAGACAGTACAAGTAAATCCATCCCTCACAAATATTCACCTTGTCTATTTAAAAACGAAATACCATCATCCACACGCTATCCATTTTCAGATTAAATAAAAATCCCATTCAGGGGTTAATTATATTTCCATGTATATATTATTTGTAAAAATAATACTTTTAAAAAATAATGTGTTTTTGTTTAGTTATCACAGAAATTTCCATTCATTTGATATATATCACATTTGTATTTCTCTCATCTCCGATAACATACCCGCACTCAATACCTTGAAATTAAAGCCGTTGCTATGCCTGCAAACAGCGTTACCCCAACAGATTTAAAAACCATCCTGCATTCAAAGCGCGCCAACATTTATTACCTGGAGAAATGCCGCATCCAGGTAAATGGTGGACGCGTTGAATATGTCACCCAGGAAGGAAAAGAGTCTTTTTACTGGAATATTCCCATCGCGAATACCACGGCAGTGATGCTGGGAATGGGAACATCCGTTACGCAAATGGCAATGCGGGAGTTTGCCCGGGCTGGCGTGATGGTCGGTTTCTGTGGAACGGATGGCACACCGCTGTATTCTGCGAACGAGGTGGATATCGATGTCTCATGGCTCAGCCCGCAAAGCGAATATCGTCCAACGGCGTATTTACAAAACTGGGTCTCGTTCTGGTTTGATGAAGAAAAACGTCTGCAGGCGGCAAAGCGTTTTCAATTTATCCGTTTACAGCAAATTGAAAAACAGTGGGAGAGGCTGCGGGTAAAGCGAGAAACGTCTTTTCAGCCCGATCGGGACGCGCTGGAGACTATTCTGGAGCGTGCGAAGCAGGGTATGGAAAACGCACAGGATCACACCTCGCTGATGCTCCAGGAAGCTTTGCTCACAAAATCGCTCTACAAACTGACCAGCCAGACGGTGGGCTATGGCAGCTTTACCCGCGCCAAACGGGGAGGCGGGGCGGATATGGCGAACCGTTTTCTCGATCAGGGCAACTATCTGGCCTACGGGCTGGCGGCTGTCGCGGCCTGGGTCACGGGCATTCCTCATGGTCTGGCCGTCATGCACGGAAAAACCCGACGCGGCGGGCTGGTTTTTGATATTGCCGATTTAATAAAAGACGCCCTCGTTATGCCGCAGGCCTTTATTGCGGCGATGGAGGGTGAGGATAATCAACAGTTTCGTCAGCGCTGCATCAACGCGTTTCAACAGGCAGAAGCGCTGGATGTGATGATCGCCACACCCACGGTTTAAGTGCACTGCCGTACAGGCAGCTTAGAAGACCAGCACGCCGGCGGCCATCGCTACACTATCGTGCACTGCCGTACAGGCAGCTTAGAAGTTCTGGAACACGACTGTGACCTGGTTGCCGGCGTGCACTGCCGTACAGGCAGCTTAGAAGGTTACCATTTAACGCAAATTCGTTAATATTAAGTGCACTGCCGTACAGGCAGCTTAGAAGAGCGCTTTCCTGGCTGAAGTGCGGGCGCAGGGTGTGCACTGCCGTACAGGCAGCTTAGAAGTTACCGAACGACGTCGGGGTAGTGCGCCTTAAGTGCACTGCCGTACAGGCAGCTTAGAAGTCCTGTTTAAGGATTAAGCCATGTCACCTGATGTGCACTGCCGTACAGGCAGCTTAGAAGAGCAAAATGAGCTATGAAACGCTGACGCGCTAGTGCACTGCCGTACAGGCAGCTTAGAAGATAAGCGCAAGCATGAAAGAGCCTATCCACATGTGCACTGCCGTACAGGCAGCTTAGAAGAAAAAGCAAACAGTATTACATGCGCATGGCTGGTGCACTGCCGTACAGGCAGCTTAGAAGGTAATTACGACGCTTCACGAAGGGTTTAATGCGTGCACTGCCGTACAGGAAGCTTAGAAGTGTGTCCGGTTGATTTACTGCCGTGGCTGGCGGTGCACTGCCGTACAGGCAGCTTAGAAGTACATGGGCCGCCGGTGCGGCGACGTTCGCAAGTGCACTGCCGTACAGGCAGCTTAGAAGACGTCTAACGGTTTCATGATTAACCATCTGACGGTGCACTGCCGTACAGGCAGCTTAGAAGACGGCTATCTGGGCAATGGGCCACGGCGAACTGTGCACTGCCGTACAGGCAGCTTAGAAGTTTCGATTATATCTGCCTCCTGAAGTGGGAGGGTGCACTGCCGTACAGGCAGCTTAGAAGAAAAACAGTCGTCATACGTGCGGCCAAACCACGTGCACTGCCGTACAGGCAGCTTAGAAACGTCGAAGTTTGAGAGGAGGATGGAAGGAAAGGTGCACTGCTGTACAGACAGCTTAGAAATTCAATCGAATTAACCGACAGTACCGGGAGTAGTGCACTGCCGCACACGCAGCTCAGCAAAATAGAAAATAAGGCCTAACAGTCGTCGCACCGTGCACTGTCGAACAGACAGACCTGAAGCTGGAACGAACGGCTAAATAATTGTTCAAATAATCAACAGCACCACTAAAAAATAAGGCCGGGAATATCCCGGCCTTATTTAATATTCATCTGCCATTACAGGCGAAAAAATTAGCGACTACGGAAGACAATGCGGCCTTTGCTCAGGTCGTACGGGGTCAGTTCAACAGTCACTTTGTCGCCCGTCAAAATGCGGATGTAGTTTTTGCGCATTTTACCGGAGATGTGCGCAGTTACCACGTGACCGTTTTCCAGCTCTACGCGAAACATGGTATTAGGCAACGTATCAAGTACGGTACCCTGCATTTCAATATTGTCTTCTTTGGCCATCTAATCCTCTGGGGTATCACTACCAAGTTTTGAACCGGCAAGATAATGCCGAAATTCATCAATTAAGTAAAGAATTGCGCGATTAAAACGCAGCAAAACAGTTTCGGCGCATTGCCCAAGCGTCACGGTACAACCGAACAGGAAGCGCATTCGTAAAGGGGAGACGACAGGATAAACGTCAGGACGTTATCTGAAGCGAGGGTCCCAAACGGCGGCGGGGCAACAGGCAGAAGCTACTCTGCGGCATAATTATAACACCCTCACAAAAAATATGCGGAAAACATTTAAGCATTGGGCATAAAGAGCGTTCCGGGGATCCAGAAGTCGCGTGGGAGCTTCTCCTGACGGCAGGCGTCAAGATGCTCGATATACTGTCGTCGCGGGATGTCAACTGCACCGAGAGAGGCCGTGTGCTCGTTCAGCACCTGACAATCGATCAGGCGTCCGCCGCGCTGGGCAAAGGCCTCGCAGAAGACCAGCAGCGCGGTTTTCGAGGCGTTAACCGCACGGGAGAACATCGATTCGCCGCAAAACAGCGTCCCTTGCGCCACGCCGTACATGCCGCCAACCAGTTCTCCCTTTTCCCAGACCTCAATGGAGTGGGCGTAGCCAAGCTCATGGAGCTGGTGGTAAGCGTTGACGATATCGGGGGTGATCCACGTCCCTTCATGGCGATCTTCGGCACAGCCTTCGATCACCTGCCCAAAGGCGTGATTCAGCGTGACGCGATACGGGGATTTAGCATGGAAACGCTTCATGCTGCGGCTCAGATGGAACTGCGCTGGCCACAGCACGGCGCGCGGGTCGGGAGACCACCATAAAATCGGGTCGCCGGGAGAAAACCACGGGAAGATGCCGCGCTGGTAGGCCATTAATAGCCGCGCAGGGCTAAGGTCACCGCCAAGGGCCAGCAGCCCGTTGGGCTCACGCAGCGCTCCCTCCGGCGAAGGAAACGCGATGTTATGACGAGAAAGCTGGACCAGGCGCATGACAGCAAAACTCCAGTACGCGAGTGAGGACGCTACAAATATAGTCTACAGACGCTGTTTGAACTGGTAGTAGCGACCCTGTTTCGCCAACAGCTCTGCGTGACTACCTTGCTCAATAATGTGTCCGTTGTCCATCACAATTATCCGATCAAAACTTGCCAGCCCGCGCAGGCGGTGCGTCACCATCAGGACGGTTTTTCCTGCCATAACGTTTGCCAGTAAATCAAGGATTTGACTCTCGGTTGTCGCATCAAGCCCTTCTGTAGGTTCGTCGAGCAGCATCAGAGGTGCATCATGCAGCAGCGCACGCGCAATGGCCAGACGGCGCAGCTCTCCGCCGGAAAGCTGACGACCGCCTTCTCCCAGCCAGCTGTTCAGTCCTTCGTCCTCAAGCAGCTTTTGCAGTCCGACCTGCTTCAGTACGGCGCGAAGATCATCGTCCGAAGCCTCCGGCGCGGCCAGCAGCAGGTTATCGCGCAGGGTGGCGCTAAACAGATGCACGCGCTGTGGAACAACGCTCACGGTCTTGCGCAGGGCCTGCTCGCTGAAATCAGTCAGCAACGTGTTGTTAAAACGAATCTGACCGTGCTGTGGATCCCAGACGCGCGTCAGCAGCTGCAGCAGCGTCGACTTACCGCAGCCGGTACGGCCGAGGATCGCAATCCGCTGTCCTGCATTAACGGAAAGGTTGATACCTTCCAGCGCGTTCTGCGCCTGTTTGTCATAGGCGAAGGTCACGTTATCAAGCGTCAGCGCCACCTGCTCAGGCACGGTGGTTTGCCCGGCACTGAACGTGACTTCAGGCTTTTGTTCGGCAATCTGGGTGATGCGCAAGGCAGAGGCGATCACCTGTCCAAGATGCTGGAAAGCGCCCGTCACCGGGGCCAGTGCCTCAAATGCGGCCAGCGCGCAGAAAACAAAGAGGGCAATAAGAGGGCCTGGCTGGGTATTACCGCCAATCCCGCCGGATGCCAGCCACAGCATGGCGATCACCGCCACGCCGCCGATTAACACCATCAGCGCCTGCGAGAAGGCCGTCAGTTCCGACTGGCGGCGCTGGGCTTCATGCCAGTTCAGCTCCGTACTTTCCATTCGGGCACGGTAGCGCTTGCTGGCACCAAAAATGGTCAGCTCCGCCTGGCCCTGAAGCCAGGAGGTCAGCTGCTGGCGGTAATCCCCGCGCAGCCGCGTCAGGTTTTCCCCGGTGGATTTTCCGGCGCGGTAAAAGAGCGGCGGCAGAATGATAAGCGTCAGCAGCATGATCCCGCCCAGCGTCAGCGCAACGGGAACATCCAGAACGGACAGCCCCAGCGTAACTACCACAATCACCACAAACGCGCCCACTATCGGGGAGATCACCCGCAGGTAAAGGTGGTCCAGCGTGTCGACATCCGCAACGACACGGTTCAGTAATTCGCCCTGGCGAAAACGCGCCAGCCCGGCAGGGGAGAGGGGAAGCAGTTTGCTGAAGGTGTAAATGCGCAGGTGCTGCAGGACGCGGAACGTCGCGTCGTGGCTGACCAGCCGCTCGAAATAGCGTCCGGCAGTACGGGTAATGGCGGTACCCCGCACGCCTGCCGCCGGCAGCATATAGTTGAAGCTGTATAATCCGGCGAACCCGGCTACGGCGGAGGCCGACAGGAACCAGCCGGAAAGCGTGAGCAGGCCGATGCTGGCAAGCAGCGTGACAATCGCCAGCACGATCCCCAGCGTCAGCATCCACTTGTGGCGTTTATAGAGCGCAAGATAAGGCAGCAGAGCACGCATCAGATGTCCTCCTGACGGTTCGCCAGCAGGGCGGCGAACGGCCCCTGCGCGGCAACAAGCGCGGCGTAATTGCCTTGCTCAACAATATGACCGTTTTCCATCACCCAGATCTCATCCCAGTCAGCAATGCCTTCCAGCTGATGGGTAACCATCAGGGTGGTTTGCTGCAGGGAAGCGGCGCTCAGGGCCGCCATGACGCGCTGCTCGCTGTGTGAATCCAGGCTGGCAGCAGGCTCATCCAGCAGCATCAGCTGGCACGGGTTCAGCAGCGCACGGGCGACGGCCACGCGCTGTGCCTGGCCGACAGACAGCCCGGCAGACTGATCGCCTACCACGGTATCGACACCCTGCGGGAGCAGCGGCAGAAATTCACTGACCCACGCGCGGTCGAGAACGGACTGCAGTTCGTCTTCACGAGCATCCGGGCGTGCCAGGAGCACGTTTTCGCGCAGCGTGGAAGCAGGTAGCTGAGGGTTTTGTCCGACCCAACTGAGCTGCTTACGCCAGGCGTCGGGATCGAGATTACGCAGTTCAGTTTTGTTTATCCGCAGCGAACCGGTGTAGGCCATAAAACCGGATAACGCATTCAGCAGAGAACTCTTCCCTGAACCGCTGGTGCCGACCAGCACCACGCGTTTTCCGGCGGGCAGGCTAAAGTTCAGCGGGCCAGCCAGCACTTTTCCTTCCGGCGAGAGAATGCAGAAATCGCTCGCTTCGACGGTTACCGGCTCTTTAGCGTTCAGCGCCACGTCACCGCGCTCCGGGTGCGCCAGCGGCGTCTCCAGGAAGGTTTTCAGGCTGTCGGCCGCGCCAACGGCCTGCGCTTTGGCATGATAGAAGGTCCCCAGGTCGCGAAGCGGCTGGAAAAACTCCGGAGCCAGGATGAGCGCGAGGAAACCGGCAGAAAGGGTCACCGCCGTGCCGTAGTGGCCGAAATCCAGCGCGCCGAGATAGGAGAAACCGAAATAAACCGCCACGAGGGCAATCGACAGCGAGGTAAAGAATTCCAGCACGCCGGACGAGAGGAACGCCAGGCGTAACACTTCCATCGTGCGCTGGCGGAAGTCCTGTGATGCCTGGCGAATGTTCTCGGTTTCCGCTTCACCGCGACCAAAAATACGCAGGGTTTCCATCCCGCGCAGACGATCGAGGAAATGTCCGCTCAGCCGGCCCAACGCCAGGAAATTTCGGCGGTTGGCATCAGCCGCACCCATGCCGACCATCGCCATAAACAGCGGGATCAGCGGGGCGGTCCCCAGCAGGATCAGCGCCGCCACCCAGTTCACCGGGAAGATGGCAATAACAATCAACAGCGGCACAAAAACCGCCAGCGCCATCTGCGGAAGATAGCGCGCGTAGTAATCGTGCATATCGTCGATCTGCTCAAGGATCAGCGTCGCCCAGCTTCCGGCCGGTTTACCCTGGATCCACGCGGGCCCGGCTTCCTGCAGGCGGTCGAGTACCTGACGACGGATCTCGTAGCGGATATGCTGTCCGGCGTGGAAGCCGACACGTTCACGCAGCCACACCACCCAGGCGCGCAGGACAAAAACCAGGATCAGAACAATAAAGGGCAGCAGGAGCGCTTCGCGGGGAATGTTCTCCATAATCATGTGATTAAGAATGCGGGCCAGCAGCCATGCCTGGGCAACAATCAACAGACCGCTAACGAACCCCAGAAGACGGGAGATCGTAAGCCAGCGGCGGGAAATAACGCTTTGCTGTTTCAGCCAGCGTGTTAACTCTTGTTGACGGGTTTTTTCCATTGCGTATTTTGCAGGTGACGTTATAAGAAATTAGACATCTGCATGTTACACGCGAGCAAAAATAAAGGCGACCTGTGGCCGCCTTTATTTACGTTTGTTACTGACTTGTAAAGATTATTTACCTTGTTCAGCCAGTCCGTCGAGGTAGCGTTCAGCGTCCAGCGCGGCCATACAGCCGGTGCCCGCAGAGGTGATCGCCTGACGATAAATATGGTCCATCACATCACCGGCAGCGAACACGCCCGGGATGCTGGTCTGGGTCGCGTTACCATGAATGCCGGACTGCACTTTGATATAGCCGTTTTCCAGCTCCAGCTGGCCTTCGAAGATCGCGGTGTTCGGGCTGTGGCCGATTGCCACAAACAGGCCCGCCACTTCCAGCGTTTCGACGTTATCGGTGTTCTGGGTATCACGAATGCGCAGACCCGCAACGCCCATCTGATCGCCGGTGACTTCTTCCAGGGTACGGTTGGTGTGCAGCACGATGTTGCCGCTCGCCACTTTATCCATCAGGCGCTTAATGAGGATCTTCTCGGCGCGGAAGGTGTCACGACGGTGGATCAGATGCACCTCAGAGGCAATGTTCGCCAGGTACAGCGCTTCTTCCACCGCGGTGTTACCGCCGCCGATAACCGCGACTTTCTGGTTACGGTAGAAGAAACCGTCGCAGGTCGCACAGGCAGAGACGCCGCGGCCTTTGAACGCTTCTTCAGACGGCAGGCCGAGATAACGGGCAGAGGCGCCGGTGGCAATGATTAGCGCATCGCAGGTGTATTCACCGCTGTCACCCGTCAGGCGGAACGGACGGTTCTGCAAATCCACTTTATTAATGTGGTCGAACAGGATTTCGGTTTCGAATTTGGCGGCATGCTCGTGCATGCGTTCCATCAGCAGCGGCCCGGTCAGATCGTTCGGGTCGCCCGGCCAGTTTTCCACTTCCGTGGTGGTGGTCAACTGACCGCCTTTTTCCATGCCGGTGATCAGTACCGGCTGCAGGTTTGCGCGTGCAGCATAGACCGCCGCGGTATATCCCGCAGGTCCAGAACCAAGGATTAACAACTTACTGTGTTTGGTCGTGCCCATGAGATCCCCATTGTTGTTGGCAGGCAATGGGCTGGATTGTAGGGAATTTGTTGCCGTAAAAAAAGAGCACTGGGATTTTGCTTTCGATATATGTAATAGCTGCGCCCGATGAATCCAGTGCCGTTACGTCACGTTTTCTACTGAAAACCGCTCGTTTATAAAGCAGTAAAATGAGGATTAATACCCCCCCGTAATGAATATCCGGCATCTTGTACTAAAAAACGATGTTTTGCTTTGACAATCCCCTGCGCATTTGCGAAAACATTCAAGGAAGAAAAAAAACCGCGTTAACCGTATGCCGCATAGGCATGCACGTAAATGCCATTTTTACCGTGTCAGTGAAATCTACGCATGGCGTGGACAGACGCCATACGTGATGTCGGTGACAGCCTTCGGGCAGCGGTCTTCTTACCAACAGAACCCGAATCCGCATCGCGTCTAATACATAACCAGGCGATGTGATGACTAACGGGTACAGGCTCTGAACAGTGATGTGCACAGGGTCCAGGCAGGAGTAGGGAAGGAATACAGAGAGACAATAATAATGGTAGATAGCAAGAAGCGCCCTGGCAAAGATCTCGACCGTATCGATCGTAACATTCTTAATGAATTGCAAAAGGATGGGCGTATTTCCAACGTCGAGCTTTCAAAACGTGTGGGACTTTCCCCGACGCCGTGCCTTGAGCGTGTGCGCCGACTGGAAAGACAGGGTTTTATTCAGGGCTATACGGCTCTGCTGAACCCGCATTATCTGGATGCCTCACTTCTGGTATTTGTTGAGATTACTCTGAATCGTGGTGCGCCGGATGTGTTTGAGCAATTTAACGCCGCTGTACAAAAACTTGAAGAAATTCAAGAGTGTCATCTGGTGTCCGGTGATTTCGACTACCTGTTGAAAACCCGTGTGCCTGATATGTCCGCCTACCGTAAGCTGCTGGGGGAAACCCTGCTGCGTCTGCCAGGCGTGAACGACACCCGTACCTATGTGGTGATGGAAGAGGTCAAACAGAGCAATCGTCTGGTTATTAAGACGCGCTAACACGGAACAGGTGCAAAATCAGCGTAGTTTGATTACACTCCTGTTAATCCATACAGCAACAGTGCCGGGGAGTCCCGGCGCTGTTGTCCGTTTTAGCAAACAGGCAGGATATGCCTGATACCTGGAGAGCCTTTCTTGAGCCAGGAATACACTGAAGACAAAGAAGTCACACTATCGAAGCTAAGCAGCGGACGTCGTCTCCTCGAGGCTTTGCTGATCGTTATTGCCCTTTTTGCCGTCTGGCTGATGGCAGCCTTACTCAGTTTCAACCCCTCCGATCCCAGCTGGTCGCAAACCGCGTGGCATGAGCCTATCCATAATTTAGGTGGCGTACCCGGAGCCTGGCTTGCGGACACGCTCTTTTTCATTTTCGGTGTGATGGCCTACACCATTCCCGTCATAATCATTGGCGGATGCTGGTTTGCATGGCGTCATCGTCAGAACGATGATTACATCGACTATTTTGCGGTTTCCCTGCGCCTGATTGGCGCCCTGGCGCTGATCCTCACCTCCTGCGGGCTGGCGGCGATTAATGCCGATGATATCTGGTACTTCGCCTCCGGTGGGGTGATTGGCAGCCTGCTGAGCTCTGCGCTACAGCCGATGCTTCACAGCAGCGGCGGCACGCTGGCGCTGCTCTGCATCTGGGCGGCCGGGCTGACGCTGTTTACCGGCTGGTCATGGGTGAGCATTGCCGAGAAGATCGGCAGCTTTATTCTGACGATCCTGACCTTTGCGAGCAACCGTACCCGCCGCGACGACACGTGGGTCGATGAAGAAGAATATGAAGATGAGTACGAAGAGGAAGACGATGCGCCGGTGCAACGTCGTGAATCTCGTCGTGCCCGTATTCTGCGCGGTGCCCTGGCGCGTCGCCAGCGCGTTGCTGAAAAATTTGCCAACCCGCTTGGACGTAAAACCGATGCGGCGCTCTTCTCCGGTAAGCGTATGGATGAAGACGAGCAGGTGGAGTACCGCTCAGCGGGTAGTACAGTCGATCCTGATGATGTGCTTTTCTCCGGCAACCGTGCGATGCCGGGTGATTTCGATGAATACGATCCGCTGCTTAACGGCCATACCGTTACCGCACCGGTTGCCGCGGCCGCAGCCGCAACGACAGCATCACAGGCGTATGCCGCGCCTGTCGAAGCCGTGATGCCATCCGCGCCGGTTCCGCCTCCGGAATCCGCTATTCAGCAGCCTCAGGTTGCCTGGCAGACCGCGCCGGGTGTCCACACGCCGGAGCCTGTTATCGCGCCGGAACCAGAGAGCTATATCCCCGTGCAACAGGAGCAGTGGCAGCAGCCCTATCAGCAGCCGCAACCTGAGTATGAACAGCAGCACTATGAGCAGCCTGTGGCCCAGCCTTATCAGGAGTACGTGCCTGAACCGGTTGAACCTGTGCAGCCTTATGTCGAGCCTCAGCCTGAACCTGAGGTGGTGGAAGAGGTGAAACCGTCTCGTCCGCCAATGTACTATTTTGAAGAAGTTGAAGAACGCCGTGCTCGTGAGCGCGAACAGCTGGCGGCATGGTATCAGCCTGTGCCTGAACCGGTGCAGGAACCTGCTCCAAAAGCCCCGTCGGTTTCGGTTCCACCGGTCGACCCGACGCCTGCTGTTGCCCCCGTAGCGGAAAGCGTGAAGCAGGCTACCGCAGCCGCAGCGGCGGCGGCACCTGTCTTTAGCCTGGCAACGGGCGGTGCGCCGCGTCCGCAGGTGAAAGAGGGAATTGGTCCGCAATTGCCTCGCCCTAACCGCGTCCGCGTTCCAACCCGTCGTGAGCTTGCCTCCTATGGGATCAAGCTGCCTTCCCAGCGGATGGCCGAAGAGAAAGCGCGTGGGACGGACTACGAAGATGAGGCTGATGAAATGCAGCAGGACGAGCTGGCGCGCCAGTTCGCCGCGCAGCAGAATCAGCGCTACGGTGAAGACTATCAGCATGATGAACCGATGCTGGAAGACGAAGATGACGCGGCTGAAGCCGAATTAGCGCGTCAGTTTGCGGCAACCCAGCAGCAGCGTTACTCAGGTGAACAGCCAGCTGGTGCGAACCCGTTCTCATTATCGGATTTCGAGTTCTCGCCGATGAAAGATCTGGTGGATGATGGCCCGAGCGAGCCACTGTTCACCCCGAGCGTGATGCCTGAAGCAGAGCCTGTGCGCCAGCAGCCAGCGCCGCAGGCACAGACTTACGCGCAGCCGCAGCAACCTGTTCAGCAGCCGTATGCGCAACCGCAGCAGCCACAACAGCAGCCGCCGCAGTACCAGCAGCCAGCACCGCAGCCGCAGGAGAGCCTGATTCACCCGCTGCTGATGCGTAACGGTGATAGCCGTCCGCTGCAGCGTCCGAGCACGCCGCTGCCTTCGCTGGATTTGTTGACGCCGCCACCGGCTGAAGTCGAACCGGTTGATACGTTTGCCCTGGAGCAGATGGCCCGTCTGGTGGAAGCCCGTCTGGCAGACTTCCGCATCAAGGCGGACGTGGTGAACTACTCGCCCGGTCCGGTGATCACCCGCTTCGAACTGAACCTGGCGCCGGGCGTCAAAGCCGCGCGTATTTCTAACCTCTCCCGCGACCTGGCGCGTTCTCTGTCTACCGTGGCGGTACGTGTGGTCGAAGTGATTCCGGGTAAACCGTACGTTGGCCTTGAGCTGCCGAACAAGAAACGTCAGACCGTTTACCTGCGTGAAGTGCTGGATAACACCAAGTTTCGCGATAACCCATCTCCGCTGACCGTGGTGTTGGGTAAAGATATCGCCGGCGACCCGGTAGTAGCAGACCTCGCGAAAATGCCTCACCTGCTGGTAGCGGGTACCACCGGTTCCGGTAAATCGGTCGGCGTGAACGCCATGATCCTGAGCATGCTCTACAAAGCGCAGCCTGAAGACGTGCGTTTCATCATGATCGACCCGAAAATGCTCGAACTGTCGGTCTACGAAGGCATTCCGCACCTGCTGACGGAAGTGGTCACCGACATGAAGGACGCCGCCAACGCCCTGCGCTGGAGCGTCAATGAAATGGAGCGTCGCTACAAGCTGATGTCTGCGCTGGGCGTGCGTAACCTGGCCGGTTATAACGAGAAGATCGCCGAGGCGGCGCGCATGGGTCGTCCGATTCCGGACCCATACTGGAAGCCGGGTGACAGCATGGATGCCCAGCATCCTGTGCTGGAGAAACTGCCTTATATCGTCGTGCTGGTGGATGAATTCGCCGACCTGATGATGACCGTCGGGAAGAAAGTGGAAGAGCTGATCGCGCGTCTGGCACAGAAAGCGCGTGCGGCAGGTATTCACCTGGTGCTGGCGACCCAGCGTCCGTCCGTGGACGTTATCACCGGTCTGATTAAGGCGAATATTCCGACCCGTATTGCGTTTACCGTTTCGAGCAAAATCGACTCCCGTACCATCCTTGACCAGGGCGGCGCTGAGTCGCTGCTGGGAATGGGTGACATGCTGTACTCCGGCCCGAACTCCACCTCTCCGGTGCGCGTACACGGCGCGTTTGTTCGCGACCAGGAAGTACACGCCGTGGTGCAGGACTGGAAGGCGCGCGGACGTCCGCAGTACGTTGACGGCATTACCTCCGACAGCGAAAGCGAAGGCGGCGGTGGTGGCTTTGACGGCGGCGAAGAGCTGGATCCGTTATTCGACCAGGCGGTTAATTTCGTTACTGAAAAACGCAAAGCGTCCATCTCTGGCGTGCAGCGTCAGTTCCGCATCGGCTATAACCGCGCGGCGCGCATCATCGAGCAGATGGAAGCGCAGGGCATTGTGAGCGAGCAGGGGCACAACGGTAACCGTGAGGTGCTGGCTCCGCCGCCGTTTGATTAACCTTCAGCGATTGCAAAGAAGGGTAAATCAGCAAAAATTAAGCATATTCTTCTGTCGCCTGCCTTCGGGCAGGTCCAGAATAGAAACGGAAACCCCATTTCGGGAAGACGTATTTTAAGGAATAACAATGAAAAAAATCGCCATCGCCTGTGCATTACTCACCAGTTTTGTAGCCAGCAGCGTCTGGGCTGATGCAGCCAGCGACCTTAAAAGCCGACTGGATAAAGTAAGCAGCTTCCACGCCAGCTTCACGCAAAAAGTGACGGACGGCAGCGGCAACGCGGTGCAGGAAGGACAGGGTGATTTGTGGGTGAAACGCCCCAATCTGTTTAACTGGCACATGACCCAGCCGGATGAGAGCATCCTGGTTTCTGACGGTAAAACCCTGTGGTTCTTCAACCCGTTTGTTGAGCAGGCCACTGCGACCTGGCTGAAAGACGCGACCAGCAACACACCGTTTATGCTGATCGCCCGCAACCAGACCAGCGACTGGCAGCAGTACAACATTAAACAGAACGGTGATGAATTTGTCCTGACGCCGAAAGGCAGCAACGGCAATCTGAAGCAGTTCACCATCAACGTAAGCACCAACGGTACCATTAATCAGTTCGGCGCGGTTGAGCAGGACGATCAGCGCAGCAGCTACCAGCTTAAGTCTCAGCAAAACGGCGCCGTTGACGCATCGAAATTCACCTTTACCCCGCCGCAGGGCGTAACGGTGGACGACCAACGCAATAAGTAAGAGGCGTGAGTGAGCAACCTGTCGCTCGATTTTTCAGATAATGCGTTTCAACCTCTGGCCGCCCGTATGCGGCCAGAAAATTTAGCGCAGTACATCGGTCAGCAGCATCTGCTGGCTGCGGGGAAACCCTTGCCGCGCGCTATTGAGGCGGGGCATCTGCACTCCATGATCCTCTGGGGGCCGCCCGGCACCGGAAAAACCACGCTCGCTGAAGTGATCGCCCGCTATGCCAACGCGGACGTTGAGCGTATCTCGGCGGTAACGTCTGGCGTGAAGGAGATCCGCGAGGCGATCGAGCGCGCGCGTCAGAACCGTAATGCCGGACGCCGCACCATTCTCTTTGTCGATGAAGTCCACCGCTTCAACAAGAGCCAGCAGGATGCTTTCCTGCCGCACATTGAGGACGGGACGATCTTCTTCATTGGTGCGACCACCGAAAACCCGTCGTTTGAACTCAACTCGGCCCTGCTGTCCCGCGCCCGCGTCTACCTGCTTAAATCCCTGACCACGGAAGATATCGAAAAGGTTCTGACCCAGGCTATGGACGACAAAGCGCGGGGTTACGGCGGGCAGGATATCGTTCTGCCTGACGACACGCGACGTGCGATTGCGGAGCTGGTCAACGGCGATGCGCGCCGCGCGCTGAACACGCTCGAAATGATGGCCGATATGGCCGAAGTGGACGATGCGGGCAAGCGCGTATTGAAGCCTGAACTGCTCACGGAAATTGCCGGCGAGCGCAGCGCGCGTTTCGATAATAAAGGCGACCGTTTCTACGACCTGATCTCGGCGCTGCATAAGTCCGTACGCGGCAGCGCGCCGGATGCGGCGCTCTACTGGTACGCACGTATCATTACCGCAGGTGGCGATCCGCTATACGTTGCGCGCCGCTGTCTGGCGATTGCGTCAGAAGATGTTGGCAATGCTGATCCACGCGCCATGCAGGTTGCGCTTTCAGCCTGGGACTGCTTCACCCGCGTAGGCCCGGCGGAAGGCGAACGCGCCATTGCGCAGGCGATTGTCTATCTGGCCTGCGCGCCGAAAAGCAATGCGGTCTATACCGCGTTCAAAGCGGCGATGTCGGATGCGCGCGAGCGCCCGGACTACGATGTGCCGGTTCATCTGCGCAATGCGCCAACCAAACTGATGAAAGAGATGGGTTACGGGCAGGAGTATCGCTACGCCCATGATGAGCCTAACGCCTACGCCGCCGGGGAGGAATATTTCCCGCAGGAGATGGCACAAACGCGCTATTATCATCCCACAAACAGAGGTCTTGAAGGCAAGATTGGTGAAAAGCTCACCTGGCTCGCCGGACAGGATCAAAATAGCCCTATAAAACGCTACCGTTAGTTCAATCGTTGCGGTAATGTTGGCAATTGTATCCTTGTGACCGCAGGCTGTGGTCACATTTCCTATTTTAATTCGATAAGCACAGGATAAGCATGCTCGATCCCAATCTGCTGCGTAATGAGCCAGACGCAGTCGCTGAAAAACTGGCACGCCGGGGCTTTAAGCTGGATGTAGATAAGCTGCGCGCTCTTGAAGAGCGTCGTAAAGTACTGCAGGTACAAACTGAAAATCTGCAGGCAGAGCGTAACTCTCGATCGAAATCCATTGGCCAGGCGAAAGCGCGCGGGGAAGATATTGAGCCATTACGCCTGGAAGTGAACAAGCTGGGTGAAGAGCTGGATCAGGCGAAAGCGGAGCTGGACGTTCTTCAGGCCGAAATTCGTGACATCGCTCTGGCTATCCCGAACATTCCTGACGACAGCGTGCCTGTCGGCAAAGACGAGAACGACAACGTTGAAGTGAAGCGCTGGGGTACGCCTCGCGAGTTTGACTTCGAAGTGCGCGATCACGTGACGCTGGGCGAAATGCACGCGGGCCTGGACTTTGCCGCTGCGGTTAAGCTGACCGGCTCTCGCTTCGTAGTAATGAAAGGTCAAATTGCCCATCTGCACCGTGCCCTGGCGCAGTTCATGCTGGATCTGCACACCGAGCAGCACGGCTACAGCGAAACCTATGTTCCGTATCTGGTTAACCACGATACGCTGTACGGTACGGGCCAGCTGCCGAAATTTGCCGGCGATCTGTTCCATACCCGTCCGCTGGATGAAGAAGCAGACAGCAGCAACTATGCGCTGATCCCAACCGCGGAAGTGCCGCTGACCAACCTCGTGCGTGATGAGATCATTGACGAAGACGATCTGCCAATCAAGCTGACGGCACACTCTCCGTGCTTCCGTTCAGAAGCCGGTTCTTACGGTCGCGACACCCGTGGTCTGATCCGTATGCACCAGTTCGACAAAGTCGAGATGGTGCAGATCGTCCGTCCGGAAGAATCCATGGACGCGCTGGAAGAGATGACTGGCCATGCGGAAAAAGTGCTGGAGCTGCTGGGCCTGCCGTATCGCCGCATGGCGCTGTGCACCGGTGACATGGGCTTTGGTGCCTGCAAAACCTTCGACCTGGAAGTCTGGGTGCCTGCACAGAATACCTACCGTGAAATCTCCTCCTGCTCTAACGTCTGGGATTTCCAGGCGCGCCGCATGCAGGCACGCTGCCGCAGCAAATCTGACAAGAAAACCCGTCTGGTGCATACCCTGAACGGTTCTGGTCTGGCTGTTGGCCGTACGCTGGTTGCCGTGCTGGAAAACTACCAGCAGGCAGATGGCCGCATCGAGATCCCTGAAGTGCTGCGTCCATACATGAAAGGCCAGCAGTACATCGGCTAATTCTTTGCCTCACAACAAAAAAGCGCCTTCGGGCGCTTTTTTTATGCCTCTGAATTGACACGACGCAATACCCCCTCCCTCTAAAGTAGTAATACTCCTCCGAATGAAAGTCAGCATAAGACGCTGATAACGAAGTAATTCGTTATTTACAAAACTATATAGCGGTTCGTGCCGCCTCTTTTTTCTTTGTGAGCAACCAAAGTGAGTCTCTATGAAAATCAAAGCGCCTGAAGCGTTAATGGCTGCCGAGGTCACTCGCCGTGGGTTGATGAAAACCACGGCAATAGGCGGCCTGGCTGTAGCCAGCAGCGCCTTCACGCTCCCTTTTACCCGGCTGGCGTCGGCGGCGGACGCACTATCCGCAGCCGCAGCTCCGGAAAAAGTGGTGTGGAGTGCGTGTACCGTAAACTGCGGTAGCCGTTGTCCGCTGCGTATGCACGTGGTGGATGGCGAAATTAAGTATGTCGAAACCGACAACACCGGGGACGATAACTACGAAGGGTTACACCAGGTTCGCGCCTGCCTGCGCGGTCGCTCCATGCGTCGCCGCGTCTACAACCCGGATCGTCTGAAATACCCAATGAAGCGTGTCGGTAAGCGTGGGGAAGGGAAGTTTGAGCGCATTAGCTGGGACGAAGCCTACGACATTATCGCCACCAACATGCAGCGCCTGATCAAAGAGTACGGCAACGAGTCCATCTATCTGAACTATGGCACCGGGACGCTGGGCGGCACGCTGACCCGCTCCTGGCCACCGGGTAAAACGCTGGTCGCGCGTCTGATGAACTGCTGCGGCGGTTATCTCAACCACTACGGCGACTACTCTTCTGCACAGATTGCCGCAGGTCTGAACTATACCTATGGCGGCTGGGCCGACGGCAACAGCCCGTCCGATATCGAAAACAGTAAGCTGGTCGTCCTGTTCGGTAACAACCCGGGCGAAACCCGCATGAGCGGCGGCGGGGTGACGTACTACCTCGAACAGGCCCGCGCCAAATCTAATGCCCGCATGATCATTATCGATCCGCGCTATACCGACACCGGTGCCGGGCGCGAAGATGAGTGGATCCCCATTCGTCCCGGTACCGATGCGGCACTGGTTTCCGCGCTGGCGTGGGTGATGATTACTGAAAACCTCGTCGATCAGCCGTTCCTTGATAAATACTGCGTCGGTTATGACGAGAAAACGCTGCCAGCCAGTGCCCCTGCCAATGGTCACTACAAGGCATATATTCTCGGCCAGGGCAGCGACGGCGTAGCGAAAACGCCGGAGTGGGCCTCCACCATCACCGGTATTCCGGTCGAGCGCATTGTTCAGCTGGCGCGTGAGATAGGTTCAGCTAAACCGGCCTACATCAGCCAGGGCTGGGGACCGCAGCGTCATGCGAATGGTGAAATCGCCACCCGCGCTATCTCCATGCTTTCAATTCTGACCGGCAACGTCGGCGTTCATGGCGGTAACACCGGCGCGCGCGAAGGTTCTTATGAAGTGCCGTTTGAGCGGATGCCGACGCTGGATAACCCGGTTCAGACCAGCATCTCCATGTTTATGTGGACTGACGCAATCGAGCGCGGTCCGGAAATGACCGCGCTGCGCGACGGCGTTCGGGGCAAAGACAAGCTGGATGTGCCGATCAAGATGATCTGGAACTACGCCGGCAACTGCCTTATCAACCAGCACTCGGAAATCAACCGCACCCATGAAATTCTGCAGGACGACAAGAAGTGCGAGATGATTGTGGTGATCGACTGCCACATGACCTCCTCGGCAAAATATGCCGATATTCTGCTGCCGGACTGCACCGCGTCTGAGCAGATGGATTTCGCGCTGGACGCTTCCTGCGGCAACATGTCCTACGTGATCTTTACCGACCAGGCCATCAAACCGCGCTTCGAGTGCAAAACCATCTATGAGATGACCTCCGAACTGGCGAAGCGATTGGGCGTCGAACAGCAGTTTACCGAAGGGCGTACTCAGGAAGGGTGGATGCGCCATCTGCACGAGCTCTCTCGTAAAGCAATTCCCGATCTGCCGGACTTCGACACCTTCCGCAAGCAGGGCATGTACAAGCAGCGTGACCCGGAAGGGCATCACGTGGCGTATAAAGCGTTCCGTGAAGATCCGCAGGCGAATCCGCTGACCACGCCGTCGGGCAAAATCGAAATCTACTCCGAAGCGCTGGCAAAAATCGCGTCTACCTGGGAGCTGCCGGAAGGAGATGTTATCGATCCGCTGCCGATCTACACGCCGGGGTTCGAAAACTATAACGATCCGCTGACGGCGAAATTCCCGCTGCAGCTGACCGGTTTCCACTATAAGGCGCGTGTGCACTCCACCTACGGCAACGTTGACGTACTGAAGGCCGCCTGCCGCCAGGAGATGTGGATCAACCCGATGGATGCCAAAGCACGTGGTATCCGTAACGGGGATCGCGTGCGTATCTTTAACGGTCGCGGCGAGGTACACATTGAAGCCAAAGTGACACCGCGCATGATGCCTGGCGTAGTGGCACTGGGGGAAGGGGCCTGGTACAGCCCGGATGCCAACCGCATCGACCAGGCAGGCAGTATTAACGTCCTGACCACGCAGCGTCCGTCGCCGCTGGCGAAAGGCAACCCGTCTCACACAAACCTTGTCCAGGTTGAAAAGGTTTAAGGAGTAACCGATGACAACCCAGTATGGATTTTTCATTGATTCCAGCCGTTGCACCGGGTGCAAAACCTGCGAGCTGGCCTGTAAAGATTATAAAGATCTCACCCCGGACGTGAGCTTCCGCCGCATTTACGAATACGCCGGGGGCGACTGGCAGGAAGATAACGGCGTCTGGCATCAGAACGTCTTTGCCTATTACCTGTCGATTGCCTGTAACCACTGTGAAGATCCGGCCTGCACCAAGGTGTGCCCGAGCGGGGCGATGCACAAGCGGGAGGACGGTTTTGTGGTGGTGGATGAAGATGTCTGCATCGGCTGTCGCTACTGCCATATGGCGTGCCCGTACGGCGCGCCGCAGTACAACGCCGCCAAAGGACATATGACCAAGTGCGACGGCTGCCACAGCCGCGTAGCGGACGGCAAAAAGCCAATCTGCGTAGAGTCCTGCCCGCTGCGCGCGCTGGATTTTGGTCCGATAGAAGAGCTGCGTCAGAAACACGGCCAGCTTGCCGCAGTGGCACCGCTGCCGTCCGCGCACTTCACCAAGCCGAGTATTGTCATTAAACCTAACGCCAACAGCCGTCCGACGGGTGACACCACCGGCTACCTGGCAAATCCGAAGGAGGTGTGAGATGGGAAGTGGATGGCATGAATGGCCGCTGATGATCTTCACGGTCTTTGGGCAGTGCGTAGTGGGCGGCTTTATTGTTCTGGCGCTGGCGCTGTTAAAAGGGAACCTCAATGCCGAACAGCAGCAGCGTTTAGTGTTGAGCATGTTTGGCCTGTGGGTGCTGATGGGGATTGGATTTATCGCCTCTACGCTGCACCTGGGCTCACCGATGCGCGCGTTTAACTCCCTGAACCGCGTGGGGGCGTCGTCGCTCAGTAACGAAATTGCCAGCGGGGCAATCTTCTTTGCCGTCGGCGGGCTGGGGTGGCTGCTGGCTGCGTTGAAGAAATTGCCTGCGGGCCTGCGCAGCCTGTGGCTGATCGTCACCATGGTACTGGGCGTGGTGTTCGTGTGGATGATGGTGCGCGTCTATAACACCATCGATACCGTTCCAACCTGGTACAGCGTCTGGACGCCGATGAGCTTCTTCCTGACGATGTTTATCGGCGGGCCGCTGCTGGGCTACCTGCTGCTGCGCGTGGCGGGGGTAAACGGTTGGGCAATGCGTCTGCTGCCAGCCGTTTCGCTGCTGGCGCTGGTGGTGAGCGCGATGGTCGCCCTGATGCAGGGGGCCGAGCTGGCAACCATTCACAGCTCTATCCAGCAGGCTTCTGCGCTGGTGCCGGACTACGGTTCGCTGATGGCCTGGCGTGTGGTGTTGCTGGCAGCTGCGCTGGTGTGCTGGATCGGCCCTCAGCTTAAAGGTTATCAGCCTGCACTGCCGCTCCTGTCACTGGCTTTTGTGCTGGTGCTGGCAGGGGAGTTAATTGGTCGCGGTGTGTTTTACGGCCTGCATATGACGGTCGGTATGGCTATCGCCAGCTAATTTCATTTTTCGTTATAAAAAGCCGGGACATAGCGCCCGGCTTTTCTTTTTTTCATTCATGAAATTTTTCGACTGTCGTTTTGTTTTAATTTCGGTCATTAATAAATAAAAACAGATACATAATTAATATCTATAGCAGGCGCTGCATTAGCAGGATAAGTTTTTTAAATCGACAGGGAACATATTGTGCGAGCCGGCTAAATCTGTGGATTGACTTTGTTTTTGCCAGTGGCATGATGCGCACGAAATCTGAACTTCCTCACGGTTTTTAATCCATGACCACCTATACCCGGCCAGTGCTCCTGTTGCTCTGTGGCCTGCTTCTGTTGACCCTGGCGATCGCCGTGCTAAACACGCTCGTCCCGCTGTGGCTCGCCCATGAAAACTTACCGACCTGGCAGGTGGGTATGGTCAGCTCGTCCTTTTTCACCGGGAACCTGTTGGGCACATTATTAACCGGTAGCCTGATTAAGCGTTTTGGCTTTAATCGCAGCTATTATCTGGCCTCGCTGATTTTCGCTGCCGGGTGCGCCGGTCTGGGTCTGATGGTGGGCTTCTGGAGCTGGATGGCATGGCGCTTTATCGCCGGCGTCGGCTGCGCGATGATTTGGGTGGTGGTTGAAAGCGCGCTGATGTGTAGCGGTACCTCCCGCAACCGCGGACGTCTGCTGGCGGCCTATATGATGGTTTACTACGTCGGTACCGTTCTGGGTCAACTGATGGTCAGCAAACTGCCAACCGACCTGATGAGCGTGCTGCCGTGGGTAACCGGCATGGTGCTGGCCGCGATCCTGCCGCTGCTCTTTACGCGCATTGTGAACCAGAACAGCGAACATCAGGAAGCGACCCACGTCTGGCCGATGTTGAGACTTCGTCAGGCGCGTCTGGGCGTAAACGGCTGCATTATTTCGGGAATTGTACTGGGCTCGCTCTATGGCCTGATGCCGCTCTACCTGAATCATCAGGGCGTCAGCGATTCCGGAATTGGTTTCTGGATGGCGGTGATGGTCAGTGCAGGTATTGTGGGGCAATGGCCGATTGGCCGCCTGGCGGACCGCTTTGGTCGTCTGCTGGTGCTGCGCGTTCAGGTCTTCGTGGTGATCATGGGATGCCTTGCGATGCTCAGCAACGCCGCGATGGCGCCTGCACTGTTTATTCTCGGGGCCGCAGGATTCACGCTTTACCCGGTCGCGATGGCGTGGGCCTGTGAGAAAGTAGAACATCACCAGCTCGTGGCAATGAACCAGGCGCTATTATTAAGCTATACCATCGGTAGCCTGCTGGGACCGACATTTACCGCGATGCTGATGCAGAATTATTCCGACAATTTGCTGTTTATCATGATTGCCAGCGTGTCGTTTATTTATCTCCTGATGCTGCTGCGCAAAGCGGGCGAGCATCCAACCCCTGTGGCGCACGCCTGATTAAATAAAAGCCTGTCGATGACAGGCTTTTTTGTCCCTGTCACATATAAGACTTTTACGCATTGTTTGTTTTTCCCGCCTGGCGATAATTCAAATGAGTTCTACCACAAAAGGCAACAATCATGTCTATACGTCGTTTTTCCACTACCGCACTTGCCGTAGTGTTGTCTTTAACGTTTGCAACGGCTCCGGTCATGGCTAATCCTGGAAACGGGAATGGCGGTGGTCATGGAAACAGTGGCGGACAAGGTAATGGCGGCAATCATGGTAACGGAAATTCTGGTAATTCCGGTAACCATGGTAATAAGCAAAATAGCGGAAAGGAAAACCCTGGAAAATCGGATAAGAGCTTCAAAAACAGCAAAGATGTCGGTAATGACGTCGACGCTCGCGTGAGCTTCGATCATGCTCGCCACCTGGCACTGAATTATGGCTTAACGGGCTATGAGTCTCTGCCTCCGGGGATTGCGAAAAACCTCGCACGCGGTAAACCGCTTCCTCCGGGCATTGCGAAGAAGACCGTACCAGCCTCTATGCTCGGCCAGCTTCCTTCCTACCCGGGCTATGAATGGCGCGTGGTCGGGGACGATCTGGTCTTAATTGCGCTGAGTACGGCGATTGTGACCTCCGTAATTAACGGCGTCTTTAAATAGAATATAAAAAGGCCCGGTTCTTACCGGGCCTTCTCTTTAATACATGACCTTGTGGCCGTACTGCTCAAGAATACCTTTCACGCGTTCCATCGTCTCTTTTTTCGGCGGCTTCACGCCATCAAGCTTGTACTCTTCGCCCATCGCCACCCATTTATGTTTACCCAGTTCGTGATAGGGCAGAAGCTCGATTTTCTCGACGTTGCCCATGTCGCGGGTAAATTCACCCAGGCGATGCGCGGAGTCATCGTCATCTGACCAGCCGGGAACAACAACGTAGCGGATCCAGGTTTTGATGCCTTTATCGGCGATGTACTTGGCAAACTCCAGCGTACGGTGGTTAGAAACACCAACCAGATTCTGGTGGATCTCATCGTTCATCTGTTTGAGATCGAGCATCACCAGATCGGTCACGTCGAGCAGTTCATCAATGACCGGATCGTAGCGGCGCACAAAGCCGTTGGTGTCGAGACAGGTATGAATGCCTTCTTTATGGCAGGCGCGGAACCAGTCGCGGACAAACTCAGCCTGAAGAATAGCTTCACCGCCGGACGCGGTCACGCCACCGCCGGATGCGTTCATAAAGTGGCGGTAGGTCACCACCTCTTTCATCAGATCTTCCACGGTGACTTCTTTACCGCCGTGCGTGTCCCAGGTGTCGCGGTTATGGCAGTACAGGCAGCGCATCAGGCAGCCCTGGAAAAAGGTAATAAAGCGGATCCCCGGGCCATCGACGGTGCCACAGGATTCAAAGGAGTGAATGCGACCAATAGTTGACATTGCGGTGATATCTCCGAATTTGGCCCATCCGGGGGCCTGTGTAGTTGCACAGCTCAAAGGCTATGTCGAGTCTGTTTTGGCTGTTATCCATAAAGTATAGATAGCGGACAAAAGAGACTGGTGAAGCGAGGGTGTTAAAAAGGCCCCACTTGCGTGGAGCCTTTATTGTACGCTTTTTAACGCGTGATTTCAGTCAATTCCACTTACATGGACTGAGTGAAAGTACGGGTGATAACGTCCTGCTGCTGTTCTTTCGTCAGGGAGTTAAAACGTACTGCGTAGCCAGATACGCGGATGGTCAGCTGAGGATATTTCTCAGGATGTTCCATCGCGTCGAGCAGCATTTCACGGTTCATTACGTTCACGTTCAGGTGCTGACCACCTTCGATGGACGCTTCGTGGTGGAAGTAACCATCCATCAGACCCGCGAGGTTAGTTTTACGCACTTCGTCGTCTTTACCCAGCGCGTTTGGCACGATAGAGAAGGTGTAAGAGATACCATCTTTCGCGTAAGCAAACGGCAGTTTAGCAACGGAGGTCAGAGAAGCTACAGCACCTTTCTGGTCACGACCGTGCATTGGGTTAGCACCTGGGCCAAATGGCGCGCCAGCACGACGACCGTCTGGGGTGTTACCGGTTTTCTTACCATACACAACGTTAGAGGTGATGGTCAGAACAGACTGAGTCGGGATAGCGTTACGGTAGGTAGTGAGTTTCTGAATTTTCTTCATGAAACGTTCTACCAGGTCAACCGCCATGTCATCAACGCGAGCGTCGTTGTTACCAAACTGCGGGTATTCGCCTTCGATTTCGAAGTCTACGGCCAGGCCGTCTTCGTCACGAATTGGTTTAACTTTCGCGTATTTGATTGCAGACAGGGAGTCAGCCGCAACGGACAGACCTGCGATACCACACGCCATGGTGCGGATAACGTCACGGTCGTGCAGCGCCATCAGAGAGGCTTCGTAGCTGTACTTGTCGTGCATGTAGTGGATAACGTTCAGCGCGGTCACGTACTGCTTAGCCAGCCAGTCCATGAAGTGGTCCATGCGCTCCATGACTTCGTCATAGTTCAGCACGTCACCTTTAATTGGCTCAGACTTAGGACCAACCTGCATTTTCAGTTTTTCATCAACGCCGCCGTTGATAGCGTACAGCATGGTTTTCGCCAGGTTTGCACGCGCACCGAAGAACTGCATTTGTTTACCAACAACCATTGGGCTTACGCAGCAAGCGATAGCGTAGTCGTCGTTGTTGAAGTCCGGACGCATCAGGTCATCGTTCTCGTACTGCAGAGAAGAGGTGTCGATGGACACTTTAGCGGCGAATTTCTTGAAGTTCAGAGGCAGTTTTTCAGACCACAGAACGGTGATGTTTGGCTCCGGAGAAGGACCCATGGTGTACAGGGTGTTCAGGAAGCGGAAGCTGTTTTTGGTTACCAGCGTACGGCCGTCAACGCCCATACCGCCGATAGATTCGGTTGCCCAGATTGGGTCACCAGAGAACAGTTCATCATATTCTGGGGTACGCAGGAAGCGAACCATACGCAGTTTCATGACCAGGTGGTCAATCATTTCCTGAGCGTCTTGCTCGGTGATTTTACCTGCTTTCAGGTCACGTTCGATGTACGCATCCAGGAAGGTGGATACGCGGCCGAAGGACATTGCTGCACCGTTCTGAGACTTAACAGCGGCCAGGTAGCCGAAGTAGGTCCACTGGATAGCTTCCTGAGCGTTGGTCGCAGGACCAGAGATATCGCAGCCGTATTTAGCCGCCATCTCTTTGATCTGACCCAGCGCGCGGTGCTGTTCAGCAATTTCTTCACGCAGACGGATAGTCGCTTCCAGGTTTACGCCGTTTTCCAGGTCAGACTGCAGGGAAACGAACTGCGCGTATTTGTCTTTCATCAGGAAGTCGATACCGTACAGCGCAACGCGACGGTAGTCACCGATGATACGGCCACGGCCATAGGCATCTGGCAGACCGGTCAGAACGCCAGATTTACGGCAGTTCAGAATGTCTTTGGTATAAACATCGAATACGCCCTGGTTATGGGTTTTGCGGTATTCGGTGAAGATTTTTTTCAGCATTGGATCCAGCTCGCGGTTATACGCTTTGCAGGAACCTTCAACCATTTTGATACCACCGAACGGGATGATGGCGCGTTTCAGTGGTGCTTCAGTCTGCAGACCAACAATTTTCTCAAGGGCTTTGTTGATGTAGCCAGCATCGTGAGAAGTGATGGTGGATGCAACGGAGGTGTCAAAATCAACTGGCGCGTGAGTGCGGTTTTCCAGTTTAACGCCTTCCATTACGCTGTCCCACAGCTTGGTGGTCGCGTCAGTTGCGCCAGCCAGGAAGGATTCGTCACCTTCATACGGGGTATAGTTTTTCTGAATGAAGTCACGGACGTTGACTTCATTCTGCCAGTCACCTTTCGCAAAACCTTCCCAGGCTGTGGCTAACTTTTCATTAAGCTCGGACATGTAACACCTACCTTCTTAAGTGGATTTTTTATTTACTGCCTGAGACAACCATTAATGATGGTCGCCGCCACGCAGGTAAATGACCCAGTATGTCAACCCAACTAACAGACCCCCACCGATAATGTTCCCGATAGTGACGGGGATCAGGTTATCAGTAATGAAATTCATAATAGTCAGGTGAGAGAAACTTTCCGGGGATGAACCAACTGCGGTCCAGAACTCCTGGCTTGCAAAGTTGCGGATAACAATCCCCATCGGGATCATGAACATATTCGCAATACTGTGCTCGAAGCCGCTGGCAACAAACATCGCAACCGGCAGAACCATAATCATGGCTTTATCCATCAGGCTACGGCCAGAGTAGCTCATCCAGACCGCCAGGCAGACCATCAGGTTTGCGAGGATGCCGAGAGCAACGGCTTCGATAAATGTGTGATGCATTTTGTGGTCAGCGGTTTGCAGGACATTAAGCCCCCAGCCACCGTTGGCGGTCATATACTCGCCAGAGAGCCACATCAACAGAACAAAGAGCAGACAGCCAATCAGGTTACCAACGTAGACGTTAAGCCAGTTGCGCGCCAGTTGACCCCAGGTAATTCTTCCGCTGGCTTTCGCCACAACAATCAGCACCGTTGAGGTGAAGAGGTCGGCGCCGCAAATGACGCAGAGAATCAGACCCAGTGAGAAGCAAATGCCGCCAATCAGTTTGGCCATGCCGAAAGGCATTCCGGCAGTACCGGTGGTGGCGGTGATGTAGAAGACGAAAGCGATAGAGATGAACACACCAGCGGTGATCGCCAGATAGAACGTCTTCATCGGGTGTTTCGTTGCTTTATAGACACCCGCTTCTTCGGCAACTTTTGCCATCGCGGCGGGGAGTAAAAGATCAAAAGGGTTGTCAGCTTTCACACTAACTCTCTCTTTATTAAGTCGGCGACGAGATACTAACAAAGCATTATAGAAGAGAAATTGATATAGATCATATCTCGCCTGGCTTATAGGCCCGCAGTATGTATGGTTTTACAACAAATGCGGAGTAAGTATTTGATTATCCGTATAAAAATAAATTTTAAAAGTTATGAAAAGAGTTGAATTTTTTCGTTCGGCCCCCTTCGAAACAGTTAATTAATATGGAGTATTTACCATAAAAAGTAACAATAAAGCCCAGGCAAATATTATTATATTTACCCGTGTTTAACTTTATTATTACAATCAACAATCATTGCCGAAGAGAATAAAAAAAGGGGCAATGAAATTGCCCCGTAATATAGCCCAGACGATTAAATACGCCTACTGCCGTTAATGTTATATGCGCTTATTTTGACCAGTAAGCGGCTTTTGCTTTCTGCAGCTTTTCATAGGCCTTCAGCAGAGACTGATGCGCCGGGAAGGCTTTCAGATCGCTGTCAACCGCCTGCAGACCGTAGAACGGCTCTTCACCGCTCAGCGCCGCGCTGGCGGCTTCAACCGCTTCAGCACCGTACATACGTACGAAAGCGTTCAGGTACTGCAGTGGCTCGCGATCGTCTTCCTGAGCAAGCAATAGCAGGGTTTGCAGGCAGCGGTAATAGTTGGTGCGCTCGGCGGAGAAGACCGACTGGTTAAACTCCATGGTCCATTCTGTCCAGGCCAGAGCCTGATCCAGATCGCCGCCCGCGAGGGCCAGCATCGCTTTCAGTTCACCGATGCGCAGCGTGTACCAGCCGTTGTCTTTCCCGGTCGCCAGACCCAGCAACTCGCGCACGCGGGTAAAGTCATCGTGGCCTTCATCGTCCAGCTGGGCTATCAGGTTAAGATAATCTTCTTTTTCCCACTCGCTGCCCGGCAGAGCCAGCAGCGTTTCGCGCAGATGGGCGCCCATGCTGTTGTTCGCCAGCCACAGATCTTCCGCCGGGTAGATATCGGACATGCCTGGTACGATGATGCGGCACGCGTAAACGCCCAGGTGTTCGTAGTCGGCAATGTAGACTTCCTGATCTTCGGCGTCGAAGATTGCCATCAATGTAGCGAACTCTTCTTCAGTGGTACCGGCAAAGCTCCAGTCCACGAACGGATAGTCCGCGTCCTGCTTGAACATATCCCAGGAGATTAAACCGCTGGAGTCGATGAAGTGGGTTTCGAGGTTGGTGTGCTCGGCCACTTCTTCATCGTCAAACGTTGGCGGGGTGAATACGTCGAGATCTTTCAGGCTACGGCCCTGCAGCAGCTCGGTCACGGTACGCTCCAGCGCCACGCCGAAGTCAGGGTGCGCGCCGAAGGAGGCGAAGCAGGTTCCGTTAGTCGGGTTAAACAGCACGACGCAGATAACCGGATATTTACCGCCCAGCGAGCCGTCATACGCAAAGATTGGGAAACCTTCCGCTTCCAGTTTGGCGATGGATTCCACCACGCCCGGGTAGCGCGCCAGCACGTCTGCCGGAATTTCAGGCAGGCTGATGGATTCGGCAATAATGCGGTTTTTGATATGACGCTCGAAGACTTCAGAGAGACCCTGCACGCGCGCTTCATTGCGGGTGTTACCGGCGGACATACCGTTAGACACATACAGGTTGCCGACGATGTTCATCGGGATATAGACGGTCTGCTCGTCAGACTGACGGGTGAACGGCAGGGCGCAGATCCCACGCTCTTCATTCCCAGACTGCAGATCGATCAGCATGCTGGCGGTCAGTTCGTTTTCCGGATCGTAGAAGGCACGCAGACGGCCATCCAGAATGCCTTCCGGCAGTTCATCGTCTTCGGTCAGCGGGAACCATTTTTCGTTCGGATAGTGAACGAACGGGCCGTTGGCGATGGTTTCACCCAGCCAGAAGTCAGCGAAGAAATAGTTGGTGGACAGACGCTCAAAATACTCACCCAGCGCAGAGGCCAGTGCCGCTTTTTTCGTCGCACCTTTACCGTTGGTAAAGCAGAGCGCGCAGTCTTTGTCGCGAATGTGCACGGACCAGACGTGAGGCACCGGGTTCAGCCAGGAGGCTTCTTCGATGTTAAAGCCCAGGTCGGTCAGTTTCTGCTGGAAGCGAGCGATGGAATCTTCCAGAGCGGCGTCTTTGCCGGGGATAAACGTTTGAGTCATGGCGTTCACTTTTATCGTACGTAAAGCGCGCAATGATACGGGTTTTGCGTGACGGGTGCTATCTCCGGCGAAAATAAATGGCTGAGCTATGCTTAGTAGCAGTAACTGACTGTTAAGGCATAGAAAAATGAAAGCATTTGATCTCCAGCGGATGGCGTTTGATAAAGTTCCACCTGAATTTCTGGGCGAAGTGGCGCTGCGCAGCCTGTATACCTTCGTACTCGTCTTCCTGTTTCTCAAAATTACCGGCCGTCGTGGCGTTCGTCAGATGTCGCTGTTTGAAGTGCTGATCATCCTGACGCTGGGCTCGGCTGCGGGGGACGTCGCGTTTTATGACGACGTGCCGATGGTGCCGGTGTTTATCGTTTTTGTTTCCCTCGCCTTGCTTTACCGGCTGGTGATGTGGCTGATGTCAAAAAGTGAAAAGCTGGAAGATCTGCTTGAAGGGAAACCGGTCGTTATTGTCGAGGACGGTCAACTGGCCTGGGAAAATGTGCAAAGCGCCAATATGACCGAGTTTGAGTTCTTTATGGAGCTGCGCCTGAATAGCGTTGAACAGCTCGGACAGGTGCGGCTGGCGATCATGGAAACCAATGGGCAAATCAGCGTCTATTACTATGCTGACGACGACGTTAAGCCCGGCCTGTGTATCCTGCCGGATATGTTAGTAGAACGGTTCAGGGTGATACCTGAAACCGGGGAGTATGCATGTATAAAATGTAGTCATGTTGTGGGGATGCATGCGGGCGATCATCAATTATGCCCTCGTTGTGCAAATCCGGAATGGACAAAGGTTAGCCGGGCTAAACGCCTCGTCTGACAGCGATTTTGTCGGTTTTGTGACGACGAGGCGGCAGATTGTTTTGTGTGACGAAGGGCACATTTCCCCGGTCATAAGTTTTAGACATTGCGGCGCGTGTCACTGAATGATAAAACCGATATCCACAGTTATAACTTATGGCTTTTAGCGTGGTGAGGGGAAATGGCTCAAGTCTTTAATTTCAGTTCAGGTCCGGCAATGTTACCGGCAGACGTGCTCAAACAGGCTCAACAGGAGCTGTGTGACTGGAACGGTCTGGGTACGTCGGTGATGGAAATCAGCCACCGTGGTAAAGCGTTTATTCAGGTGGCGGAAGAGGCAGAAAAGGATTTTCGCGATCTGCTGAACATTCCCTCGAACTACAAAGTATTGTTCTGTCACGGCGGTGGACGCGGCCAGTTTGCGGGCATCCCGCTCAATCTGCTGGGCGACAAAACCACCGCTGATTACGTCGATGCCGGCTACTGGGCAGCCAGTGCGTTAAAAGAAGCGCACAAATACTGCACGCCGAACGTTATCGACGCCAAAGTGACCGTTGACGGTCTGCGCGCCGTGAAGCCGATGAGCGAGTGGCAGCTGTCTGACAACGCCGCGTATCTCCACTACTGCCCGAACGAAACCATCGACGGCATCGCCATTCACGAAGAGCCAGACTTTGGCGACAATGTCATTGTGACGGCGGACTTCTCTTCAACCATTCTGTCCACTCCGCTGGACGTCAGCCGCTACGGCGTCATTTACGCAGGTGCTCAGAAAAACATCGGTCCTGCTGGGCTGACTATTGTCATCGTCCGTGAAGACCTGCTGGGGAAAGCCCATAAGTCCTGCCCGTCAATCCTGGATTACACCGTCCTGAATGACAACGACTCCATGTTCAACACCCCACCTACGTTTGCCTGGTATCTCTCCGGCCTGGTCTTCAAATGGCTGAAGCAAAACGGCGGCGTGGCGCAGATGGACAAGATCAATCAGCAGAAAGCCGAACTGCTGTACGGCACGATCGACAAGAGCGATTTCTACCGTAACGATGTGGCGAAAGCGAACCGTTCCCGCATGAACGTACCGTTCCAGCTGGCAGACAGCAGCCTGGACAGCGTGTTCCTGGAAGAGTCGTTCGCGGCGGGTCTGCACGCGCTGAAAGGCCATCGTGTGGTTGGCGGGATGCGTGCCTCTATCTATAACGCCATGCCGCTGGAAGGCGTTAAAGCCCTGACCGATTTCATGATCGACTTCGAACGTCGTCACGGTTAATTTGCTGTTTTTCACCCCCGCAGCGTCCCTGCGGGGTTTTTATTATGTTGAGTTGAGAGTTTAGTTTTCATGGAATCCCTGACGTTACAACCTATCGCGCGGGTAGATGGCACCATCAATCTGCCTGGTTCAAAAAGTGTCTCGAACCGCGCTCTGCTGCTGGCAGCTCTGGCAAACGGCACCACCGTCCTCACCAACCTGCTGGACAGCGATGACGTGCGCCATATGCTCAATGCGCTGAAAGCGTTGGGCGTTCATTACACACTCTCTGACGATCGTACCCGCTGCGAAGTGACCGGCAACGGCGGCGCGCTGCAGGCGAGTGACGAGCTTGAACTGTTTCTGGGTAACGCGGGTACCGCGATGCGTCCGCTGGCGGCAGCCCTGTGCCTCGGGAGCAATAACATCGTGCTGACCGGCGAGCCGCGCATGAAGGAGCGTCCGATCGGCCATCTGGTAGATGCCCTGCGTCAGGGCGGCGCGCAGATTGAGTATCTGGAGCAGGAAAGTTACCCGCCACTGCGTCTGCGCGGGGGCTTTACCGGCGGTACCGTCGAGGTTGACGGCAGCGTCTCCAGCCAGTTCCTGACGGCGCTGCTGATGACCGCGCCGCTGGCCCCGCAGGATACGGTTATCACGATTAAAGGTGAGCTGGTCTCCAAACCGTATATTGATATTACGCTGCATCTGATGAAAACCTTCGGCGTTGAGGTTGAAAACCAGTCTTATCAGCGCTTTGTCGTGCGTGGGGCGCAGCAGTACCAGTCGCCGGGCAACTACCTGGTTGAAGGCGATGCTTCATCCGCATCCTATTTCCTTGCCGCTGGCGCGATTAAAGGCGGTACGGTAAAAGTGACCGGCATTGGCCGCAACAGCGTGCAGGGCGATATTCGTTTTGCTGACGTGCTGGAAAAAATGGGCGCGGTTGTCACCTGGGGGGATGATTTCATCTCCTGTACCCACGGTGAGCTGAACGCCATCGACATGGACATGAACCATATCCCGGATGCGGCGATGACCATTGCCACGGCGGCGCTGTTTGCCAAAGGCACCACCACGCTGCGCAACATTTATAACTGGCGCGTAAAAGAGACGGACCGCCTGTTCGCGATGGCAACCGAGCTGCGTAAAGTCGGCGCTGAGGTAGAAGAGGGCGAAGATTACATTCGCGTTACCCCTCCGGCAAAACTGAACTTTGCTGAAATCGGGACCTATAACGATCACCGTATGGCGATGTGTTTCTCGCTGGTGGCGCTGTCCGATACCCCTGTGACCATTCTCGATCCGAAATGTACGGCGAAAACCTTCCCGGACTATTTCGAACAGCTGGCGCGCATTAGCACCCTGGCATGATGAAGTCTTGCCGCATCACCTGATGCGGCATTTCCTTACGCTTCCTGACGATCTTTCCCGCTCATTTCTTCTACACTCTGCTTCTATCATTCCGTAATTTGCACGCAAAGGTAACAGTTGCGCACGTTGGCGCGTATAATGCGCGGCGTTCATGTTAACGGTATGCCTTATTTAAGGAGAAAAAGATGACGGCAGTTGCCCCGGTAATCACCATTGATGGGCCGAGTGGCGCAGGGAAAGGTACTCTGTGCAAAGCGATGGCGGAAGCATTGCAATGGCATCTTTTAGATTCGGGAGCAATCTATCGCGTGCTGGCGCTGGCTGCGCTGCATCATCACGTGGATGTCGCCTCTGAAGAAGCGCTGGTACCGCTGGCTGCGCATCTGGATGTGCGTTTTGTTTCTACCGATGGCAACCTGGAAGTGATCCTGGAAGGGGAAGACGTGAGCGGCGAAATCCGTACGCAGGAAGTCGCTAATGCGGCCTCCCAGGTGGCGGCTTTCCCACGCGTTCGTGAGGCGCTGCTGCGTCGCCAGCGAGCGTTTCGTGAAGCCCCGGGTCTGATCGCTGATGGACGCGACATGGGAACCGTGGTCTTCCCTGATGCGCCAGTAAAAATCTTCCTTGACGCCTCTTCGGAAGAACGTGCTCAACGCCGTATGCTTCAGTTGCAGGAAAAGGGGTTTAGTGTTAACTTTGATCGCCTTTTATCCGAGATAAAAGAGCGCGATGACCGCGATCGTAACCGCGCCGTCGCACCGCTTGTTCCTGCAGAAGATGCATTAGTTCTGGATTCAACCAGTTTAACTATTGAGCAAGTGATTGAAAAAGCGCTACAATATGCGCGCCAAAAACTGGCACTCGCGTAATCGCGACCGATTTAGCAGTACCCCCGCTGCAATGGATTGACGGCGGGTATGTGAAACAACCCCATCCGGCACGGAGCCAGGTGGACGTTAATATTAACCTGAAGATTAAACATGACTGAATCTTTTGCTCAACTGTTTGAAGAATCCTTAAAAGAAATCGAAACCCGTCCGGGTTCCATCGTTCGCGGTGTTGTTGTTGCTATCGACAAAGACGTAGTACTGGTTGACGCCGGTCTGAAATCTGAGTCCGCCATTCCGGCTGAGCAGTTCAAAAACGCCCAGGGCGAGCTGGAAATCCAGGTTGGTGACGAAGTTGACGTTGCTCTGGACGCAGTAGAAGACGGCTTCGGCGAAACCCTGCTGTCTCGTGAGAAAGCTAAACGTCACGAAGCATGGATCACGCTGGAGAAAGCTTACGAAGAAGCTGAAACTGTGGTCGGTGTTATCAACGGCAAAGTTAAAGGTGGCTTCACTGTTGAGCTGAATGGTATTCGTGCGTTCCTGCCAGGTTCACTGGTAGACGTTCGTCCAGTCCGTGACACCCTGCACCTCGAAGGCAAAGAGCTTGAGTTCAAAGTAATCAAGCTGGACCAGAAGCGTAACAACGTTGTTGTTTCCCGTCGTGCCGTTATCGAATCCGAAAACAGCGCAGAACGCGATCAGCTGCTGGAAAACCTGCAGGAAGGCATGGAAGTCAAAGGTATCGTTAAGAACCTCACTGACTACGGCGCATTCGTTGACCTGGGCGGCGTTGATGGCCTGCTGCACATCACCGACATGGCGTGGAAACGCGTTAAGCACCCAAGCGAAATCGTGAACGTGGGCGACGAAATCACTGTTAAAGTGCTGAAGTTCGACCGCGAGCGTACTCGTGTATCCCTCGGCCTGAAACAGCTGGGCGAAGATCCATGGGTAGCTATCGCTAAGCGTTACCCAGAAGGTACTAAACTGACTGGTCGCGTAACCAACCTGACCGACTACGGCTGCTTCGTTGAAATCGAAGAAGGCGTTGAAGGCCTGGTGCACGTTTCCGAAATGGACTGGACCAACAAAAACATCCACCCATCCAAAGTTGTTAACGTTGGTGATGTAGTGGAAGTGATGGTTCTGGATATCGACGAAGAACGTCGTCGTATCTCCCTGGGCCTGAAGCAGTGCAAAAACAACCCATGGCAGCAGTTCGCGGAAACCCACAACAAGGGCGACCGTGTTGAAGGTAAAATCAAGTCTATCACTGACTTCGGTATCTTCATCGGCCTGGACGGCGGCATCGATGGCCTGGTTCACCTGTCTGACATCTCCTGGAACGTTGCAGGCGAAGAAGCAGTTCGTGAATACAAAAAAGGCGACGAAATCGCTGCAGTTGTTCTGCAGGTTGACGCAGAGCGTGAGCGTATCTCCCTGGGCGTTAAACAGCTCGCAGAAGATCCGTTCAACAACTGGGTTGCACTGAACAAGAAAGGCGCAATCGTAAACGGTAAAGTGACTGCAGTTGACGCTAAAGGCGCAACCGTAGAACTGGCTGACGGCGTTGAAGGTTACCTGCGCGCTTCTGAAGCTTCACGTGACCGCGTTGAAGATGCCACTCTGGTTCTGAACGTAGGCGACGACGTTGAAGCTAAGTTCACCGGCGTTGACCGTAAGAACCGTGCAATCAGCCTGTCTGTACGTGCTAAAGACGAAGCTGATGAGAAAGATGCAATCGCAACTGTTAACAAACAGGAAGATGCAAACTTCTCTAACAACGCAATGGCTGAAGCTTTCAAAGCAGCTAAAGGCGAGTAATATCAGGTTCTCAGCATCATTTGAGCTGTAACGCATTTACAGCGCGAAGGATGATGAGCAGACTTGACAGATTGCAGGATTCGTCCTGTAATCAATAACAAAGGGCGGCTACGGCCGCCCTTGTTTAATGAGCTGTTCAGCTAATTGGTTTGAAAGGAACCGGAGGAATCATGACCAAGTCAGAATTGATTGAAAGACTTGCCAGTCAGCAACCGCATATCCCTGCCAAGGCAGTGGAAGATGCCGTAAAAGAGATGCTGGAGCATATGGCCTCCACTCTTGCCCAGGGCGAGCGCATTGAAATCCGCGGTTTCGGTAGTTTTTCTCTGCACTATCGTGCTCCACGTACCGGGCGTAACCCGAAAACTGGTGATAAAGTCGAGCTGGAAGGGAAGTACGTTCCACACTTTAAGCCGGGTAAAGAACTGCGCGATCGCGCCAATATTTACGGCAACTGAGTTTAGCCAGCCGGTTAAACTGGGTTCGAAAGAAAGCACCTGCGGGTGCTTTTTTTGTTTCCGTCACTTTCATTCTGAAGGTGTCTCGCATTTTAAGTTGCGTTTTCTGCAATGCGCTAAAAACCTTGCAGCGCTTGCTGTAGATTGCATTTTTCACACCTGACACTCCGCTCGATCTGCCCGCATACTGCCACCCAGAAACAGGGAGGTAGCAATGGGAATTCCCGCTTTAGGTATCTGCGCCATTCTGGCGATAGCCCCGTTACTCTGGTTACCTGAACTGCCATCGCGTTATACCATCTGGATAATGATGGCTGGCGGGGTTGCACTAGCCGCACGCCAAAACGTACGGCTGAAGTATGTGGGGATGACGCTGTTATTTTGCGTGTGGGGCATTCTGGCCGCGCAAGAGAGCGTCTGGCCGATGCAGCATTTAACCGCAGGTGCCGTGCAGGCCGAGGTGGAGATCGCCGCGACTGATGGTGCAACTGTGCATCAGGGAAAAATACTCACCGTTGATGGCCAGCGCTGGTGGGCGTCAACGGGCGTCACGCTTTATGGTCATTATCTGCCGCAGAAAGCGTGTGCCGGTCAGCGCTGGGCGATGACGCTCCGGCTCAGGCCTGTACACGGCGAACTGAACGACGGAGGGTATGACCCCCAGCGCAGCGCTATTGCCCGCCATCAAACGCTAAGTGGGCGTTTTACCCATGCAGAACTCATCGATGGACGCTGCAGCCTGCGAGCGCAATACCTGACATCGCTGCAAAACCGACTTTCAGTTTATCGCTGGGGCGCGGTTATCCTCGGGCTGGGCATGGGAGAACGTCTGGATGTCCCCAGGGAAATAAAAGACCTGATGCGTGAAACCGGCACGCTGCATCTGATGGCGATTTCGGGTCTGCATATCGCGCTGGCGGCCTCCATCGTCTGGTTTCTTGTACGCGGGCTTCAGTTTTTATTACCTTGCCATCGGGTCAACTGGCAAATGCCTCTGCTGGCGGGGTTATTCTTTGCTGCTTTCTACGCCTGGCTGACCGGTCTGCAACCGCCCGCGCTACGCACGATCATCGCACTTGCTGTACTGGCGGCGCTGCGGATCGGTTCCCGGCAATGGTCTCCATGGCAGGTGTGGATCTGCTGTGTCGCGACGATCCTGATAAGCGATCCCTTAGCCATACTTTCGCAGAGTCTGCTTTTGTCTGCATTTGCCGTCGCCGCGCTGATTTTCTGGTTTCAGTGGTTGCCGCTTCCTCACTGGCAGTGGGCTCGCCGGATACGTCCGCTGCTGAACCTGGTCTATCTGCAGGTCGGCATGCTGTTACTTCTCATGCCGCTACAGGTTCTGATTTTCCATGGCTTTAGCATTTCATCGTTGATCGCCAATTTCTTTGCCGTGCCGTTGGTGACGTTTGTCTGCGTACCGCTGATTTTACTCGGCATGCTGCTCCATCTGCTGCCGCTGGCGGGGCTGGAAAGCGGCATCTGGTATGCAGCCGATAAGACGCTTGCCGGGTTGTTCTGGTTGCTGATGCGCCTGCCAGACGGCTGGCAGAGTGTGGACCAGCGCTGGCAGTACATGACGTTACTGCCGTGGCTTATCCTCATCGGCTGGCGTTTCCGTGCCTGGAAAACCGTTCCTGCCGTTTGTCTGGCGGGAAGTGTCTTGCTGGCTTCTCCCCTCTGGCGGACGGCGAAAAGCGACGCCTGGACGCTCCATATGCTGGACGTGGGGCAGGGGCTGGCAATGGTTATTGAACGACAGGGAAAAGCCATTCTTTACGATACCGGGCTTGCCTGGCCGGGCGGGGATAGTGCACAGCGGTTAATTATTCCATGGCTGCGCTGGCATCATCTGCAGCCGGAAGGCGTTATTCTCAGCCATGAGCATCTCGACCATGCGGGAGGCCTTGTATCGCTGCAAAAAACATGGCCCGAAATGTGGGTAAGAAGTCCGTTGCACCAGACCGGGCATCGTCCCTGCTTTCGCGGGCAAAGATGGCAATGGCAGGGGTTAACGTTCACCGTCCACTGGCCCACTGAAAATTATCCGGCTCAGGGTAACAATCACTCCTGCGTGGTAAAAATTGACGACGGCGAGCAGAGCGTTCTGCTGACGGGAGACATTGAAGCACAGGCAGAACAGGCTATGCTTAGCCATTACTGGCAGCATCTGACGTCCACCCTCATACAGGTACCTCATCACGGCAGCAATACCTCGTCGTCATTGCCGCTGGTACAGCGGGTTGAGGGGCTGATAGCTCTGGATTCAGCGGCCCGCTATAACGCATGGCGATTCCCGTCTGCTAAAGTAGTCCGGCGCTATCGAAAAGAGGGATATATCTGGCACGATACCCCCCATTCCGGGCAAATATCGGTGACATTTTCGCACCATCGCTGGCAAATCCGGCGCGTGCGGGATCAATTTTTACCCCCCTGGTATCATCAGTGGTTTGGCGCGCCCGTAGATAACGGGTAGAATATGCGGCTATTTCAACAAATGCTGGTTTTTTGAATGCATAACGACAAAGATCTCTCCACGTGGCAAACCTTCCGCCGACTCTGGCCGATGATTGCTCCCTTTAAAGCAGGCCTGATCGTGGCGGGTGTAGCGTTAATCCTCAACGCAGCCAGCGATACTTTTATGTTATCGCTCCTCAAACCGTTACTGGACGACGGTTTTGGTAAAACGGATCGCTCAGTGTTGCTATGGATGCCTCTGGTGGTTATCGGGCTGATGATCTTACGTGGTATCACCAGCTATATCTCCAGCTACTGCATTTCCTGGGTTTCCGGGAAAGTGGTTATGACCATGCGCCGTCGTCTGTTCAGCCACATGATGGGCATGCCGGTCTCATTCTTTGACAAGCAATCCACCGGGACGCTGCTGTCTCGTATTACCTACGATTCAGAGCAGGTTGCCTCCTCCTCTTCAAGCGCGCTGATTACCGTCGTGCGCGAAGGAGCGTCGATCATCGGTCTGTTTGCAATGATGTTCTATTACAGCTGGCAGCTGTCGCTGATCCTTATCGTGCTGGCACCGGTCGTGTCCATTGCTATCCGCGTTGTCTCAAAGCGCTTCCGCAATATCAGTAAGAATATGCAGAACACCATGGGGCAGGTGACGACCAGCGCAGAACAGATGCTGAAAGGGCACAAAGAAGTGTTGATCTTCGGCGGTCAGGAAGTTGAAACCAAACGCTTTGACAAAGTCAGCAACAAAATGCGTCTGCAGGGGATGAAGATGGTCTCGGCCTCTTCCATCTCTGACCCGATCATTCAGCTGATTGCCTCACTGGCGCTGGCGTTCGTTCTTTATGCGGCAAGCTTCCCGAGCGTAATGGAGACGCTGACGGCGGGTACTATCACCGTAGTCTTCTCCTCGATGATTGCCCTGATGCGCCCGCTAAAATCCCTGACGAACGTGAACGCCCAGTTCCAGCGCGGGATGGCCGCCTGCCAGACGCTGTTCAGCATTCTGGATTCTGAACAGGAAAAAGACGAAGGTACACGCGAGGTAGAGCGCGCGCGTGGCGACGTGGAGTTCCGCAACGTGACCTTCACCTATCCAGGCCGCGAAACGCCGGCTCTGCGCAATATCAACCTGACGATTCCGGCAGGTAAAACCGTTGCGCTGGTAGGCCGCTCCGGCTCCGGTAAATCCACCATTGCGAGCCTCATCACTCGTTTCTACGATATTAACGAAGGTGAGATCCTGCTGGATGGTCACGACCTGCGGGAGTACACCCTGCAGTCGCTGCGTAACCAGGTTGCGCTGGTTTCTCAGAACGTGCATCTCTTCAACGATACGGTTGCCAACAACATTGCTTATGCGCGCACTGACGAGTACAGCCGCGAGCAGATTGAGAACGCCGCGCGTATGGCGTATGCAATGGACTTTATCAACAAGATGGATAACGGTCTGGATACGATCATCGGTGAAAACGGGGTACTGCTCTCCGGCGGTCAGCGCCAGCGTATTGCCATTGCGCGCGCGCTGCTGCGCGATAGCCCGATACTGATCCTGGACGAAGCAACATCTGCACTGGATACGGAATCTGAACGCGCGATTCAGTCGGCGCTGGATGAACTGCAAAAGAACCGTACGTCGCTGGTGATTGCGCACCGTCTGTCCACTATTGAGCAGGCAGATGAGATCGTCGTGGTTGAAGACGGCATCATTGTTGAACGCGGAAGCCATGCCGATCTGCTGGAACATCGTGGCGTTTACGCCCAGCTTCATAAGATGCAGTTCGGCGAATGATTGCACGCATCTGGTCCGGTGAATCCCCGCTGTGGCTGCTGCTTTTGCCGCTCTCCTGGCTGTACGGCCTGGTGAGCGGCATTATTCGCCTGTTTTACCGTCTGGGGATCAAGCGTGCCTGGCGCGCGCCGGTTCCGGTAGTCGTGGTGGGTAACCTCACGGCGGGCGGCAACGGCAAAACGCCAGTGGTGATCTGGCTGGTGGAGCAGTTGCAAAAACGCGGCATCCGCCCTGGCGTGGTGTCGCGTGGGTATGGTGGTAAAGCGGCGCACTACCCATTGCTGCTGTCGGCGGAAACCACGACCGCAGAAGCGGGTGATGAGCCAGTATTGATTTTCCAGCGTACCGGTGCGCCGGTTGCGGTCTCCCCGGTGCGCAGCGACGCCGTGCAGGCCCTGCTTGCTGAACACGCGGCACAAATCATCATCACTGACGACGGCCTGCAGCATTACGCTCTGGCGCGTGATAAAGAGATTGTAGTTATCGACGGCGTGCGTCGTTTCGGCAACGGCTGGTGGCTGCCCGCTGGCCCCATGCGTGAACGCGCTTCGCGTCTGAAGTCCGTTGATGCGGTGATTGTTAACGGCGGTGAAGCAAAGTCGGGTGAAATTCCTATGCGTCTGTTACCGGGAATGGCGGTCAACCTGGTGACGGGTGAACGCCGGGCGGTTGCAGAACTGCCTTCGCTGGTGGCAATGGCGGGTATTGGTCATCCGCCGCGCTTCTTCGCGACGCTGGAGCAGTGTGGCGCCCGGCTGGAAAAACGCGTTCCGCTGGCTGACCATCAGGCGCTGGTGGCAGAGCAGGTTGAGGCGCTTACCGCGCCTGGCCAGACGCTCATTATGACCGAAAAAGATGCGGTGAAATGCCGTGCCTTTGCGAAAGAAAACTGGTGGTATCTGCCGGTTGACGCTGAACTCAGCGGCGAACAGCCGGAACAATTGCTTAAGGAACTGATTGCGTTGGTGCAGTAGAGGCTTACGCGGTTCTGGTGGCGCTTTGACTGACAGGAAAACGCATGTCTTTACCGCAACTCTCGCTTTCAGCCGCACGTCATTTACACCTTGCCGCGCAGGGGCTGCTCAAAAAGCCCCGTCGCCGCGCGCAGCCTGCCGATATCCTCTCTACCGTCCAGCGCATGTCGCTGCTCCAAATCGACACCATTAACATTGTCGCCCGTAGCCCTTACCTGGTGCTGTTTAGCCGCCTGGGGAGTTATCCTCCGCAGTGGCTGGATGAGGCGCTCTCCAAAGGGGAGTTGATGGAGTACTGGGCTCACGAAGCCTGCTTCCTGCCCCGTAGCGATTTCGCCCTGGTACGTCACCGTATGCTTGCTCCGGAAAAGATGGGATGGAAATACCGGCAGGCGTGGATGGAGGAACATGAGGCCGAAATAGAGCAGCTTATCAGCCATATTCAGGAAAACGGCCCCGTTCGATCCGCCGATTTTGAACATCCGCGCAAAGGTGCAGGCGGATGGTGGGAGTGGAAGCCGCACAAGCGTCATCTTGAAGGGTTGTTCACGTCAGGCAAAGTCATGGTCATTGAACGGCGTAATTTTCAGCGCGTTTATGATCTGACGCATCGCGTGATGCCTCACTGGGACGACGAGCGGGATCTGCTTACCCAGGAGACGGCCGAGGCCATCATGCTGGAGAACAGCGCCCGCAGCCTGGGCATTTTCCGTCCGCAATGGCTGGCAGACTATTACCGCCTCCGTCAGCCTGCGCTGAAGCCTCTGCTGGAGATGTGGCAGCGTGAACAGCGAGTTATTCCCGTTATGGTGGAAACGCTGGGAGAAATGTGGCTGCATGCGGATCTTGTCCCTCTGCTGCCCGAGGCTCTGGAGGGGAAACTCCGGGCGACCCACAGCGCGGTGTTGTCACCTTTCGATCCGGTGGTTTGGGACAGAAAACGCGCCGAGCAGCTGTTTGACTTCAGCTACCGGCTGGAATGCTATACCCCGGCGCCAAAGCGGCAATACGGCTACTTTGTTTTACCGCTGCTGCACAAGGGACAACTGGTCGGACGGATGGATGCCAAAATGCACCGCAAGACCGGCACGCTTGAAATCATTGCCCTTTATCTGCAAGAGGGCATCAGGGTCACGGCGAGCCTGGAAAAAGGGTTAACGTCCGCCATTAGCGAGTTCGCGCGCTGGCAGGAGGCTCGCGACGTAACGCTTGGCCGGGTACCTGACGGGTTATTCACATCCTGTCGAAGTGGCTGGGAAACAGGCACGCCCTGAAAAGGGAATGTGTTAAGCTTTAGTGATTACCCATACGGAGGAACTATGGATCACCGTTTACTTGAAATTATTGCCTGCCCGGTATGCAACGGCAAACTCTACTACAGCCAGGACAAACAGGAGCTGATCTGCAAGCTGGACAGTCTGGCCTTCCCGCTGCGTGACGGCATTCCGGTACTGCTGGAAAATGAAGCCCGTTCCCTGGTGGCAGAAGAGAGCAAACCATGAGTTTTGTTGTTATTATTCCTGCACGTTATGCCTCAACGCGTCTGCCGGGTAAACCGCTGGTAGATATCAACGGCAAGCCGATGATTGTGCATGTCCTTGAGCGGGCGCGTGAGTCCGGTGCCGACCGCATTATCGTAGCAACCGATCATCCTGATGTCGCCCGTGCGGTTGAGGCCGCAGGCGGTGAGGTGTGCATGACCCGCGCCGATCACCAGTCCGGCACCGAGCGTCTGGCGGAAGTGGTTGAGAAATGTGGTTTCAGTGACGATACGGTCATCGTAAACGTGCAGGGCGACGAGCCGATGATCCCGGCCGTTATTATCCGTCAGGTGGCGGAAAACCTGGCGCAGCGTCAGGTCGGTATGGCGACGCTCGCGGTGCCTATTCATCACGCTGAAGAGGCATTCAATCCGAATGCGGTGAAGGTGGTGATGGATGCCGAAGGCTATGCGCTCTATTTCTCCCGCGCTACGATTCCGTGGGATCGCGATCGCTTTGCGCTCTCTAAAGAGACCATCGGTGATTCTTTCCTGCGTCATATTGGGATCTACGGCTATCGCGCCGGCTTTATTCGCCGCTATGTAGCCTGGGCGCCGAGCCCGCTGGAGCATATCGAAATGCTGGAACAGCTTCGCGTGCTCTGGTATGGCGAAAAAATCCACGTTGCCGTTGCCCGCGAAGTACCGGGAACGGGCGTTGATACGCCGGAAGATCTTGAGCGCGTCCGCGCCGAGTTGCGCTAATCCCGCCTGCATCCCTCCTTTCGGAGGGATGTCCTCTCCCCGCAAATTCCCCTTTCTTTACCCTAATTGATCTCTTCCGGGTGACATCTTCACGCTGTGCGCTCATTATAAAAGCAGTATTCTTAATGGGGGTAATCTCATATGGAACAGCTGCGTGCCGAACTTAGCCATCTGCTGGGTGAGAAGTTAAGCCGGGTCGAATGCGTGAGTGAAAAGGTCGATACCGCGCTCTGGTCGTTGTATGACGGCCAGGGCAACCCGATGCCGCTGATGGCACGAAGCTTCTCGTCGCCGGGCGTGGCCAGGCAGCTTGCCTGGAAAATGTCGATGCTGGCACGGGAGGGAACCGTCCGTATGCCGACCGTGTACGGCGTGATGACCCACGAGGAACATCCCGGCCCGGACGTACTGCTGATTGAGCGTTTACGCGGTGTGCCGGTAGAAGCGCCCGCGCGTACGCCGGAACGCTGGGAACAGCTGAAGGATCAGATTGTTGAGGCGCTGCTGGCCTGGCACCGACAGGATAGCCGCGGGCTTGTTGGTCCGGTTGACAGCACCCAGGAAAACCTGTGGCCGCTGTGGTATCGCCAGCGGGTGGAAGTGCTGTGGGGGACGCTTAACCAGTTCAACAATACCGGTTTGACCATGCAGGACAAACGTATTCTGTTTCGCACCCGCGAGTGCTTACCGGCGCTGTTCGACGGCTTTAACGACAACTGCGTGCTGATCCACGGCAATTTTACTCTGCGCAGTATGCTCAAAGACTCCCGCAGCGATCAGCTCCTGGCGATGCTAGGGCCGGGGATCATGCTCTGGGCACCGCGGGAATATGAGCTGTTCAGGCTCAGCGACAGCGGGGCGGCGGAAGGTTTACTGTGGCACTACCTTCAACGCGCGCCCGTTGCAGAGGCGTTTCTCTGGCGTCGCTGGCTTTATCTGCTCTGGGACGAAGTGGCGCAGCTGGTCAACACCGGACGTTTCAATCGCGCCAACTTCGATCTGGCGGCTAAATCACTCTTGCCCTGGCTCGCCTGACGAGCCTTTCAGCCACTGCCAGAGGCGTCCGAGCGTCTCGTAGCCAACGCGATCGCTATGCATCAACCACATCGGAGAGGGGATCACCCGTTCCCATGGGTTGAGCGGCGCGCTGATGGCCATCTGGTTTGCCGGTGCGGGAAGCGGGTGCAAACCTTGCTTCTCGAAGAAAATCATCGCTCTTGGCAGGTGCGAGGCGGAGGTCACCAGTAAGAACGGAACATCGCCAATCGCCTGCTTCACCGCGGCAGCCTCTTCCTCGGTATCCTTTGGGCTGTCCAGCGTGATGATAGAGGAACGCGGTACGCCGAGCGATTCCGCGATTCTGGCCCCCGCTTCAGCCGTACTCACCGGGTTGGTTTTGGCCGCTGCGCCGGTGAAGATCATTTTTGATCCCGGATTCGCCAGCCACAGGCGAATACCTTCGTTTAGCCGTGGCAGGCTGTTGTTGATCAGGTTCGAACTGGGGGCCCAGTCAGGGTCCCAGGTATACCCGCCGCCCAGCACAACGATGTAATCAACTTTCTGGTTTCCCTGCCACGTAGGGTACCTGTTTTCGATGGGGCGCAGCAGTCCATCCGCCACTGGCTGCAGGCTCAGCAGCAGCAGGACCAGCCAGCCGAACGTAATAAGCGTTTTGCCACTCTTCTGAAAGCGACTAAACCACACCAGCGCCAGCCCCAGCGCGATGATGATAAGCAGCAGCGGAAGGGGAAGCATCATCCCTCCAACATATTTCTTAAGGGTAAAAAGCATCCTTTTTGGTTCCTTTTTTGACCATACAGCAGATGATTACCGGTGATATTACACCAGAGAGGTTCATTCTCCGCGCGGGTGTGACAAAATAGCGGTTTTGCAGTTAGCGAGTGGAACTCTCCCAATGCGGGATCGCAATTTTGATGACATCGCGGAAAAGTTTTCGCGCAACATTTATGGCACCACGAAAGGGCAGCTCCGTCAGACGATCCTCTGGCAGGATCTGGATACCATTCTGGCGGGCTTTGGCGGCCAAACGTTGCGCGTGCTGGACGCCGGAGGTGGTGAAGGGCAGACGGCCATAAAAATGGCTGAACGTGGTCATCACGTCACGCTTTGCGATCTTTCTGCTGAAATGGTCGCCCGCGCGACGCGTGCGGCAGAAGAGAAAGGTGTGAGCGACAACATGCATTTTATACAATGCGCCGCTCAGGACATCGCGCAGCATTTGGAAACCCAGGTTGATCTGATATTGTTTCATGCGGTGCTGGAGTGGGTTGCCGATCCGCAAAGCGTGTTACAAACCCTGTGGTCAATGTTACGTCCGGGCGGTACGCTGTCGCTGATGTTCTACAATGCTAACGGCTTCCTGATGCACAACATGGTGGCAGGGAACTTCGACTATGTTCAGGTCGGGATGCCGAAAAAGAAAAAACGCACGCTTTCCCCGGACTATCCGCGCGATCCGCAGCAGGTTTACGGCTGGCTGGAAGAGATTGGCTGGCAGATCGTCGGGAAGACGGGCGTCAGGGTGTTTCATGATTATCTGCGTGAAAAACACAAACAGCGTGACTGTTTTGACACCTTAACAGAATTAGAAACGCGGTATTGCCGCCAGGAGCCGTTCGTCAGCCTTGGCCGCTATATTCACGTCACCGCGCACAAGCCGCAGATGCAAGGATAACCTATGAGTGAATTTTCCCAGACAGTCCCCGAACTGGTTGCCTGGGCCAGGAAAAACGATTTCTCCATCTCGCTGCCGGTAGACAGACTCTCTTTCCTGCTGGCGGTTGCCACGCTGAACGGCGAACGGCTGGATGGTGAAATGAGCGAGGGTGAACTGGTGGATGCGTTCCGCCACGTCAGTGATGCGTTTGAGCAAACCAGCGAAACCATTAGCGTGCGTGCCAATAACGCAATAAACGATATGGTGCGTCAACGTCTGCTGAACCGCTTTACCAGCGAGCAGGCGGAAGGAAACGCCATCTATCGCCTGACCCCGCTGGGCATCGGCATCACCGACTACTACATTCGCCAGCGCGAATTTTCCACGCTGCGTCTCTCCATGCAGCTCTCGATCGTGGCGGGTGAGCTTAAACGTGCCGCCGACGCGGCCGATGAAAACGGTGACGAATTCCACTGGCACCGCAACGTTTACGCGCCGCTGAAATACTCGGTGGCCGAGATTTTCGACAGTATCGATCTCACTCAGCGTCTGATGGACGAGCAGCAGCAGCAGGTGAAAGACGATATCGCGCAGCTGCTGAACAAAGACTGGCGTGCGGCCATCTCCAGCTGTGAACTTTTATTGTCAGAAACCTCCGGTACGCTGCGTGAGCTGCAGGATACGCTGGAGGCCGCAGGGGACAAGCTGCAGGCCAACCTGCTGCGCATCCAGGATGCGACCCTGGCGCACGACGATCTGCATTTTATCGACCGTCTGGTGTTTGATCTGCAGAGCAAACTTGACCGCATTATCAGCTGGGGCCAGCAGTCGATCGATCTGTGGATCGGCTATGACCGCCACGTGCATAAATTTATCCGTACCGCGATTGATATGGATAAAAACCGCGTCTTTGCTCAGCGTCTTCGTCAGTCGGTACAGACCTACTTTGATGCACCGTGGGCGCTAACCTATGCCAATGCCGATCGTCTGTTGGATATGCGCGACGAAGAGATGGCGCTGCGCGATGAAGAGGTCACCGGTGAACTGCCGCCGGATCTGGAGTACGAAGAATTCAACGAAATTCGTGAGCAACTTGCGGCGATGATCGAAGAACAGCTCGCCGTCTACAAAACCAGACAAGCGCCGCTGGATCTTGGGCTCGTGGTGCGCGACTATCTGGCGCAATATCCGCGCGCGCGCCACTTCGACGTTGCCCGCATTGTGGTAGACCAGGCGGTGCGCCTGGGTATCGCGCAAGCAGACTTTACCGGACTGCCGCCGAAGTGGCAGCCAATTAACGATTACGGAGCCAAGGTACAGGCGCATGTCATTGACAAATATTGAACAAGTGATGCCAGTTAAGCTGGCACAGGCGCTGGCGAATCCGTTATTTCCGGCGCTGGACAGCCAGCTGCGTGCCGGTCGTCACATTGGCCTGGACGAGCTGGATAATCACGCCTTTTTGATGGACTTCCAGGAGTACCTGGAAGAGTTTTACGCCCGCTATAACGTGGAGCTTATCCGCGCGCCGGAAGGCTTTTTCTATCTGCGCCCGCGTTCCACGACCCTGATCCCGCGCTCCGTGCTCTCCGAGCTGGACATGATGGTTGGCAAAATTCTTTGCTATCTCTACCTCAGCCCGGAACGCCTGGCAAATGAAGGCATCTTCACCCAGCAGGAGCTGTACGATGAACTGCTGACGCTGGCGGATGAGAGCAAGCTGCTTAAGCTGGTGAATAACCGTTCGACGGGGTCGGATCTTGACCGTCAGAAATTACAGGAAAAGGTTCGCTCTTCCCTGAACCGTCTGCGCCGTCTGGGGATGGTCTGGTTTATGGGCCACGACAGCAGCAAATTCCGCATCACGGAATCGGTCTTCCGCTTCGGCGCCGACGTGCGTGCGGGCGATGACGCGCGTGAAGCGCAGCTTCGCATGATCCGCGACGGTGAAGCGATGCCGGTGGAAAACCATTTGCAGCTCAATGATGAGCATGAAGAGAATCTGCCGGATAGCGGGGAGGAAGAGTAATGATTGAACGCGGTAAATTTCGCTCACTGACGCTGATTAACTGGAACGGCTTCTTTGCCCGAACCTTCGATCTGGATGAGCTGGTCACGACGCTCTCCGGTGGTAACGGGGCAGGTAAATCCACCACCATGGCGGCGTTTGTAACGGCGCTGATCCCCGACCTGACGCTGCTTCACTTCCGTAACACCACCGAAGCGGGCGCGACAAGCGGCTCCCGCGATAAAGGCCTGCACGGTAAGCTGAAAGCGGGCGTCTGTTATTCCGTGCTGGACGTCATCAACTCCCGTCACCAGCGCGTGGTGGTGGGCGTACGTCTGCAACAGGTTGCCGGCCGCGACCGTAAAGTGGATATCAAACCGTTCGCCATTCAGGGGCTGCCAACCTCCGTACAGCCGACCGCGCTGCTGACGGAAACGCTGAATGAACGCCAGGCGCGCGTCCTGACGCTGCAGGAGCTGAAGGACAAGCTTGAAGCCATCGAAGGGGTGCAGTTTAAGCAGTTCAACTCCATTACCGACTACCACTCCCTGATGTTCGATCTGGGCGTGGTGGCGCGCCGTCTGCGCACCGCTTCAGACCGTAGTAAATACTACCGTCTGATCGAAGCCTCCCTGTACGGCGGTATCTCCAGCGCCATTACCCGTTCCCTGCGTGACTACCTGCTGCCGGAAAACAGCGGCGTGCGTAAGGCCTTCCAGGACATGGAGGCGGCACTGCGTGAAAACCGCATGACGCTGGAAGCGATTCGCGTTACCCAGTCTGACCGCGACCTGTTTAAACATCTGATCAGCGAAGCGACCAACTACGTGGCGGCGGACTATATGCGCCACGCCAACGAGCGCCGCGTCCATCTCGATCAGGCATTAGAATATCGCCGCGAGCTGTTTACCTCCCGTAAACAGTTAGTGGCCGAGCAGTACAAGCACGTCGAAATGGCGCGCGAGCTGGGTGAGCACAACGGTGCCGAAGGCGATCTGGAAGCCGACTACCAGGCCGCCAGCGATCACCTGAACCTGGTGCAGACCGCGCTGCGTCAGCAGGAAAAGATCGAACGCTACGAAGCGGACCTCGATGAGCTGCAAATTCGTCTCGAAGAGCAGAATGAAGTGGTGGCCGAAGCCGCCGAGATGCAGGAAGAGAACGAAGCCCGCGCCGAAGCCGCCGAGCTGGAAGTGGACGAGCTGAAAAGCCAGCTTGCGGACTACCAGCAGGCGCTGGACGTGCAGCAGACGCGTGCGATTCAGTACAACCAGGCGCTACAGGCGCTACAGCGTGCGAAAGAGCTGTGCCATCTGCCAGACCTGACGCCGGAAAGTGCCGACGAGTGGCTGAACACCTTCCAGGCCAAAGAGCAGGAAGCCACCGAGAAACTGCTCTCGCTTGAACAGAAAATGAGCGTCGCGCAAACGGCGCACAGCCAGTTTGAACAGGCTTATCAGCTGGTAGTTGCCATTAACGGCCCGCTGGCGCGTAGCGAAGCCTGGGACGTTGCCCGTGAACTGCTGCGCGACGGCGTCAACCAGCGCCATCTGGCCGAGCAGGTGCAGCCGCTGCGTATGCGCCTGAACGAGCTGGAACAGCGTCTGCGCGAGCAGCAGGAAGCCGAACGTCTGCTGGCCGAGTTCTGCAAGCGTCAGGGTAAACATTACGATTTCGACGAGCTTGAGGCCCTGCATCAGGAGCTTGAAGCGCGTATTGCGGCCCTGTCCGATACCGTATCAAATGCCAGCGAACAGCGTATGACGCTGCGTCAGGAGCTGGAGCAGCTTCAGTCCCGTTCGAAGGCGCTCCTGCAGCGTGCGCCGGTCTGGCTGGCAGCGCAAAGCAGCCTGAACCAGCTCAGCGAACAATGCGGCGAGCAGTTCGAATCCAGCCAGCAGGTGACCGAATACCTGCAACAGCTGCTGGAGCGCGAGCGCGAAGCCATTGTTGAACGTGACGAAGTGGGTGCCCGCAAGCGTGACGTCGATGAAGAAATCGAGCGCTTAAGCCAGCCGGGCGGGTCAGAAGATCCGCGTCTGAACACGTTAGCCGAGCGTTTTGGCGGCGTACTGCTGTCTGAGATTTACGATGACGTTGGCCTGGACGATGCGCCATACTTCTCCGCGCTGTACGGTCCATCCCGCAACGCAATTGTGGTGCCGGATCTGTCGCTGATTTCTGAGCAGCTCGCAGGGCTGGAAGATTGCCCGGAAGATCTCTACCTGATCGAAGGGGATCCGCAGTCGTTCGATGACAGCGTTTTCAGCGTTGACGAGCTGGAAAAAGCGGTGGTGGTGAAAATCGCCGACCGCCAGTGGCGTTACTCCCGCTTCCCGGAGCTGCCGCTGTTTGGCCGCGCCGCGCGCGAAAGCCGCATCGAGAGCCTCCACGCCGAGCGTGAAACGCTGTCTGAACGCTTTGCCACTCTGTCGTTTGACGTACAGAAAACCCAGCGTCTGCACCAGGCGTTCAGCCGCTTTATCGGCAGCCATCTGGGCGTGGCGTTTGAAGCCGACCCGGAAGCGGAAATCCGCAAGCTCAACACCCGCCGTGGCGAGCTGGAGCGCGCGATTGCCAGTCATGAAAGTGACAACCAGCAGAGCCGCGTCCAGTTCGAACAGGCGAAAGAGGGCGTCGCTGCCCTTAACCGCATTCTGCCGCGCCTGAACCTGCTGGCGGATGACACGCTGGCCGACCGCGTGGATGAGATCCAGGAACGTCTGGATGAAGCCCAGGAAGCCGCGCGCTTCGTGCAGCAGCACGGCAACCAGCTGGCGAAGCTGGAGCCCGTCGTGTCTGTATTGCAGAGCGACCCGGAACAGTTCGAGCAGTTAAAAGAAGATTATGCCTGGTCGCAGCAGGTGCAGCGCGAAGCGCGTCAGCAGGCGTTTGCCCTGACGGAAGTGGTGCAGCGTCGTGCGCACTTCGGCTACTCCGATTCGGCTGAAATGCTGAGCGGTAACAGCGACCTGAATGAAAAACTGCGCCAGCGCCTTGAGCAGGCGGAAGCGGAACGTACCCGCGCTCGCGAAGCGATGCGCAGCCACTCCGCTCAGCTGAACCAGTACAACCAGGTACTGGCTTCGCTGAAAAGCTCCTTCGACACCAAGAAAGAGCTGTTAAACGACCTGCAGAAAGAGCTGCAAGACATTGGCGTTCGTGCCGACAGCGGGGCGGAAGAGCGCGCGCGCATTCGTCGTGATGAGCTGCATAGCCAGCTCAGCAATAACCGCGCGCGTCGTAATCAGCTGGAAAAAGCGCTCACCTTCTGCGAAGCGGAAATGGATAACCTGACCCGCCGCCTGCGCAAGCTGGAGCGCGACTATCATGAAATGCGCGAGCAGGTCGTGACGGCGAAAGCGGGCTGGTGCGCCGTGATGCGGATGGTGAAAGATAACAACGTTGAACGTCGCCTGCACCGTCGCGAGCTGGCATACCTTTCTGCCGATGAGCTGCGTTCGATGTCGGATAAGGCGCTGGGTGCGCTGCGTCTGGCGGTGGCGGATAACGAACACCTGCGCGATGTGCTGCGCATGTCAGAGGATCCGAAACGTCCTGAACGTAAAATTCAGTTCTTCGTTGCGGTTTATCAGCACCTGCGCGAGCGTATTCGTCAGGACATTATCCGTACCGACGATCCGGTCGAAGCCATCGAACAGATGGAAATCGAGCTGGGCCGCCTGACGGAAGAGCTTACCTCCCGCGAGCAGAAGCTGGCGATCAGCTCCCGCAGCGTGGCGAATATCATTCGCAAAACCATTCAGCGCGAGCAGAACCGTATCCGCCAGCTGAACCAGGGGCTGCAGAGCGCCTCGTTTGGTCAGGTCAACAGCGTGCGTCTTAACGTCAACGTGCGTGAAGCCCACGCGACGCTGCTGGACGTGCTCTCTGAGCAGCACGAGCAGCATCAGGATCTGTTCAACAGCAACCGTCTGACCTTCTCCGAAGCGCTGGCGAAGCTGTATCAGCGCCTGAATCCGCAGATTGACATGGGCCAGCGTACGCCGCAAACCATCGGTGAAGAGCTGCTGGACTATCGTAACTACCTGGAAATGGAAGTTGAGGTAAACCGTGGTTCAGACGGCTGGCTGCGTGCGGAATCCGGAGCGCTGTCGACCGGTGAAGCGATTGGTACCGGGATGTCGATTCTGGTGATGGTGGTGCAGAGCTGGGAAGATGAAGCGCGCCGCCTGCGCGGGAAAGACATCTCCCCATGCCGACTGCTGTTCCTCGATGAAGCGGCGCGTCTTGATGCCCGCTCGATTGCCACGCTGTTTGAGCTTTGCGAACGTCTCGATATGCAGCTCATCATTGCGGCACCGGAAAACATCAGCCCTGAAAAAGGCACCACCTATAAGCTGGTGCGTAAAGTGTTCCAGAACAGCGAACACGTGCACGTTGTCGGGTTGCGTGGCTTTGCGCCGCAGCCGCCAGAATCATTGCCGGAAACCACGGCAGACGCTTCCTGAGGCGTTTTGTTACAAAGAGCGGCGCAGAAGCGCCGCTTTTTTTATTCTCTTAACTTGTGTTCAGGGCTGCGTTATCTTTAAACTTCTTTACATAAGGTAAGGCAACAGAGTTGTCGTCTACCTATAATAAAATAAAGCCCCACCGTGATGGGCATGTCGTGAAAACAGGGGGCAAGGGATGTTGCTAAAGAAAGAATGTGGTCGTCAGCTGTCAGCGCTGAGTTTATGTCTGGCAGTGATGTTTGCTCCACTGTTAACCGCCCAGGCCGACGAGCCTGAAATTGTGCCGACTGACAGCACCGCAATGACAGGCGCGCAGCCGACGTCATTGTCTCAGCCGCTGGAACAGTCTACGGCAACGGCCATCATGGCCGGGATTAAGCCGCTGCCGGAAGGCATCGACGTTGAATCGCTCAGCCAGCAGCTCCAGACAGGCCTGCCTTCAGGCTACACGCCTGCCTATATCAATCAGCTCACGCTGCTTTATGCTGCCCGCGATATGAAACCCATGTGGGAAAATCGTGAAGCCGTGCGCGCCTTCCAGCAACAGCTGGCGGAAGTGGCGATTGCGGGATTCCAGCCGCAGTTTACGAAGTGGGTTGAGCTGTTAACCGATCCTGCCGTCACCGGTCAGGCGCGGGACGTGGTCCTTTCCGATGCCATGATGGGCTACCTGCAGTTTGTGGCGGGTATTCCGGTCAATGGCAACCGCTGGCTGTACAGCGATAAGCCCTATAAGCTGGCGACGCCAGCCCTGTCGGTGATTAACCAGTGGCAATTAGCGCTGGATAACGGCGACCTGCCGCGCTTCATTGCCAGCCTCGCGCCGGCGCATCCACAGTATGCCACGATGCACCAGTCGCTCCTCGCGCTGGTGGGAGACTCGCGTCCATGGCCGCAAATGCGGGGGACCGCAACGCTGCGTCCGGGTCAGTGGAGCAGCGATGTGCCAGCCCTGCGCGAGATCCTTAAACGCTCCGGTATTCTTGATGGCGGGCCGAAGATTGCCCTGCCGGGCGACGATCCGCAAAGCGCGGTGGTCAGCCCGTCAGCGCCCATAAAAGAGAACAAGGCCACTACCCTGAGCAATAAGCCCGAGGCTTACGATCGTGAGCTGGTCGCCGCGGTTAAACAGTTCCAGGCCGCTCAAGGGCTGGGAGCCGATGGCGTCATTGGACCTTCAACGCGTGACTGGCTTAACGTATCGCCTGCGCAGCGGGCCGGGGTGCTGGCGCTTAATATTCAGCGTTTACGTTTGCTGCCGGGCACGCTGTCTACCGGCATTATGGTCAATATCCCGGCCTATTCACTGGTTTATTATCAGGATGGTAGCGAGAAGCTGGCCTCGCGCGTGATTGTCGGGCGCCCGGACCGCAAAACGCCGATGATGAGCAGTGCGTTAAATAATGTGGTGGTTAATCCGCCGTGGAACGTGCCGCCGACGCTGGCGCGTAAGGACATTCTGCCTAAGGTCTGGAACGATCCGGGTTATCTGGAACGTCACGGCTATACGGTCATGCGTGGCTGGAACAGTAAAGAGGCGATCGATCCTTACATGGTCGACTGGTCGACGATCACGGCCTCCAACCTACCGTTCCGCTTCCAGCAGGCTCCCGGAGCGCATAACTCGCTGGGGCGCTACAAATTCAACATGCCAAGTTCAGATGCTATCTATCTGCACGATACGCCGAACCACAATCTGTTCCAGAAAGATACCCGGGCACTGAGTTCAGGCTGCGTGCGCGTGAATAAAGCCTCGGAGTTGGCCAACATGCTGCTGCAGGATGCGGGCTGGAACGATACGCGTATTTCTGACGCTCTGAAGCAGGGTGATACGCGCTACGTGAATATTCGCCACAACATTCCGGTTAATCTTTATTATCTGACAGCGTTTGTGGGTGAAGACGGTCGCACTCAGTACCGTACAGATATTTACAATTATGATCTCACCGCGCGATCCGGCGCACAAATTTTGCCAAAAGCGGAACAATTAATCAGGTAAATGAAGTAGTTCGGGAAAAATGATTGTCGTAAGTTATGGTGAATCGGGGCCAATATCGCTGTAAGCCGCGTATTCACTGGGGTTGGGCGCCTTGACGTACCCTGTTTTGCCAGTTAAGGTGCCCTTCGTGCGCTAAGCATATTACGATTTCCTTGACCTGTAGACCTGATTATCATGGACAAATTTGACGCTAATCGCCGCAAGCTGCTGGCGTTAGGTGGTGTTGCGCTTGGCGCAGCGGCCATCTTACCGACGCCAGCATTTGCCACCCTCTCGACACCTCGTCCGCGCGTTTTAACGCTCAGCAATCTTCACACCGGTGAGTCGCTAAAAGCGGAGTTTTTCGATGGCAGAGGCTATATTCAGGATGAATTAGCAAGACTCAACCATTTTTTCCGTGATTTCCGCGCGAATAAAGTAAAAGCCATCGACCCAGGACTGTTTGATCAGCTTTTCCGCCTTCAGGGCCTGCTGGGCACCAGCAAGCCGGTGCAGCTTATTTCTGGTTATCGCTCAATTGATACCAACAATGAACTGCGCGCCCATAGCCGTGGGGTAGCGAAAAAAAGCTACCACACGAAGGGACAGGCAATGGATTTCCACATTGAAGGCGTTTCGTTAGCCAATATTCGCAAAGCCGCGTTATCTATGCGCGCGGGTGGTGTAGGATATTACCCCAGCAGCAACTTTGTGCATATTGATACCGGGCCGGTTCGGCACTGGTAATAACGAAACACAGGAGCAGTATGAACTATCGTATTATTCCGGTTACCGCGTTCTCCCAGAACTGTTCATTAATCTGGTGCGAGCAAACCAAACTGGCCGCGCTTGTCGATCCCGGCGGTGACGCTGAGAAAATCAAGCAGGACGTTGCCGACAGCGGCGTGACGCTGATGCAGATTTTACTGACGCATGGTCACCTCGACCACGTAGGCGCAGCGGCTGAACTGGCTAAACACTACGGTGTGCCGATTATTGGCCCGGAAAAAGAAGATGAGTTCTGGCTGCAGGGGTTACCCGCCCAAAGCCGCATGTTTGGCCTTGATGAGTGTCTGCCATTGACGCCCGATCGCTGGCTGAATGAAGGAGAGCGCGTTAACGTAGGGAATGTGACTTTACAGGTGTTGCATTGTCCTGGGCATACGCCAGGCCATATCGTCTTCTTTGACGACCAGTCCCGTCTGCTGATTTCCGGCGATGTGATTTTCAAAGGGGGCGTAGGACGCAGCGATTTTCCGCGCGGCGATCACGGGCAGCTGATTCAGTCGATCAAACAGAAGTTATTGCCGCTGGGTGATGACGTAACGTTTATCCCTGGACACGGTCCGATATCGACGCTGGGCTATGAACGGCTCCATAACCCGTTTCTTCAGGATGAAATGCCTGTCTGGTAACCAGCATAAAAAAAGCCTGCTTAACGCAGGCTTTTTTGTGGGCGCAAATTACAGGACGGCGACAATCGCTTCGCACAGTGGCGCCATGTTGTCAGGGGTCATGCCTGCAACGTTTACGCGGCCAGAGGCTACGGCGTATACGCCAAACTCTTCACGCAGACGCAGAACCTGCTCTTTGGTCAGGCCGCTGAACGAGAACATACCGTTCTGTTTGATGATGAAGCTGAAGTCGCGGTCAGCGCCTTTCTCCGCCAGGGTGTTCACAAACAGCAGGCGCATGCGCTGGATACGCTGACGCATATCGTTCAGCTCTTGTTCCCAAATCGCGCGCAGCGCATCGTTGCTCAGAATGGTCGCAACAACAGACGCACCGTGTGCCGGCGGGTTAGAGTAGTTTGCGCGGATAACGGACTTCATCTGGCTAAACGCGCGATCGACGGTCTCATCGTTAGCCGCAACCAGCGTACAGGCGCCTACACGCTCATTGTACAGACCAAAGTTCTTGGAGTAGGAGCTTGCAACGATCAGCTCCTGATGCACGGCGGCGAACGCGCGCAGGCCTTCGGCATCTTCTTCCAGGCCGCGGGCGAAGCCCTGGTAAGCAAAGTCAAACAGCGGCAGCCAGCCTTTTTCTACGGAGAGCTTCGCCAGGTGTTCCCACTGCTCAAGCGTTGGATCGATACCGGTTGGGTTGTGGCAGCAGCCGTGGAACAGCACCACGTCACCCGCCTGCGCTTCGCTCAGGCTTGCCAGCAGGCCGTCAAAGTCCAGAGAGTGATTGGCCGCGTCGTAGTAAGCATATTCACGCACTTCCAGGCCCGCAGAGTTAAAGACGCTCTTGTGGTTCGGCCAGCTTGGATTGCTCACCCATACGCGCTTCACAGAGGTGTTTTTCGCAAGGAAATCCGCCGCCACGCGCAGCGCGCCGGTACCGCCAGGGGTCTGTGCCGTGCGGGCACGTTTGTCACTCACAATTGCGCTGCCTTTACCGAACAGCAGCTCCTGGGTGCAGCGACCAAATTCAGGGATACCATCAATACCGAGGTAGTTTTTGGTGGTTTCGTTTTCCAGCAGATACTGCTCAGCTTTCTTAACGCTGGTCAGTACCGGAGTTTTGCCGGTTTCATCTTTATATACACCAATACCCAGGTTGATTTTGCCAGGGCGGTCGTCGGCACGAAACAGATCGGCCAGGCCCAGAATAGGGTCGGCAGGAGCGGCGGTAATGTTCTCAAACATGACGAAGTTCCATTGTGATTACAGAAGTGAAATCCGCTATCAGGTTAACGGTAGATTTACAAAATGCCAACCGTTTGCGACGAAAAGCGTGCGGCTTTTCAAAAGTCGCCATTATTTTCTGTCAGGCATAAAAAAACAGGGCCGAAGCCCTGTTCATTATGCATATAACAAAGTGGTGTTCTGATTAGAACTGGTAGGTTACACCCACAGCAGCCATATCGTCGTTGCCGTTCAGACCGCCAACAGCTTTCGCGTAGTCGGTGTCTTTATCCAGCAGGTTGATGTAGTAGTCAGCCCACACGTTGAAGTTTTTGTTGAAGTAGTAAGTGGTACCAACCTGGATGAATTTAGCCAGGTCTGCATCGCCACCGCTGAAGCCGCCGACGGCAGCCAGGTCTTTACCTTTGGTCTGCACGTAGGAGATTGCTGGACGCAGGCCGAAGTCGAACTGGTACTGAGCAACCACTTCGAAGTTCTGAGTTTTGTTAGCAAAACCTGCATCACCGCTGGAACCGGTACGGGTGGTGTTGCGGGTTTCTGCATAGGTAGTTGCCAGGTAGAGGTTGTTGGCGTCGTATTTCAGACCCACGCCCCATGCTTCAGCTTTATCACCCTGGCCATCAGCTTTCTGGTTCAGAGTACGGTTAGCGTTGCTGTAGGATGCGATTGCACCGAAGCCTTCGCCGAAGTCGTAACCCAGAGAGTAACCTACGCCGTCGCCGTTAGAGGTTTTAACGTCAGCACGGTCGTTTTTACCCTGGTACTGAACGCCCAGGCTCAGGCCGTCAACCAGACCGAAGAAATCGCTGTTACGGTAGGTCAGCAGGCCGGTGCTGCGGCTGGTCATGAAGTTATCAACGTAGTTACCGCCCCAGGTCATCCCGGAGAAGGACGGTGCCATATCGGTGTATGACTCAACGTCGTATACGATACCGTAGTTACGACCGTAGTCGATGCTGCCAGCGTCGCCCGCTTTCAGACCAGCAAAGGCCAGACGGTTTTTGTTAGACTGAGCGGTGTTCTCAGCCTGGTTAGCCATGAAGCGGTATTCCCACTGGCCGTAACCGGTCAGCTGGTCGTTGATCTGAGTTTCGCCTTTGAAACCGATCTGCGCGTAGGTAGCGTCGTTATTGTTGGTGTCATCGCCGGAGGTCACGAAATCGTGCTCGGCGTTAACTTTACCGTAGAAGTCCAGTTTGTTGCCGTTCTTGTTATAGATTTCTGCAGCGTTAGCTGCACCGGCTACCAGCAGGGCAGGGATTACCACTGCCAGAATATTGCGCTTCATCATTATTTATTACCCTCATTGGTTTTTTTATGACACTCGCCACTGCCGTCAATAAATTCTGTCAATAAATATTTCCGGAACTATTGATGAGAGTTTGGTGTCTTTATGTATCTGACAGGCATCTTTCCATTCACCGAAGCGTTTCGCTAGCCTGAAAGTGCTACAATTCTCAAGATTGAGTTACAGAAAGAAAATATGTGTAACTAAATGTGTATTTTTGGGAACTTTGTGAACCATCTCAAATTTCAGAACCCCCTGGCGAATTAAGCATCGGTTTGTTTCCTATATATATGAATTCCTTATGTTTAATTTGGATAAAGGCAATTCCTATAAACGAATGTTAAACGACTCGTTTTTTCTTATGACCCAAAAAAGACTTCTGGATGGCTGAAAAATTGGTTGAAATTTGTGCTATTACTTCAGAATGTAATAATCGCAATAAGAATGAGGTTAATTTTTTGTGGCTGGATATTTCGCGGAAACAAAACGTAACAGGTAGCGGTTGTGACGGGGTAGTGGTTTAAAAACGCTGACTTTACGCTGACAAAAACTGACAGGGCAGAATAAAATAATGGCCAGCAAATGCTGGCCATTGTCTGTTGCGTTGCTTAGAAGCTGGCGTTGCGTGGTGTACGCGGGAACGGAATTACGTCACGCACGTTCTGAACGCCGGTAACGTAGGCGATCAGACGCTCGAAGCCCAGACCGAACCCAGCGTGCGGAACGGTGCCATAACGGCGCAGGTCGCGATACCAGCTGTAGTCCGCAGGGTTGAGACCCATCTCTTCCATGCGCGCGTCAAGCACGTCCAGACGCTCTTCACGCTGAGAACCACCAATGATTTCACCGATGCCCGGCGCCAGTACGTCCATCGCTGCCACGGTTTTCCCGTCTTCGTTAAGGCGCATATAGAAGGCCTTAATGTCTTTCGGGTAGTTTTTAACGACAACCGGCGCTTTGAAATGTTTCTCGGCGAGATAGCGTTCGTGCTCAGACGCCAGATCGACGCCCCAGTAAACCGGGTTCTCAAACTTCTCACCGCATTTCTCGAGGATCGCTACCGCGTCGGTATAGTCCACCTGCGCAAAGTCGGCAGAGACGAAACGCTCCAGACGTGCCACAGCATCGCTGTCTACGCGTTCGGCGAAGAACTTCATGTCGTCAGGACGCTCTTCCAGCACCGCTTTGAAGACGTATTTCAGCATCGCTTCTGCGAGACCTGCTACGTCATTCAGATCGGCAAACGCCACTTCCGGCTCCAGCATCCAGAACTCCGCCAGGTGGCGGCTGGTGTTGGAGTTTTCGGCGCGGAAGGTTGGGCCGAAGGTATAGATCTTAGACAGCGCACAGGCGTAGGTTTCGCCGTTGAGCTGGCCGGATACCGTCAGGAAGGCTTCTTTACCAAAGAAGTCTTTGTCGTAGTCGACTTTACCTTCCGGCGTGCGCGGCAGGTTTTCCATGTCCAGCGTCGAGACGCGGAACATTTCGCCTGCGCCTTCCGTATCGGACGCGGTGATCAGCGGGGTAGACACCCAGAAATAACCCTGCTCATCGAAGAAGCGATGCAGCGCCTGGGCCAGCGTATGACGCACGCGAGCCACCGCACCAATCAGGTTGGTACGCGGACGCAGGTGTGCGACCTCACGCAGGTATTCAATGCTGTGACGTTTTGCCGCCATCGGGTAGGTGTCCGGATCTTCAACCCAGCCAGTCACTTCAATGGCAGAAGCCTGGATCTCGAAACTCTGGCCCTGGCCCGGGGATGCCACAACCACACCGGTGACGATAACGGAACAACCCGTCGTCAGGCGCAGAACGTCATCATTGTAATTGGGCAGAGAATTATTAATGACGGCCTGTACAGGATCAAAGCAGGAACCGTCATAGACGGCAAGGAAGGAGATGCCAGCTTTAGAATCTCGGCGAGTACGCACCCATCCGCGCACGGTGACCTCCTGGTCAACGGCGACACGGCCCTGGAGTACGTCGGCTACAGGCACAACGCTCATAATATTCTCTCTGTTAATAGTCGGAAAAAATAAACACTTGTCCACCCCAAGACGGGGGGATATCTATGTTACCTGCCAACCGCTATCAGACAAGTAAATTTCGCAGTCAAAAGAGAAGAATTGAGAAATAAATAAGGGAAGGGAGCCCTGAAGGCTCCCGTAAGCGCTTAACTGGCTTTTTTGATCTGGGGCAGATCGAACGCTTTGCGCAATGCGCGAACAAACGCTTTGTCATGGCAGATGGTTTTACCCGGGCTGTCGGAGAGCTTTGCCACCGGCTTGCCGTTACATTCCACCAGCTTTATCACAATATTCAGAGGTTTTACCTGAGGAATGTCGCAGGTCAACCGGGTACCGATCCCGAAGCCCAGATTAATTCTGGCATTGAAATGACGATACAGTTCGACGGCTGTCGCCAGGTCGAGATTATCGGAGAAGACCAGCACCTTGCTCATCGGGTCAATGCCGAGTTTTTGGTAATGAGCAATCGCCTTTTCGCCCCATTCAACCGGATCCCCTGAGTCGTGGCGTAACCCCTGGTAACGCTCAGCGAACTCGGGACCAAAGTCGCGCAGGAAGGCATCCATCGTAATACAGTCGGTCAGGGCGATCCCGAGTTGATTCGGGTACTCTTCAAGCCACGCAGCCAGCGCCGCACGCTGGCTGTTAGCCAGGTCCGGGCTAATTTGCTGATGCGCCTGGAACCACTCGTGCGCCTGAGTGCCCATTGGCGTCAGGTTGAGGCGACGCGCCAAATCGTAGTTGCTGGTACCCACGAACCACGGCTCCTGCTGCAGACGTTCAACGATAGCCTGCTGAACCTCGCGAGAGAAGCGGCGACGGGTGCCGAAATCCATCAGGCGGAAGCGGGAAATATCCAGCCCTTCGGTCAGCGTTGAGAATGCCTCAAGTTTGTTCTCCAGCGAGGCGACCGCCTGTTCGACGCCCGTTTCAGGCGAACGGTAGCGGTGAGCCAGCTCGCTGATGACGGCCAGAAGCGGCACTTCCCACATGATCACTTCCCGCCACGGACCTTCAAGACGAATATCCAACTTGCCGTTTTCGTTGGTCACGGTGACCTGTTCAGGCTTATAGCGGAAGTCGCGCAGCCAGTTCAGATAGTCCGCTTTAAAGAAAGGCAGGCCAGAAAGCCACTGATATTCGTCATCGGTGAGCGCCAGATGCTGCATCGCATCGACCTGTTCACGAATGGAATCTGCGTAGATACCGAGCAAGTCGTCACCACGGCAGCGGAATTCCGCCGCGACGTGAACGTCATAGTAATGGTGGAAAACGGCTTGCTGCATATGCAGTTTATACGCGTCGGTATCCAGCAACGTATGCAGAACCGGAGAAGCGAATTGAGTCATAGGTGCGCTGTAGCATCCTCTCACGGGAGCGTTTAGTACAATAAACAACTCCGGAGTATACCTTGTTTAGTGATTTATTGAACCCCGATCACAACATAAGCACACTTTATGGTCGAGAGCATTTCGTGCCCCGTGTTATACAAATGTAGCGAAAAAGGTGTTTAAGCCTGAAAAGATGAAGATTCTGCATAGCGCGTTTTACGCAACAGGAATATATTGAAACGTTACTCGACAAACGATGCATAAGGTTTTCTATGACACAACAGCCACAAGCCAAATACCGCCACGACTACCGTGCGCCGGAATACCTGATTAGCGATATCGACCTGACTTTTGACCTGGATGCCACAAAAACCGTTGTGACGGCGGTAAGCCAGGTGACGCGCCACAGCGCGACTGCCGTACCGCTGCGTCTGGATGGCGAAGACTTGACGCTGGTCTCCCTGCACATTAACGATGAAGCCTGGTCAGATTATAAAGAAGAAGGCAACCAGCTGGTCATCGACAACCTGCCGGAACGCTTTACGCTGCGCATCGTGAATGAAATCAGCCCTGCCGCCAACACGGCGCTGGAAGGGCTCTACCAGTCAGGCGTGGCGCTCTGTACCCAGTGTGAAGCCGAAGGCTTCCGCCACATTACCTGGTACCTGGACCGCCCGGACGTGCTGGCGCGCTTTACCACCAAAATCATTGCCGATAAAACCCTCTATCCGTTCCTGCTCTCCAACGGTAACCGCGTGGGTGAGGGCGAGCTGGAAAATGGCCGTCACTGGGTGCAGTGGCAGGATCCGTTCCCGAAACCGTGCTACCTGTTTGCGCTGGTGGCGGGTGATTTCGACGTGCTGCGCGATACCTTCAAAACCCGCTCTGGCCGCGAAGTGGCGCTGGAGCTGTTCGTTGACCGCGGCAACCTTGACCGCGCGCCGTGGGCGATGACTTCACTCATTAACTCCATGAAGTGGGATGAAGAGCGTTTCGGCCTCGAATACGATCTCGACATCTATATGATCGTCGCCGTCGACTTCTTCAACATGGGCGCGATGGAGAATAAAGGCCTTAACATCTTTAACTCCAAGTACGTGCTGGCGCGTACCGATACCGCTACCGATAAAGACTACCTCGATATCGAACGCGTTATCGGCCACGAGTATTTCCATAACTGGACCGGTAACCGCGTCACCTGCCGCGACTGGTTCCAGCTGAGCCTGAAAGAGGGGCTGACCGTCTTCCGCGATCAGGAGTTCAGCTCCGATCTGGGCTCGCGGGCGGTCAACCGCATCAACAACGTGCGCACCATGCGCGGCCTGCAGTTTGCGGAAGATGCCAGCCCAATGGCGCACCCGATCCGTCCGGATAAAGTCATTGAGATGAATAACTTTTACACCCTGACGGTGTACGAGAAGGGCGCTGAAATTATCAGGATGATCCACACCCTGCTGGGTGAAGAGAATTTCCAGAAAGGGATGCAGCTTTACTTCGAACGTCACGACGGCAGCGCGGCTACCTGCGACGACTTCGTGCAGGCGATGGAAGACGCGTCCAACGTTGATCTTTCTCACTTCCGCCGCTGGTACAGCCAGGCCGGGACCCCGATTGTCACCGTTAAGGACGACTACAACCCGGAAACCGAGCAGTACACTCTGACCATCAGCCAGCGCACGCCGCCAACCGCCGAGCAGGAAGAAAAATATCCGCTGCACATTCCGTTCAGCATTGAGCTGTACGACAACGAAGGCAACGTCATCCCGCTGCAGAAGGGCGGCCACCCGGTGCACCACGTGCTGAACGTGACCCAGGCAGAGCAGACCTTTATCTTCGATAACGTCTACTTCCAGCCGGTGCCTGCGCTGCTGTGCGAGTTCTCCGCGCCGGTGAAGCTGGAGTACAAGTGGAGCGACCAGCAGCTGACGTTCCTGATGCGTCACGCCCGCAACGATTTTTCCCGCTGGGACGCGGCGCAGAGCCTGCTGGCAACCTACATCAAGCTTAACGTGAACCGTTACCAGCAGGGCCAGCCGCTGACGCTGCCGGTGCATGTGGCAGACGCGTTCCGCGCCATCCTGCTGGACGAGAAGATTGACCCGGCGCTGGCGGCTGAAATTCTGACGCTGCCGTCCGCGACTGAAATTGCGGAGCTGTTCGACATTATCGACCCGATTGCCATCGTGGCGGTGCGCGAAGCGCTGACCCGCACGCTGGCGACCGAACTGGCGGATGAATTCCTGGCGCTCTACAACGCTAACAAGCTTGACGCGTATCGCGTGGAGCATGCGGATATCGGCAAGCGTACCCTGCGCAATACCTGCCTGCGCTATCTTGCGTTTGGTGAGGCCGAACTGGCGAACACGCTGGTGAGCAAGCAGTATCACGAAGCGGATAACATGACTGATGCGCTCGCGGCCCTGGCGGCAAGCGTTGCCGCTGAACTGCCGTGCCGCGATGCGCTGATGCAGGAGTATGACGACAAGTGGCACCAGGATGGCCTGGTGATGGACAAGTGGTTTATTCTGCAGGCGACCAGCCCGGCGGCCGATGCGCTTAGTAAGGTTCGCAGCCTGCTGAAGCACCGTTCGTTCACCATGAGCAACCCGAACCGCGTTCGCTCGCTGATTGGCGCATTTGCCAGCAGTAACCCGGCCGCGTTCCACGCCGAAGACGGCAGCGGATACCAGTTTATGGTGGAAATGCTGACCGAGCTGAACAGCCGTAACCCGCAGGTTGCATCACGTCTGATTGAGCCGCTGATCCGCCTGAAACGCTATGATGCGCAGCGCCAGGCGAAGATGCGCGCCGCGCTTGAGCAGCTGAAAGGGCTGGAAAATCTGTCTGGCGATCTGTACGAGAAGATTGCTAAGGCGCTGGCCTGATGTAAAAAAGCCCGGTGGCGCTACGCTAACCGGGCCTACGTGGGGGCGCGGGGCATCGGTTTTCTCCCTCTCCCACGGGGAGAGGGCCGGGGTGAGGGCATCAGGCATTGGCCTTTATCCGCTGAATCTCCGCTTCCCCACGTTTCATCACCCGATCCAGCACTTCGGCTTCCAGCTCCGCCAGTCTGGCCAATCCCACGCGGCGAGGACGCGGGATGTCCACCGTCAGATCCAGACCAATTTTACCTTCTTCTATTAACAGCACCCTGTCTGCCATCGCCACGGCTTCGCTCACGTCATGCGTCACCAGCAGTACCGTAAAGCCGTGCGCCTGCCAGAGGGATTCAATCAGATCCTGCATTTCTATCCGCGTGAGGGCATCAAGAGCGCCGAGTGGCTCATCAAGCAGCAGCAGGCCGGGACGGTGAATCAACGCTCGCGCCAGCGCCACGCGCTGCTTCTGGCCGCCCGACAGCGCCGCAGGCCATTCACCTGCACGGTTTTCCAGCCCGACGGCGGCCAGCGCCTGACGGGCTTCATCCCGCCAGTTGCCTTTGAGCCCCAGCCCGACGTTATCAATCACCGTTTTCCACGGCAGCAGGCGCGCGTCCTGAAACATCATGCGCGTATCGTCCTGAATATTGGCCAGCGGCGTGGTTCCTGCCAGAATCTGTCCACCGTTGGGGGCCTCCAGCCCGGCTAAAAGACGCAGGAGTGTGCTTTTTCCGCCGCCGCTGCGCCCGACTACAGCCACAAACTGGCCGGCGGGAATGTGCAGATCCAGCCCGTTAAGGATAGTGTTTTCGCCGTAGCGTTTGGTTACGCCGTTCAGCAGCAGCGGCGTGCCCTGATTTAGTCGTGCGGTATTCATGCTTTCGCCTCCTGAAGGGTATAGGCCGGGTTCCAGCGCAGCCAGCTGCGCTCCAGCCACTGTGCGCTGACGTCGGCGAGTTTGCCGAGCAGTGCATACAGAATGATGGCGACCACCACCACGTCCGTTTGCAGGAATTCGCGGGCGTTCATCGCCAGATAGCCAATACCGGAGTTGGCTGAGATGGTTTCCGCCACAATCAGCGTCAGCCACATCAGGCCGAGCGCAAAGCGCACCCCGACCATAATGGAGGGCAGGGCGCCCGGCAGAATCACGTGAGCAAAGAGGGAAAAACCCGATAAGCCGTAGCTGCGCGCCATCTCCACCAGACCGCGATCGATATTGCGGATGCCGTGCCAGGTGTTGATGTAGATCGGGAACAGCGTGCCCAGCGCCACGAGGAAGATTTTGGCGCTCTCATCGATCCCAAACCACAAAATGACCAGCGGGATCAGCGCCAGATGCGGCACGTTGCGCAGCATCTGGATGGAGGTATCCAGCAGCCTTTCCCCCCAGCGTGAAAGGCCGCTGATCAGACCCAGCACCAGACCGATGCTGCCGCCGATGGAAAACCCAATCACCGCGCGCCAGGAGCTGATCGCCAGATGTTGCCACAGCTCTCCGCTGACGCTCAGCGACCAGAACGCTTCGATAACGCCCTCCGGAGAGGGCAAAATGCGGCTCGACAGCCAGCCGGTAGACGATGCGAGCTGCCAGAGCGCCACAATGCCGACGGGTAAAAACCACGGCGCGGCGCGCAGCAGCCATTTTTGTGAGGTGGCAGACATGGTCACTCCTTAGCTCTGTGCGGCTTTACGGGGAATGAATTCGTTCGCCACGGCTTCGCCCTGCAGCTGGAGCCGCTGCGGCTGCGGAACCTCCGGAATGGCGACATCCAGGTGCGGGAACAGCAGTTCGCCCACCTTGTACGCCTCTTCCAGGTGCGGGTAACCGGAGAGAATGAAGCTGTCGATGCCCAGCTCGGCATATTCATTGATGCGCGCGGCCACGGTCGGCCCGTCGCCCACCAGCGCCGTGCCCGCACCGCCGCGCACCAGGCCGACGCCTGCCCACAGGTTCGGGCTGATCTCCAGATTCTCGCGCTTGCCGTTGTGCAGGGAGGCCATCCGGTGCTGTCCGACGGAGTCGGTTTTGGCAAACGCAGCCTGCGCCTTTGCGATGGTCTCGTCGTCCAGATGGGAAATCAGGCGGTCTGCGGCCTGCCAGGCTTCTTCATTGGTTTCGCGCACAATCACGTGCAGGCGAATCCCGAAGCGCACTTTGCGGCCATGGGCGGCGGCTTTGGCGCGGACCTGGGCAATTTTCTCTTTCACCAGCTCGGGCGGCTCGCCCCAGGTCAGATAGAGATCGACCTGCTCGGCGGCCAGATCCTGGGCCACATCCGACGAACCGCCAAAATAGAGCGGAGGGCGCGGCTGCTGCACCGGCGGGAAGTAGAGCTTCGCGTCGCGAACGTGAATATGCTTACCTTCAAAGGTGACGGTTTCGCCTTCCAGCAGGCGTCGCCAGACGCGGGTAAATTCGGCGGAGGCTTCATAGCGCTCGGTATGGTCGAGGAACACGCCGTCACCCGCCAGCTCCTGCGGATCGCTGCCCGTCACCAGGTTAAACAGAGCGCGGCCGTTGGAGAGCCTGTCCAGCGTTGCTGCCTGACGCGCCGCCACGGTGGGTGAAACGACGCTCGGGCGCAATGCAACAAGGAATTTAAGGCGCTGGGTGACCGGGATCATCGACGCGGCCACCAGCCAGGCATCCTCGCACGAGCGTCCGGTCGGGATCAGCACGCCGGTAAAACCGATTCGGTCCGCCGCCTGGGCAATCTGCTGAAGATAGCCATGGTCAACCGGGCGCGAGCCCTCTTCTGTACCAAGATAGTGTCCATCACCGTGGGTGGGTAAAAACCAGAAAAGATTCAGACTCATGATTTAGCTCCTTCTTTGCCAGCGGGCTGCCAGATGCGTTCGCGAATATCGACCTGTTTTGGTACCAGGCGGTTTTGATAGAAGAGGTCAGCAGTCTGTTGCTGAAGCGCGGCGACGTGCGCGTCGACAGGCGCAATGGTGGTGGGCGGACGGTGACTGAGGTAGCTCGCGATCACCGGCTCAGGTAAGCCCATGGTTTTTGCCAGCAGAGTGATGCTCGCCTGACGCTGGCTCTGGGTCAGGGCATCTGCCTGCGTAAAAGTATCCAGTACGCCCTGAATAAACGCGCCGTTTTTTTCGGCGTAAGGGCGTGAGGCGAGGTAGAACGAACCGGTTTGCTTCAGCGTGGTACCGTCTTTCAGCACCCGTACGCCACCCTGCAGTAATGCCGCGGAGTAGTAAGGATCCCAGATAGCCCAGGCATCAACGTTCTTCTGCTGGAACGCGGCGCGCGCGTCGGCGGGCGTCAGGTAAACGGGCTGAATGTCGGTGAACTTGAGCCCGGCTTCCTGTAAGGCGCGCAGCAACAGGTTGTGCGAGCTGGAACCTTTCTGGAAAGCGACCTTACGCCCTTTAAGGTCGGAGACGCTTTTAATGTCACTGTTTTCAGGTACCAGGATGACTTCGGCTTTCGGCTTAGCGGGTTCTACACCGACGTATACCAGGTCTGCCCCGGCAGCCTGAGCGAAAATAGGCGGGATGTCGCCCGTACTGCCCAGATCGATACTGCCGACGTTCAGGGCTTCAAGCATCTGCGGCCCTGCCGGGAATTCCACCCATGAGAATTTGGTGTCCGGGAAGCGTTTTTCCAGCAGCTGGTGGCTTTTTGCCAGCACCATACTGACGCTGCCTTTTTGGTAGCCAATCCGTAAACTGTCCGGTGCGGTTTCTGCGGCATGTGCCAGCGCGGTAAACGCCATCAGGCCAGCCAGTCCGAGGCGGGTTAAGGTTTTAAACATGTGCGACTCCCTGCGGCGGATTAAAAGAAGGAACCTGGATATCCCGGCGATGCAGCGCGTGCCAGAAAGTTTCCAGCGAGGCATCAAGGCGCGTTTGCAGATTCGGCGTGAAGTGCGGCTTATGCTGGTAGTCAATGACCTGCGAATCATCCGCGAAAACGCCGTGAAGGATCTCCTGCGCCTTCAGGGCGTTCAGCACCGGCTTCAGGGCGTAATCCACCGCCAGTAAATGTGCCACCGTGCCGCCCGTTGCCAGCGGCAGAACCACTTTGCCGTCCAGTGCGCGCTCGGGGAGAAGATCGAGCAGCGTTTTCAGCGCGCCCGAAAAAGAGGCTTTATAAATCGGGGTCGCAACGATGAGGCCGTCCGCTTCCTTGAGCTGCTCAGTGAGGGTTTTCAGCGCGGGGCTGTCGAAGCGGGCATACAGCAAATCTTCAGGTTCGAAGTTATGCAGATTCCAGTGGCACACTTCCACGTCCAGGGCATTGAGCTTGTCGCGGGCATATTCCAGCAGGGCGCTGGAACGCGAAGGGAATCGTGGACTTCCGGCCAGGGTAATAACGCGCATACTTCCTCCTTATAACCAATTGTTTGCTTTTGTCTAACATTCATAACAATTTTCAGGAGTGTGACACCGCGCGGTTATTCCACTAAATGATTTATCCGCAATTAAACTGCGAAAAACTGCATAAGAAAGAGAGTGGGAGGTAAACGATTGCGTTTTACGCCGATTTTTTTGCCGCAGGTCAATTCCCTTTCGTGACGGGATCGCCCATAATCCCCTCCCGGTTTGCACACCGGGAATCCAGGAGAGTTCATGTACTACCCCTTCGTTCGTAAAGCCCTTTTCCAGCTCGACCCCGAGCGCGCTCATGAATTTACATTCCAGCAATTACGTCGTATTACAGGAACGCCTCTGGCGGCCCTGGTGCGTCAAAACGTGCCGGAAAAGCCTGTGCAGTGCATGGGGCTGACCTTTAAAAATCCGCTTGGTCTGGCGGCTGGTCTGGACAAAAATGGCGAGTGCATTGATGCCCTGGGCGCGATGGGCTTTGGCTCCATCGAAATTGGTACCGTCACGCCGCGCCCGCAGCCGGGAAATGACAAGCCGCGCCTGTTCCGCCTGGTCGAAGCCGAAGGGTTGATCAACCGCATGGGCTTTAATAACCTCGGCGTTGATCATTTGGTAGAGAACGTGAAGAAAGCCCATTTTGATGGGGTGTTAGGCATCAATATTGGCAAGAATAAAGATACGCCGGTTGAGCAGGGTAAAGATGACTACCTGATTTGTATGGAAAAAGTCTACGCCTATGCCGGGTATATCGCGGTGAATATTTCCTCGCCCAATACCCCGGGGCTGCGCTCCTTACAATATGGCGAAGCGCTGGACGATCTTCTGAGTGCCATTAAAAATAAACAAAATGAACTCCAGGCGATCCACCATAAATATGTTCCGGTCGCGGTGAAGATCGCGCCGGATCTTTCTGTCGAAGAATTGATCCAGGTTGCCGACAGTTTGGTTCGCCATAATATTGACGGGGTGATTGCAACGAATACCACGCTCGATCGTTCGCTCGTTCAGGGAATGAAAAACTGTGACGAAGCGGGTGGGTTAAGTGGCCGTCCGGTACAATTAAAAAGCACCGAAATTATTCGCGCGCTGTCTGCGGAATTAAAAGGCCGTTTACCGATTATTGGCGTCGGCGGTATCGACTCGGTGATTGCTGCGCGCGAGAAGATGGCGGCCGGTGCGTCACTGGTGCAAATCTATTCCGGCTTTATTTTTAAAGGGCCGCCTTTGATTAAAGAAATCGTTACACATATCTAATCTTTTTTCTTAATCAGACAACCAGGGCTTTATTTCCAGCCCTGGTTGTTTTATATTCCGTCACTGTTGCTTATTTAGACATTATCGTCTTTTATTACTAGTGTTATAAACGAAGCGGCGAACAGGACATTTTTAGTACAGGACGTTTGGGGACGGGAGAGACACATGCGAATTAAACCTGACGATAACTGGCGCTGGTATTTTTGCGACGAGCATGACCGTATGATGCTCGATTTAGCCAATGGCATGTTGTTTCGTTCTCGTTTTGCCCGCCGAATGTTAACCCCGGACGCGTTTTCTCCATCGGGCTTTTGCGTTGACGATGCGGCGCTTTATTTCTCCTTTGAAGAAAAATGCCGCGACCTGATGCTCTCTAAAGAGCAGCGTGCCGAACTGGTATTAAATGCGCTGGTGGCTATCCGTTTCCTGAAACCGCAAATGCCGAAAAGCTGGCATTTCCTGCCTCACGGCATGGACTGGACGCCAGCAACGGGCGATGCGGCCAGCGTTAACCTGAGCGATACCGCCGAAGAGGTGAGTTTGTTAGTGGTTGAGCCGGGCGAAAACGCCGCACTCTGTCTGCTGGCGCAGCCCGGCGTGACGATTGCCGGGCGCGTAATGCAGTTAGGTGATGCGATCAAAGTCATGAATGACAGGCTGAAGCCACAGCTGCGCGTCGATGCCTTCAGTCTCGAACAAGCGGTTTAAGCTTCCAGTTGTACCGACGTTTTCGGTACGCAGCTACAGCACAGGATTGTGCCGTCATTTCCAATTGCAGATTTTTTCAGCGCACTCACTTCTCCCTCCAGCAGCTTGATGCGGCAGCATCCGCAAATTCCCGCGCGGCAGGAATACGGTACGCGAATACCGGCTTGCTCCAGCTGCTCCAGTAAAACCTGCTGATTGTTGCCACGAATAACCTTGCCCTGCCAGTGAATATCCACCCCAGTGGCGACATTCGTCTCAACCTCGACCATTTCTTCTTCCTGGCCTGAGCCGTACACTCGCGCCGGCCCGCGGGCGAGAATTTCAACTTCATCACCTACGCGAATCGCGCCGCTGGATCGCGGGATCAGGTTCTGGCCGAAATCGACATCGCCGATGTCCTTCGCGGTACGGAACGATTGCAGCGTTTTCAGCGGCTCGCCGGAAGGATGCTTCTGGCCTTTCTCAGGACTTACCGTGGTGAAAATGCAGCGGCTGCAGGGTTTGACGACATCAAAGATGACGCTGCCGATGCGGATGACTTTCCAGGTATCTTCATCCCATGCGTCCGCTCCGGTCACGACCAGATTTGGGCGGAACTGTTCCATCTGTACGCTGGCTTTACAGCGATTCTGTAAATCACGCAGAGACGCTTCGTTGGTGAGCAGGAACGGGAAGCCATCCGCGAAGGAGAGGGGAACGGCATCGTGGCGCTTTACGCGACGCGTCAGTTCCGGCCCAACCCACCGCAGCTGCACGTCGCGGGAGAAGAAGCCGCTCAGCCAGCGGTTAATTTCATCCGGCGCGATGCGTGCGGTAAAATGGTTGCCCCATACTTCCGTTGGCGCGTCGACAGCCGCAAAATCCGCAAAGCGAATCACCGCGCTGGAACCGTCCGGCGCGGTAAGGTGCAAACCGTCGTGAAGCGGGGAAGGGGTAAAGCGAACCATCTGAGGGAACTGGCGTGCGGTGATAAACGTACCGTCAGGCTCGGTGACCATAAAAATACGATCGAAGGCGAACCCGCTCATGTCTGCCAGCGCGTGAGTGACGCCGATGCCGCGCATGGATTTCACCGGATGAATAAAAAGCCTGGATAACGTCGCCACTGCACACTCCCTCGAATGAAAATAAGCCTTCAACTTTATGACATACACGCCATATTAGCTATAATGCGCGACAATTTTCTAAGAGTAAAAGTGACGATATGAATTCTCTGTTTGCCAGTACGGCCCGTGGGCTGGAAGAGCTGTTAAAAACTGAACTGGAAAGCCTGGGCGCGCAAGAGTGCCAGGTGGTTCAGGGTGGTGTCCATTTTGAGGGCGACACGCGGCTTATTTACCAGAGCCTGATGTGGAGCCGCCTGGCGTCGCGCATCATGCTGCCGATGAAGGAGTGCAAGGTCTATAGCGATCTTGACCTCTATACCGGCGTACAGATGATCGACTGGACAGAGATCTTCACGCCAAATGCCACCTTTGCGGTGCATTTCAACGGCGTGAACGACGAGATCCGCAACAGCCAGTACGGTGCCCTGCGCGTAAAAGACGCCATTGTGGACTGCTTCGCGCGTAAAAATAAGGAACGTCCAAACGTCGATCGCGAAAACCCCGATCTGCGTATTAACGTCTGGCTGAACGGCGACACGGCAAGTATCTCTCTCGATCTGAGCGGCGCGGGCCTGCACCTGCGCGGCTACCGCGATCGTACCGGCATGGCACCCATCAAAGAGACCCTGGCGGCCGCCATCGTGATGCGCTCCGGCTGGCAGCCGGGCACGCCGCTGCTCGATCCGATGTGCGGTTCCGGTACGCTGCTGATTGAAGCGGCTATGCTGGCAACCGACCGCGCGCCGGGACTGCACCGCGGTCAGTGGGGGTTTAAAGGCTGGGCACAGCATGACGAAGCGCTCTGGAAAGAGGTCAAAGACGACGCGCAGACCCGCGCGCGCAAAGGCCTGGCGGAGTATACCTCCCACTTCTACGGCTCGGATAGCGACCCGCGCGTCATTGAGCGCGCGCGCAGCAACACCCGTCGCGCCGGTATCGGCGAGCTGGTCACCTTCGAGGTGAAAGACGTAGCGAACCTGACCAACCCGCTGCCGAAGGGCCCGTACGGGACCGTAATCAGCAATCCGCCATACGGTGAGCGTCTCGACAGCGAGCCTGCGCTGATTGCCCTGCACAGCCTGCTGGGCCGCAATATGAAGGACTACTTCGGCGGCTGGAATCTGTCTCTGTTCAGCGCCTCGCCGGAGCTGCTGAGCTGCCTGCAGCTGCGTGCCGATCGCCAGTTTAAAGCGAAAAATGGCCCGCTGGACTGCGTGCAGAAAAACTACCATCTGGCAGAGAAAGCGGCGGACAGCAAGCCAACCGGCGTGGCAGAAGATTACGCCAACCGCCTGCGCAAAAACCTGAAGAAATTTGAGAAGTGGGCCAAGCAGGAGGGCATTGAATGCTATCGCCTGTACGATGCCGACCTGCCGGAGTACAACGTGGCGGTTGACCGCTATGCGGACTGGGTGGTGATTCAGGAATATGCTCCGCCGAAAACCATCGATGCGCAAAAAGCGCGCCAGCGCATGCTGGACGTCATTGCGGCCACCATTGCCGTGCTGGGGATTGCGCCGAACAAGCTGGTGCTGAAAACCCGCGAGCGTCAGAAAGGTAAAAACCAGTACCAGAAGATGGGCGAAAAGGGCGACTTTATCGAAGTGGGCGAATACAACGCGCGCCTGTGGGTGAACCTGACCGACTATCTTGATACCGGCCTGTTCCTCGACCACCGCATCGCCCGCCGCATGCTCGGCCAGATGAGCAAGGGCAAGGACTTCCTGAATCTCTTCTCCTACACCGGGAGCGCCAGCGTGCATGCCGGTCTCGGCGGCGCGCGCAGCACTACCACGGTGGATATGTCCCGCACTTATCTCGAGTGGGCCGAGCGTAACCTGCGTCTGAACGGCTTAACCGGGCGTCAGCATCGCCTGATGCAGGCCGACGTGCTGGGCTGGCTGCGCGATACCGACGAGCAGTTCGACCTGATCTTTATCGATCCGCCGACCTTCTCTAACTCCAAGCGCATGGAGGATAGCTTTGACGTTCAACGCGATCACCTGCGCCTGATGACCGACCTGAAGCGCCTGCTGCGTAAAGGCGGCACCATTATGTTCTCGAACAACAAACGCGGCTTCCGTATGGATCATGACGGTTTAGCAGCCCTGGGACTGAAAGCACAAGAAATCAGTCAAAAAACGCTGTCTCAGGACTTCGCCCGTAACCGTCAAATTCATAACTGCTGGTTGATTACCGCGGTCTGAAAGGAAAAATAAATGTCATTAATTAGTATGCACGGTGCGTGGCTCTCTTTCAGCGACTCACCGCTTCTCGATAATGCGGAACTGCATATCGAAGATAACGAGCGCGTCTGTCTGGTGGGCCGTAACGGCGCGGGTAAATCCACGCTGATGAAAATCCTCAACCGCGAGCAGGGGCTGGATGACGGCCGCATCGTATACGAGCAGGATCTGATCGTCTCCCGCCTCCAGCAGGATCCGCCGCGTCATGTGACCGGCAGCGTGTACGATTTCGTGGCGGAAGGCATCTCAGAGCAGGCGGAGTACCTGAAGCGCTATCACGAGATTTCGCATCTGGTGATGACCGACCCGAGCGACAAGAATCTCAACGAACTGGCGAAAGTGCAGGAGATGCTCGATCACCACGGTTTGTGGCAGCTGGAAAACCGCATTAACGAGGTGCTGGCGCAGCTCGGGCTGGAACCCGACATGGAGCTGTCGGCGCTCTCCGGCGGCTGGCTGCGTAAAGCGGCGCTGGGGCGCGCGCTGGTCAGCGGCCCTAAGGTACTGCTGCTGGACGAACCAACCAACCACCTGGATATCGAAGCGATTGACTGGCTGGAAGGTTTCCTGAAAACCTTCAGCGGCACCATCATCTTCATCTCGCACGACCGTTCGTTTATTCGCAATATGGCGACGCGCATTGTCGACCTCGACCGCGGCAAGCTGGTCACCTATCCCGGCGATTACGACACCTATCTGCTGGAGAAAGAAGAAAACCTGCGCGTGGAAGAGCTGCAGAATGCGGAGTTCGACCGCAAGCTGGCGCAGGAGGAGGTCTGGATCCGCCAGGGCATCAAAGCCCGCCGTACCCGTAACGAAGGCCGCGTGCGTGCCCTGAAGGCGATGCGTCGCGAGCGCAGCGAGCGCCGCGAAGTCATGGGCAGCGCCAAAATGCAGGTGGAAGAGGCGTCCCGCTCCGGCAAGATTGTCTTCGAAATGGAAAACGTTAACTACCAGGTTGACGGCAAGGTGCTGGTGAAAGATTTCTCTGCGCAGGTTCAGCGCGGGGACAAAATTGCGCTCATCGGCCCGAACGGCTGCGGCAAAACCACGCTGCTGAAGCTGATGCTGGGCCAGCTGCAGGCCGACAGCGGTCGCATTCACTGTGGCACCAAGCTGGAAGTGGCCTACTTCGATCAGCACCGCGCGGAGCTGGATCCGGACCGCACGGTGATGGACAACCTCGCCGAAGGTAAACAGGAAGTGATGGTAAACGGCAAGCCGCGTCACGTGCTGGGCTACCTGCAGGACTTCCTGTTCCACCCGAAACGCGCCATGACACCGGTGCGCGCGCTGTCCGGCGGGGAACGTAACCGTCTTCTGCTGGCCCGTCTGTTCCTGAAGCCAAGTAATCTGTTGATCCTCGATGAACCGACGAACGATTTGGATGTCGAAACGCTGGAATTACTCGAAGAGCTGATCGATGGGTATCAGGGAACCGTGATGCTGGTTAGCCACGATCGTCAGTTCGTGGATAACACCGTGACCGAGTGCTGGATCTTCGAAGGTGAAGGGCGAATTGGTCAGTACGTGGGCGGTTATCACGACGCAAAAGGGCAGCAGTCGCAGTCTCTGGCGCAGAAACAGTCGAAGTCCAGAACAAGTTCTGAACCTGCTGTAACAAAAGCAGAAACTGTCAAGAAAACCTCGGCTAAACTAAGCTATAACCTGCAGCGCGAACTGGAGGGGCTACCTCAGCGTCTTGAAGAGCTGGAGGCCGCGCTTGAGGGGCTGCAAGCGCAGGTTGCTGATGCCTCATTCTTTACCCAATCGCATGACTATACTCAGAAAGTACTGGCTGAAATGTCCGCGGCTGAAAAAGCCCTGGAAGAAGCATTTGAGCGCTGGGAGTACCTTGAGTCTCTGAAAAACGGCGCATAACAGGGATTAAATATGTGTGACCAGCACCATGCCGACAGGCATATATTATGCTCGCAATGCGATATGCTCGTGGCGTTGCCAGAGCTTGGTCACGGACATAAAGCCCAGTGTCCACGCTGTGGCGCGACGTTGACAACCGAGTGGGACGCGCCGCGGCAGCGTCCCACCGCTTACGCGCTGGCAGCACTGTTCATGCTGCTGCTCTCCAATCTCTTCCCCTTCGTCTATATGAAGGTAGGCGGGATGACAAGCCAGGTGGATCTGCTTGAAATCCCGGGCGTGATGTTCTCGGAAGATTACGCCAGCCTCGGCACCTTTTTTCTGCTATTCGTCCAGATAGTCCCGGCGTTTTGCCTGGTCGTCATCCTGCTGCTGGTTAACCGCGTCAGGATGCCGTCATCGCTGAAAATCCGGCTCGCGCGCATCCTTTTTCAGCTCAAAAGCTGGGGGATGGCCGAGATCTTTCTCGCAGGGATACTGGTCAGTTTCGTGAAGCTGATGGCGTACGGCGACGTGGGGATAGGCAGCAGCTTTATTCCCTGGTGTCTGTACTGTGTCCTGCAGCTGCGTGCTTTCCAGTGCGTGGACAGGCGCTGGGCCTGGGACGATATCGCCCCGGCACCGACGCTCGCGCAGACGGTGAAGGTCGGCGTGCCGGGTATCCGCCAGGGGCTCCGTTCTTGTCCGTGCTGTACCGCCGTGCTGCCCGCCGATCTTGAGGTTTGTCCGCGCTGCGAAACGAAGGGCCATGTTCGCCGTAAAAATAGCCTGCAGTGGACGATGGCACTGCTGGTCACGTCCGTCATGCTGTATCTGCCCGCTAATATTCTGCCGATTATGATCACCGATTTGCTCGGCGATAAAATGCCCTCGACGATCCTCGCCGGGGTCATACTGCTGTGGAGCGAAGGATCCTATCCTGTCGCCGGCGTGATTTTCATCGCCAGTATCATGGTGCCCACTTTAAAAATGATCGCCATTGCCTGGCTCTGTTGGGATGCAAAAGGCCACGGAAAACGCGACAGCGAACGCATGCATCTGATTTACGAAGTGGTCGAATTTGTCGGTCGTTGGTCAATGATCGACGTGTTTGTGATTGCCGTTCTCTCTGCGCTGGTGCGGATGGGCGGTTTGATGAGTATTTATCCCGCGATGGGGGCTTTAATGTTTGCACTGGTGGTGATTATGACCATGTTTGCGGCCATGACCTTCGACCCTCGTTTATCGTGGGATCGTGAGCCTGAATCAAGCCATGAGGAAGAGTAAGAGCATGGAAAATAAGAGTGGAGAGGCGAAAGTGCAGAAGGTCAAAAACTGGTCGCCGGTGTGGATTTTCCCCATCGTGACCGCGCTGATCGGTGCATGGATCCTGTTTTATCACTACAGCCATCAGGGACCGGAAGTGACGCTGATTACCACCAATGCCGAAGGAATTGAGGGCGGTAAAACGACCATCAAAAGCCGCAGCGTGGATGTGGGCGTGGTGGAAAGCGCAACCCTGACCGACGATTTAACCCATGTGGAGATTAAGGCGCGTCTTAATGCCGGCATGGAAAAACTCCTGCACGGCGATTCTGTTTTCTGGGTGGTTAAACCGCAGGTGGGACGTGAAGGGATCAGCGGCTTAGGAACGCTGCTCTCAGGTGCCTACATCGAACTGCAGCCGGGTGCAAAAGGCAGCCAGCCGGCGCAGTACCAGCTTCTGGATTCACCGCCGCTAGCACCGCCTGATGCAAAAGGTATCCGCGTGATCCTCGACAGTAAAAAAGCGGGCCAGCTCACGGCGGGCGACCCGGTACTTTTCCGCGGCTATCGCGTGGGTTCGGTGGAGAAGAGCACCTTCGATCCTCAGAAAAGATCCATCAGCTATCAGCTGTTCATCAATGCGCCTAACGATCGTCTGGTTACCAGCAACGTCCGTTTCTGGAAAGACAGCGGCATCGCGGTGGATCTGACCTCGGCGGGCATGCGTGTAGAAATGGGCTCGCTGACAACACTGTTTGGCGGCGGCGTGAGTTTTGACGTACCCGAAGGTCTGGACCTGGGGCAGCCGGTTGCGGAGAACACCGCTTTCCGCCTGTTCGACGATCAAAAAAGCATTCAGGATGCACTCTATACCGATCACATCGACTACCTGATGTTCTTTAAGGATTCTGTTCGTGGCCTGCAGCCTGGGGCGCCCGTTGAGTTCCGCGGTATTCGTCTGGGGACGGTGGGACAAGTGCCTTACTTTGTTCCAGGCCTTAAGCAGATGCTTGATGATGATTACCGTATTCCGGTGCTGATCCGCATTGAGCCTGAGCGCCTGATCAACCAGATTGGTGAGAATCAGGATATCGGCGAGCACATCACCGACCTGATGAATCGCGGTCTGCGCGGCTCGTTGAAAACCGGTAACCTGGTGACCGGCGCACTGTATGTCGATATGGACTTCTATCCAAAAGCGCCGCCGATTACCGGTATGCGTGAATTTGGTGGTTACAAGATCATCCCAACGGTAAGCAGCGGTCTGGCCCAGATCCAGCAGCGTCTCATGGAAACGCTGGATAAAATTAACAATCTGCCTCTGAACCCGATGATTGAGGCGGCGACAGGTTCGTTACATCAAAGCCAGGCGACAATGCAGCGCCTGCAGACCACGCTGGATAACATCAACAAGATTACTGCAAACCAGAGTATGCAGCAGCTGCCGCAGGATATGCAGAAAACGCTGCGCGAGCTGAACCGCAGTATGCAGGGCTTCCAGCCTGGCTCGGCGGCGTACAACAAGATGGTGGCAGATATGCAGCGTCTCGATCAGGTCTTGCGTGAACTGCAGCCGGTTCTGAAAACGCTCAACGAGAAGAGCAACGCGCTGGTGTTCGAAGCGAAAGATAAAAAGGATCCTGAGCCGAAGAGGGCGAAACAATGAAAAAATGGCTAGCGATTGCAGGAGCGATGGTACTCACGGCCTGTAGCTCCGGGAGCGAAACGAAAAGCTACTACCAGCTGCCTCTGGTGACGCAGGCGGTTACGCAAAGTTCCGCCTCGCAGGGTAACCGTCTGCTGTGGGTTGAGCAGGTCGCCGTTCCGGATTACCTGGCCGGCAACGGGGTGGTCTATCAGACCAGCGATGTACAGTACGTTATCGCCAACAACAACCTGTGGGCCAGCCCGCTGGACCAGCAGTTACGCAATACGTTGGTGGCGAATCTGGGCAGCCAGCTTCCGGGCTGGGTTGTTGCCTCCCAGCCTTTGGGAAGCGATCAGGACACGCTGAACGTCACGGTAACGGGCTTCCACGGCCGTTATGACGGTGCCGTTGTCATCAGCGGCGAGTGGCTGTTGAATCATCAGGGACAGCTGATTAAGCGTCCTTTCCATCTGGAGCTGAAGCAGCAGAAGGATGGCTATGATGAAATGGTGAAAGTGCTGGCTCAGGGTTGGGCGCAGGAGTCAGCCAGTATCGCCAGGGAAATTTCCCGACTGCCATAAGTAAAATTCATCGTCAAAAACCGCAATCGGCCTGGTGCTGATTGCGGTTTTTTTTTCGTTGTTGCGTCAGGTTGTTACTTGTGCCGGGTCACAATTTTTGTACAAATGATCTTCTGGCTAGCTCACAAATATGACACCCGTATGAATTTTGAACATTGACGCTGGGACTAATTCGGGGTATTCGTTATCTGTGCCTGCGCATCTGGCGCGGACACTGTTTTCTTTCCACCAGACAAAAGAATGAGGGAAACGAGGCATGAAGAGACAGAAACGAGATCGCCTGGAACGGGCTCATCAACGTGGTTATCAGGCCGGCATCGCTGGACGTTCGAAAGAAATGTGTCCTTATCAGACGATAAATCAAAGGTCACAATGGCTTGGAGGCTGGCGAGAAGCCATCGGCGACAGGGCACTTATAGCCTGATAACGTCTCTTTAAAAAAAGAAACCTCCGCACTGCGGAGGTTTCGCCTTTCCGGGGTCGCTTAAAGCGATATCAGAACGCGGAAGTGTCCTGGAACAGACCCACTTTCAGATCGTTCGCGGTATAGATCAGACGACCGTCTACCAGCACTTCGCCATCCGCCAGGCCCATAATCAGGCGACGGTTAACGATGCGCTTGAAGTGAATACGATAGGTGACTTTCTTCGCCGTAGGCAGAACCTGACCAGTGAATTTCACTTCGCCCACGCCTAGCGCGCGGCCTTTACCTTCACCACCCAGCCAGCCCAGATAGAAGCCAACCAGCTGCCACATGGCATCCAGGCCCAGGCAGCCAGGCATTACCGGATCGCCAATAAAGTGGCAACCGAAGAACCACAGGTCCGGGTTGATATCGAGTTCTGCTTCTACGTAACCCTTATCGAAGTTGCCGCCGGTTTCGGTCATTTTCACGACACGGTCCATCATCAGCATGTTCGGGGCCGGTAACTGTGGGCCTTTCGCGCCAAACAGTTCTCCGCGACCAGAGGCAAGAAGATCTTCTTTTGTATAGGATTCGCGTTTATCTACCATGTTCTCAGTAAGCCTTATTTTAGTGAAGGACGCAGGATAGCTAACACGTGTACGCTGAACAAGTCCGATCAGTTCGAACTGAACCAGCCCAGCCAGCGTAACGGCCATGGATAACGATGGCGAGCATCCTGCTGCGTCGCCTGAGCAATGCGCTCCTGGATAGTCTGCATCAAAGTTGTCTGACCTTCGCCATCCCAAACCAGGTTTGTCAGTAAGGGTAGTGCATCCTCAATCCCTTCGATGGCCCAGATGGCGAATTGTTCCTGTTCAACCGCGTCCAGAATATCCTGGCACAGGCTGAGATGGCGTACGTTAGGCGCCGGAATAATCACACCCTGTTTGCCGTTTAAACCGCGCTGCTGACAGACAGAGAAGAAGCCTTCAATTTTTTCGTTCAGACCGCCAACGGGCTGAGCACGACCAAATTGATCGACCGAACCAGTAATAGCAATGTTCTGGTTGATCGGCACGTCCGCCAGGGCGCTGATTAAGGCGCACAGCTCCGCCATTGAGGCACTATCGCCATCCACTTCGCTGTAGGACTGCTCAAACGTCAGCGAGGCGGAGAAGGGGATTTGCTGCTCAAGCTGCAGCTCAGACATCAAAAATGCCTGCATGATCATCATGCCTTTGGCGTGAATGTTGCCGCCCAGTTCGGCCTTGCGTTCAATATCGGTAAACTCGCCGTCGCCAATATGCACAACGCAGCTGATTCGCGAGGGTTCACCGAACGCGCGCGGATGGCCAGGAAACTCGATCACCGAGAGGGCGTTGATCTGCCCAACGCGTTCGCCTTCTGTCTCGACCAGAATTTGTTCCAGCAGAATTTCATCCTGCATGCGGTCAGCAAGATAGCCTTCGCGCCACTCTCGCTGCGCCAGCATCTGCGTGAGCTGTTCACCAGTAAATGCACCGTTACCGCTGATCGTACCGACTTCACGCAGCTGCTTGCCGATCCAGAGTGGGCAGAGCGGCAAGGTTTCCTGGTCACCGGTATAGCGAACAGCTTCGCGGATTAAACCCGGCCACGCATCGGCGGCAGGCGCTGGCAATGCAAAACGTTCCGCCACGGCCATCACCCACTGACACCACTGCGCCATGTCGTCCGCATCGGCAATCTGAATGTTGTCTTCGTATTCGCTGTAAACTGCCTGTTCGGCCAGTTCCGGCTCCATCTCCTGGAAGTCCGCCAGCGATTCGCGGTCACCCATCAGCACGACGGTCAGCGACAGCGGCATTGACGGCACGGAGACAGGAAGAGGACGAGACTCGTCGTAACCGACCCAGTCAAAGCGCTGTTGGATCACAACGGTTTTCAGACGCATCCACAGCAGCGGCTGCGAGAGCAAAGTGCGCAGAGAGATGATGAGCACGCCGCCGTTTGCACGATGCACCAGCCCCGGCTGCAGGGAAAGCTCGCCGTTAAACTGGCGCAGACAGCCAAACAGCTGTTCAGCCTCGACCCAATTAGCGGTAATTACCTCGCCGTTAGCAGCAAAACGACCGTCGGCCTGGTCCGCCGGTCCGAAGGTAATATTATGCCCCGCGATACGATACTGGCCGCCAAATACCGCGGTGGTGTCTGGCCGCAGCTGGCGCGTGGCATCCCCAAGCAGCGACAGATATTCCGCTTCTTCCGGGGCTTTCAGCAGCATGAAGGGCGATGTCGCCCACGGGCTTAACGTCTGCTCCAGCGCATAATGTAAGCGTGGTTGCGTATCGCTAAGGATGAATTCGTGTTCTTTTGCGAGATCGGGCTGTGCAAACAGTTCCTGATAGCTCTCGGCATCCGGAACAAGGTCACGCCATGCTAGTTTCGTAATGGTCAAAGTTGATGTTTTTTAGTCAGATGTAAAAGCGTGGAGTATACCGTAAGCGGGGGGCTCTACCCAAGCAGGATTGGTGTTTCAGCAGGCGGATTGGCTGCAGTCACTCACAGGATATGATTTCTTTTCAGCAGATTGCTAAAAAACTGATATTCTGAACAGAGTTACGTGGTAACACTGAGATCGCAATGAAATATCAACAACTGGAAAATCTCGAAAGCGGCTGGAAATGGAAGTACCTGGTCAAAAAGCACCGTGAAGGGGAGCTGATCACCTGCTACATCGAAGCCAGCGCTGCGCAAGAAGCCGTGGATATTTTGCTGACCCTCGAAAATGAACCGGTACAGGTCAATGGCTGGATTGAGAAGCACATTAATCCTGCGTTGTTAAACCGGATGAAGCAAACTATCCGCGCGCGACGTAAACGGCATTTTAATGCTGAGCATCAGCATACCCGGAAAAAATCCATCGACCTGGAGTTCGTGGTCTGGCAGCGTCTGGCCGGGCTGGCACAACGGCGTGGTAAGACCCTGTCGGAAACCATCGTGCAGTTGATTGAGGATGCCGAACATAAAGAGAAGTACGCCAACCAGATGTCGTCGCTGAAAAACGACCTTCAGGCGTTGTTGGGCAAAAAATAGATTTTTGTTTTCTTCAGACAATAAAAAACCCCGCATGGCGGGGTTTTTTTATAAGACGATAACTTATGCCGCTGGCTGAGTTACAACGTCTTTAACGCCTTTAACTTCGATCTCTACGCGACGATCTGGTGCCAGGCAGTCGATCAGTGCAGCGCGAGCTTTAACGTTGTCACAGGTGTTGCCAGTAACTGGGTTAGATTCGCCCATACCACGTGGGGAGATCTTGTTAGCTGGGATACCTTTAGAGATCAGGTAATCAACAACAGACTGAGCACGTTTCTCAGACAGTTTCTGGTTGTAAGCGTCAGAACCGATGCGGTCGGTGAAGCCCAGAACCACTACAGAACCGTCTTTAGGATCCAGGTTGCTCAGCTGGGTGTACAGCTGATCCAGTGCCTGCTGACCTTCTGGTTTCAGGGTCGCTTTGTTGAAGTTGAACAGAACGTCAGACTTCAGAGTGAAGTGCTTGGTCTGTACTTCTGGAGCTGGAGCCGGCGCTGGAGCAACAACTGGTGCTGCATCTTCCTGCTGGCCGAAACGGTAGGAAACACCTACGCTCAGCATGCCGTTGTCTGGACGAACGCCAACGGTAGCACCGTCACCGATGTTGTTAACCCACTGGTATTCCAGACGGGTAGCGATGTCACGGGTCATAGCCCACTCAACGCCACCAGCGAATACTGGGGAAACGCCAGTGTCATGGTCGTCGCCAGCGATGTTGTTGCTGGAGTCTGCACGCCATACCATGCCGCCCAGACGGGTGTACACGTCCAGATCGTCAGTTACTGGGTAACCCAGTTTAGCGGTCAGCTGAACGCCCTGAGCTTTGAAAGCGCCATTGATGGTGTCGCCTTTGTATGGCATACGACCTAACCAGTCGTAACCCATTTCAAAGCCAACATACGGGTTAACCTGATAGCCACCGAACGCACCTGCACCAAGCTGGCTCTCGTGAGTAGGGCCATCGTTGTTCAGGCTGCTGTTGTACCAGCCAGTGTCATGGAACTGAGACCAGCCCAGTTTACCACCTGCATACCAGGTATTATCTTTCGGAGCGGCCTGCGCTACGGTAGCGAAGCCAGCCAGTGCCACTGCAATCGCGATAGCTGTCTTTTTCATTTTTTGCGCCTCGTTATCATCCAAAATTCGCCATGAAGGTCTCAAGAGAGAATCACGGTTAAATCCTTCACCGGGGGGCGTGGTCAAATATAAATCTACCGATATCTTCGGCTTAGGCCGAGCACCCCTGGCGATGTAAAGTCTACAACGTAGCTGAAAACTTACAAGTGTGAAGTCTGTCAGGCATATGAAAAAAAAAGTTCCGTATACCTATTATTTAACATTTTTAGAACGAATTTTGTGCAATAAAATTAAGGAGAACCGCACCAGACAAGCCTTGCCGCAATTTTGAGGCCGGGAACTAAAACCGCATCCTGCGGTCAAAAAAAATTCCAGGAAAAATCTTAATTTCACTCAATGATACAAATTTGAGTGAATTTTTAGCCCAGAAAGTTGTCCTCTGCGATAAGAATCTGGACGAACCGGGCGCATGATAAACCCGATCGCATTCCCTTCTTCAGCCGCTTCGGTCAGACGAAAATGTTCCTCTTCCGTCAATTCTTCCGGTAACCACCCGATCACCACGCTGTAATTTCCGGTGCGTAACGCGCGAATCATCGATTCGACGGTATCGCAGGGAGAAAGCTGGTTGATCTGCATAACCTTTGCCAGCGGCAGGCCCGCAGACTGCACCCATTGGCGGCTCAGTTTTTGCTGTGGCGTCAGCCAGAGCTGCCAGCGTGATTGCTGACCAAGCTGCTGTAATAACGGAAGCAGCAGGAGTTGGGTCAACAGAGGCTGGTCTTCACGGTAAACCACTTCACTAATAAGCCCCGTCGAAGCACCCCCAACGGTGTTCTGCGCGACAGTGCCCGCGGTAGAGGAGAGAGAAGTTGAGCGATTTGCATAGCCTGAAGTGTACATATTCATTCCAGCCCTGTAGTTACTGTATGGATATACAGTAACCCCTGTATGCATAAAGATCAACCTCATTTTCGGAAAGCGACTCGCAAAATTCATTCAATGTTGATGCCCTTCGAAAAATCATCTTGCTCAACGACGCTAAGTTGCCTATTTTCCTGCTAACGGATCCGCTAGTAAGAAATTTCGTTGTTACTTTATGATTTTGAAGGGAAATATCATGAAAAAGATATCTTATGAACGGATTTATAAATCCCAGGAATACCTGTCACCACTGGGTGAAATTCATCATCGCGCGCTGTTCGGCGGCTATACCCTGGCAGTGGATGATGCGGTTTTTGCCATGGTGTCAGAAGGTGAGCTCTACCTCCGTGCCTGTGAAGAAAGTGCGAAATACTGTGTGAAAAATGCCGCGTCTTTTTTGACCCTGATGAAGCGGGGCCGTCCGGTGCTTCTCAACTATTACCGGGTGGATGACGGGCTATGGCAGGACAGGGAGCGTCTGCTTCAGCTCTCCACTTTCGCACTTAATGCGGCAAGAAAAGAGCGTTACCAGCGGCATCAGCGCAATCGACTTAAGGACCTGCCAAACCTGACCTTTCAGCTGGAAGTGCTGCTCTTTGAAGCGGGCATCACCAACGAAGAAACACTGCGGGCGCTTGGCGCAAGGGAGAGCTGGCTGAAGATGCGGGCGAAAAATAAAGCGCTGAGTATCAAAGTGCTATTCGCGCTGGAAGGGGCGATCGAGGGGCTGCATGAGGCGGCACTCCCGGCCGGCATTCGCCGGGAGTTGACGGAGTGGTTTAATGCGCTGCCTGAGCCACTGGAGAATCACTCCTCCAGGTAGCGATTTGCTGTTGCAGCCGGCAAATTTCTGGCAGCAGGGCGATGAGCAGGCCAATCTGCTGTAACACCAGAGGCGCTTTGCTGTCGTTTCCGGGCTCAAGATGCGCAATACGTTGGGTAAGTTCATCCAGCGCCTGTCTCACGCGCGGTTCATCGGCTGGCCGGTGATGCAGTGCATCATCGACATAACAGACCGCGTCATCCAGCAGATTGAGGATGCCCGGGTTGGTGAGTTTTTCGCGGTGGGCGCCCAGCGTGGAAATATAGCTGGTGAAGGTATGGTTCAGGCAGAGCAGCCGGAAAGCCGTCTCACGAATCTCGGCCGTGGCGCGAGGCTCCGTTGACATGTTAGAGACCACCGAGGCCAGTTCCGCATCGCTGTTGTGCGCATCGCGGCGCGCTATCCGGTAAGCCAGGCGGTTATCGCGGCCCTGATGATACTGCTCAAGGATGGCATCCAGGTATCGGCAGTTGGCGATCATAGCCCTGTCTAACACGCGCGGTAGATTACGGAAACGCCAGTCCGGCCAGATAAAGCTGACGGCGGCCCAGGCGATAGCGCAGCCAATCAGGGTATCGAGTACGCGGGGCAGGGCGACCTCGAACCCTTCACCCAGCAGGTTAAAGCAGAGCAGAACCAGCAGCGTGATGAACATTGTGGCATGGGCGTACTGCACGTTGCGAAACGCGAAGAACAGCACGCCGGTGATCACGATCAGGATCAGCTGTCCTTCAATGGACGGCACGAAATAGAGCACCGGAAGGCCGATCGCGACGCCGACTAGGGTGCCGATAATACGCAATGCCAGGCGGTGTCGGGTGGCGTTATAGTTCGGCTGACAGACAAACAGGCTGGTCAGCAGGATCCAGTAGCCGTGGTGCAAACCGGTTATCTGGATAAAAGCATACCCCACGCATAAGACCAGGGACATTCGCACCGCGTGACGAAACAGCGCCGACTCCGGCGTGAAGTTGCGGCTCAGCCTTAGCCACATATCGCTCACGCTGTGCACGCTGTCATCTGCAAGCTGGTTATCCACCTCGCTGCCCGGCAGTGCCATCGCCTGCTCGGACTCAATCGTCGCCAACTGAGCATCAATCGCCCGCAGGTTGTTGAGCAGAAAACCCAGCGCTTTGATCTGTTCCGGTGACGTTCCGCTGGCCTGCACGCGGTCGAGCGCCGCATCAAGATGGCTAAACACGCGTTCGAAGCGGGAGTCGTGCTGATAGGGCGTGCGCAAAAGAATGGAGCGCGCGAGCTGCTGGCATGCCTGTGACTGCATGGACAGCAGGCGCTGAAAGCGGAACATGACGTCGCTGTAGCGGAACTTCTCGCGCAGGGCGGCATACTGAACGTGTGAGGAGCTGGCGCGCTCATGAATGTCCTGAGCGGCAAAATAGTAGTGCAAGGTTCTGCGCGTGCCGCGCTGGCCGCGATCCCCGCGCAGACGGGTAAGCAACGAGGCTTTCGTCTGGTTAAGGGTGGCGACCAGCTGGCCGTTTGCCAGCGCCAGATCGTAAAGCGGCGCCTGGCTTTCTTCCTCAATATCCGGGTCGAACAGCCGGGATTTCAGTTCCAGATAATGGGCTAGCTGCTCATAGCTGCGGGCAAGGTTATCCTGCAGAGGACGAACCGGGAAGATTAGGTGGCCGGTTAACGTCAGCAGGTTATACCAGATGGCGCCCAACAGCAGCAGCACAGGCTGCTGATACCACTGGTCGTACAGGGAAACGCCCAGCATGGTATAGATGGCGATCAGCAGGGCCCCAAAGGCGATAGTGGCATAGCGCTGCCCCAGACCGCCCAGCAAAATAAACCCGCTGGTGGAGAGTGTAAGGCCAAGGGCAAACAGCCACGGCCAGGGGAAAAGTAACTCAACGGACGCGGAGGCGATAAAAAAACAGACGAGCGTAATGACCAGATTCCGCAAACGCCCGGCCAGGCGATCGTCCAGATCCGCCAGCGCTCCGGCCACCACCCCCAGCGTGAGCGGGATGGTGAGCTTGACATCATTCAGCCACCACGGCAGGGCCGCCGTGCCGCAAAGCGCGATAAATATCCTGACGTTGTAGAGCCAGGCGCTGTTCCAGGTATAACGGCGAAGCAGTGGACTTAGCATAAACGCGGCCAGTCCTTATTTACTGAAAACGACGACGTGCGTTCGCTTCACGCGCCGCCTGGGCCACTTCGACCGGAACCACCCTGCGCCCGACGGGCCAAAGGGCGATGGCGGCGATCTTAAAGTTCGCGAGCCCGACCGGAATACCAATTATTGAGATGCACTGCGCAATACCGGCAAAAATATGCATGATGCACAGCCACCAGCCGAAGAAAATCAACCACAGAATGTTTAGCAAAGTTCCCCCCGTATTCATCAGGGCACTCTTGCTCTCCGGGTTCAGCTCGTTAACGTGGATAGCTTCATTACCGTAGGGGATGAACGAGAGTTTCGTGATTTCCCAGCAGGAACGGGTCAGGGGAAGGGTGAAGATCAGGACGATGCTCACCAGCGTGGCAAAAAGCCAGGAAAGGGTGGTGGCAAAACCGCCCAGCACAAAATTCAACACATTCAGAACGGTACGCATAAACCCTCACTTCCTTTCGATAAAATTAACGCCCAATGATTGTAACGTTTTTTTAGGCTGGAGCACCTTAAAACTGGCAGTTAAACTGTCAGGTAAATTATCTCTTCGTGGATTTGGCGGGACATGGAACTGAAAGCAACTTCTTTAGGCAAACGCCTGGCGCAACACCCCTATGACAGAGTTGTTCTGCTCAACGCCGGGGTTAAAGTCTCCGGAGAACGCCACGAATACCTTATTCCGTTTAATCAGCTTCTGGCTATTCACTGCAAGCGCGGGCTGGTGTGGGGCGAGCTTGAGTTCGTTCTGCCTGACGACAAAGTCGTGCGCCTTCACGGTACCGAGTGGGCGGAAACCCAGCGTTTCCACCATCACCTGAACGCGCTCTGGCAGCAGTGGAGCCACGACATGAGCGTGATTGCCGCTCAGGTGCTGCAGCAGGTGCTGGACGATATCGCGCAAAGCAACGCGCAGCAAACGTGGCTGACGCGCCAGCAGACCGCCGGCCTGCAGCAAAAGATTCGACAGGCACTTTCGGCGCTGCCGCTCTCCGTGACGCGTCTTGATGAGTTCGACAATTGTCGCGATGCCTGGCGTCAGTGCCAGGCCTGGCTGAACGATATGGATAAAAGCCGGCTGGCGCATAACCAGGCCTGGACGGACGCCATGCTCACCCAATACGCCGACTTTTTCAGTACGGTGGAGTCTTCACCGCTCAACCCTGCTCAGGCGCGCGCGGTGGTGAACGGAGAGCAGTCGCTGCTGGTGCTGGCGGGGGCCGGAAGCGGTAAAACGTCGGTGCTGGTGGCGCGTGCGGGCTGGCTTCTCACCACCGGGGAGGCCGTTGCCGATCAGATCCTGCTTCTGGCTTTTGGCCGTAAGGCGGCACAGGAGATGGACGAACGCATCCAGGAACGGCTGCACACCCGGGATATTACCGCCAGAACCTTCCATGCCCTCGCGCTGCATATCATTCAGCAGGGCAGTAAAAAAGTGCCTGCCATCAGTAAACTGGAAAACGACGCGCAGGCGCGACAGGCGTTGTTTATTAAAACGTGGCGTCAGCAGTGCAGTGAGAAAAAGGCGCAGGCGAAAGGGTGGCGTCAATGGCTGGAAGAGGAACTCAACTGGGAGGTGCCGGAGGGCAGCTTCTGGCAGGATGAAAAACTGGCGCGTCGGCTCGGCTCGCGTCTTGACCGCTGGGTCAGCCTGATGCGGATGCACGGCGGCTCGCAGGCAGAGATGATTGAAAGCGCGCCGGAGGCGATCCGCGATCTGTTTTCAAAACGGGTCAAGCTGATGGCTCCGCTATTGAAAGCCTGGAAAACCGCGCTGAAAGAGGAAAATGCCGTTGATTTCTCCGGTCTTATCCATCAGGCGATCGTCATTCTGGAGAAGGGGCGCTTTGTCAGCCCGTGGAAGCATATTCTGGTGGATGAGTTTCAGGATATCTCACCCCAGCGTGCGGCACTGCTCTCGGCGCTGCGGGCGCAAAATAAACATACCTCGCTGTTCGCGGTGGGGGACGACTGGCAGGCCATCTACCGTTTCAGCGGGGCGCAGCTCTCGCTGACGACCGCCTTCCACCACTATTTTGGCGAAGGCGACCGTAGCGATCTGGACACGACCTACCGCTTCAATTCACGGATTGGTGAGATCGCCAATCGCTTTATCCAGCAGAACCCGCACCAGCTGGCCAAGCCGCTAAACAGCCTGCGGGCAGGGGATAAAAAAGCGGTCACCCTGCTGGCGGATGACCAGCTGGAGCCGCTGCTGGACAAGCTCAGCGGCTATGCGAAACCCGATGAACGTATCCTGGTGCTGGCGCGTTATCATCACCTTAAGCCTGCTGCGCTGGAAAAAGCCGCTACCCGCTGGCCGAAACTGCAGCTTGAATTTATGACCATTCACGCCAGCAAAGGGCAGCAGGCCGATTATGTGATTGTGGTGGGGCTGAAGGAGGGCAGCGACGGATTCCCGGCTCCGGCCCGCGAGTCGGTTATGGAAGAGGCTCTGCTGCCGGTGCCGGAAGACTTCCCTGATGCCGAAGAACGGCGTTTGCTGTACGTGGCCATCACCCGCGCGCGTCACCGCGTGTGGCTGCTGTTCAATAAAGAGGAGCCATCCGTGTTTGTCGATATATTGAAGAGTATTGACGTGCCGGTGGCGCGGAAGCCATAACGGCGTCAGGCAAGATTTCCAGGCCGGGTAGACGTAGCCGCCACCCGGCAAAAAAAGCTACTTCAGTCTCTCGGAAAGATAGCGCTGATAGTCCGGAATAAGGATCTCAACCGGCGAGTTAAACTGCGGTGATTCAATGATAAAATCCGCCGTTGACAGGTTCGTCGCCACCGGAATATTCCACACCGTTGCCAGACGCAGCAGCGCTTTGACATCCGGATCGTGCGGAACCGCATTCAGCGGATCCCAGAAGAAGATCAGCACATCAATTTTCCCTTCGGAAATCTGCGCCCCGACCTGCTGATCGCCGCCCATCGGGCCGCTCAGCATCGCATTCACCTCCAGACCCGTTTCGCGCTGGATCAGGTTACCGGTAGTGCCGGTCGCCGACAGGGCGTGCTTTTCCAGCAGCGGCTGATGGCGGCGAACCCAGTTAAGCAGCATTTGTTTACAGTGATCGTGCGCCACCAGCGCAATATGTTTGCGTTCAGGCAGCGTGCGTGTTGTCAGTTCCATAATCATATCCATCAGGTTAACTGACTACACGATGACGGGAACCGTCTGACGCTGCAAGAGAAAGGCGTAAAAAATGTGGCTTAAGATGAAGGTTGTTGCTTTGCCCACTGTAAAAACCGGGCGCGCGTGTCGGGATCGGCCTGCTGGAACCAGAATTTAAGGCGCTGTTCCGTCAGGCTCTGGGACTGCGGCGGAATGACGTCCAGTTCCGAGACGCCGGATAGCAGCGTACTGTCGTCCGCCATCATGGTGGCAAACTGCGGAAGGGAGGCGCGTTTGCCGGCTTTGTTATAGACCTGCGTTGCGGCCTCGTAGTCCGGGCTTTTTGTGGCGCTGGTCAATGCCAGAATATCCAGCTTGACCGGGATCTGCATTGCATTCCCGTCCAGCAGCTCAACGCGCGGCGAGGCGTCGAAGACCGCTGATTCCTTCTCCGTTTCAAGGCGAGGCAGGGTAATGTTCACCTGGCTGATTTGCCGGGTATTAAAGCTGACAATCAGCGGCGGAGAGATGTACATCCGCTGCTCATGGTTAGTCAGGCCGATCGCTTTTTCGACCCGGAACACCAGCTGATGCGGCCCGTTATCTAACTCAATGCTGTCAGCCCCGCGCAATAACGAGCTGGAAACCTTTTTCCCGTCCAGAACCAGAAGATCAATGTCGCCAGAGAGCCGAAGCGTGGTGGCAAAAACGCAAACCGGCATCGCTAACGCAATCAGAGCAGTGGCAAAACCGGTTTTCATAGAAGGCTCCCGTCAGAGATACTGTCGCCGCATTAATGTATCTAAATCTTTCGATAATCACGTTTACTAACATATAGACATATTTTGCCGTTTTGCCCTCATACATCTGTATGGGATGGATGGTTGAGATGTGCGCTTTGGCGTACACTTTTAAAAAAGCCAGGAGAAAAACCATGAAAGAGAACGATATTGCCGAGATTCTGACATCCACGCGTACCATTGCGCTGGTGGGCGCGAGCGATAAACCCGATCGTCCCAGCTATCGGGTGATGAAATACCTTCTCGATCAGGGCTATCACGTCATCCCGGTGTCGCCAAAAGTGGCGGGTAAAACCTTACTGGGCCAGCAGGGTTATGCCACGCTCGCTGACGTGCCGGAAAAAATTGATATGGTCGATGTCTTCCGTAATTCCGAGGCGGCGTGGGAAGTAGCGCAGGACGCGATTGCCGTCGGGGCGAAAACATTGTGGATGCAGCTGGGCGTGATTAACGAGCAGGCTGCCGTGCTGGCGCGGGATGCGGGATTGAAGGTGGTTATGGATCGCTGTCCGGCGATCGATATCCCCCGTCTGGGGCTGGCGAAGTAATAAAAAAAAGCCCGTTCATCGGGCTTTTTTTACACGCTTAGTTCCGCAGGCGCGGAGCCTGTAACTGTTTGCGGATAGTCTGAGCAAGTTCATCCATCGTGGGTTGTTCCGGATGCTCTTCCTGCAGCTCGCTACTTAGCTGCGCTTCGGCAAGGTAGGTATGTACGGGTTGTCCGTCGTCACCTTCCATCACCACATGGTACCAGGGTGCAGCGCGAAGCTCTGCGTTCACCGCCAGTTCGTCCGCTGACGGTTCATCAAGGGAATACTCCGGGTCGATATCCACGACCACACCCAAATACCCAAGCAAAGTGTGGCGGACCTGCTGGCCGATACCGAATTTGCTGGCAATCATAGTCACCTCCCGGGAAATACGACTTACACATTAAGTGCGGGCAATATTTCTCTTTTCAAGTTACATGACGCGACAGGCAAACCCTTTCAGATACAGTCCTTCCGGGTAGGTAGCAATCACGGGGTGATCGGCTGCCTGACGGAACTGCTCTATAAATTGTACATCACGACCAGCATCTATTGCGGCATCGGCGATGATTTTTTGGAATAAATCGGTGGTCATCAGCCCGGAGCAGGAGAAGGTGAGCAGCACCCCGCCCGGGTTCAGCAGCTGGATGGCCAGCATGTTGATATCCTTATACCCACGGCAGGCGCCCATCAGCTGGCTTTTGTTTTCCACAAACTTTGGCGGATCCATCACGATGACGTCGAACTTCTCGCCCTGATCGCGATATTTACGCAGCAGCTTGAAGACGTCGTCGCGTATAAATTCGGCTTTGCTCAAGTCCAGTTTGTTCAGCTCGACGTTCTGTTTTGCCACGTCCAGCGCTTCCTGCGAGGTATCCACGCTGACCACCTGGGCACAGCCGCCCATCAGCGCCGAAACGGCAAAACCGCCGGTGTAGGAGAAGCAGTTCAGCACGCGTTTGTCGGCAACGTACTGACGCGTAGCCAGGCGGCTGTCGCGCTGGTCAAGGTAGTAACCCGTTTTGTGCCCGCCCTGAATATCCACCAGCAGCTTCATACCGTGCTCTTCAATCGGCAGCAGGGCAGGCGGCAGTTCACCCGTGACCGGGCCCTGCGTCAGCTCCATGCCCTCTTTTTTGCGCACCGCCACGTCGCTGCGGTCGTAAATAGCGCATTCCGGGAACAGGGTTTGCAGGGCGCTAATCAGCGCGGCACGCTGGTATTCCGCCCCGGCGCTGAGGAGCTGCAGCACCAGGAAGTTGCCGAAGCGATCGATGGTCACGCCCGGCAGGCCGTCGGACTCACCGGCAATCAGGCGATAGCTGTCCAGCCCGTCGCGCTTTGCCAGCCACTCGCGCCACTGCTGCGCCTGCTGCAGGCGGCGGACGAAGAAGTCAATGTCGATGGTTTCGTCTTTATCGAAGGTCCAGACGCGTGCGCGGATCTGAGACGCTGGCGAGTAAGCGCCTCGCGCTAACCATTTCCCCTGATGGTCAACAATATCAATGGTTTCACCGAGGCTGGCTTTGCCTTCCATACGGGCAACCGCGCCGGAAAAGACCCAGGGATGACGGCGCAGTAATGATTTCTCGCGCCCTTTGGCTAACACTAAACGTACACTCATAATTTGCTGTTCTGTCGATTTCAGGGAAATGGCGCGTAGAGTAGCACATTCAGCCAGGCGCAATCATCTGCGGATGTCGTTGAGCGTTTCGGCAGATCGTGGAGGAGGTGAGAATGGCCGTGGCGCTGTCACAGTTACAGTCGACTCGCTTACCGATCGGTGAAATCGCATTACAATGTGGGTATCTTTCCAGCTCTCGTTTCACCGCCCGTTTCCGGCAGCACTATGGCTGTTTACCGAAAACGCTACGTTAAGGAGAAGAAAAATGTCAAAAGTCTGCACCATTGCCTGGGTCCACGGCCTTGTTCAGGGCGTCGGGTTCCGCTACAGCACCCAGCGCGAAGCGATGACGCTTGGGCTAACGGGATACGCGCGAAATATGGACGACGGCAGCGTTGAGGTGGTCGCCTGCGGCGACGCGGAGCAGGTTGAAAAACTGATGGCGTGGCTGAAAGCAGGCGGGCCGCGCAGCGCCCGAGTTGATAAGGTCTTAACGGAACCGCATCAACCCGGCAGGGAATATGTGAACTTCGGTATTCGGTATTAAATACACTTCACCGGTTTAGGCAGGCCGGCAATTTTGGTGGCCTGTTTTGCCGGGCCCTTCGGGAACAGGCGATACAGATAGCGGCTGTTGCCTTTTTCTTCGCCAAATTTGTTGGCCATTGCTTTAACCAGCATGCGGATCGCCGGAGAGGTGTTGAATTCGAGATAAAACTCGCGCACAAAACGGACCACCTCCCAGTGTTCGGGGGAGAGGGCGATACCTTCGTTTTCGGCGATTTTCTCCGCCAGCGGCTCGCTCCATAGCGTGGTGTCTTTCAGATAGCCTTCGCTATCGGTCTCAATTTCCTGGCCTGCAAAAATGAACATAGTGCTCTGTCGATAAAGTAAAAACCGCCCCTAGTCTAGCAAATAAGGGGCGGCGTGAGAAACCTCGACCTACAGAAGAAGCTGGAGCAGATTGTTGGCATTAAGCTTTTTCAGCGCGTTGCATTTATACGTCGATACCTGTTTTTCGCTCATCTGCGTCATATGCGCGACATGCCGTACCGATTGTCCGTTCACCAGCCTGTCGAGCACGTTGAACTCCATGCCTGTCAGGCAACAATTCAGGGTGCGCACCCGGCGGGGCTCTCTGGCAAGCAGATACGCCGCATCCGCAACGGCAATCCGGTCATCAATGATATATAAGGTCAGCGTGGCAAACCGCTTTCGCAGATGGGTAGCCAGTGCCCAGCCTTTTTCATTGCACACCAGATAAACCGTTCCTTCCCAGCGCCTGGCTTCCAGCTCCAGAAGAATGTCGACCAGCGCCAGGTGCGTCCCCGCGACGGAAAAGCGGCAGCGAACAACGAGGGTGCCGCAGGCCAGCAGCGAACGGCACCACTTTACCGTACCGCTCGAAACCTGCGTCTGAGCGTTACGGCGCAGAAGGGCGTAGCGCAACCCTTCGGCATAAAAACGATTGTTGTCGAGGATGGCGTAACTCACGATGGCCTCTTTATAAGGTACTGGGCGTATAGATAACGCGTAGGGTGCCGGTGTAATCCCCGGCATTTTTGCTGCTGGCAGCAAACGCGGGCGTTTTCAGAATGATGGGGGCGGGGACACAAAGTACGCTCTCCCGTCCACCCGGCAGCACAACCTGACGCAGATATTGCGGGTCATTAGTGCCCTGCCAGATCAGCGTTTTGCCATTCGCCGCGGTTTCTGCTGCGCCCGTTACCGGGTTGATCACCGTAACCTGATAATCGAGCCGATCCCGTGCTTCGATCTGGCTTCCACCGCGTCGTCTGACGGAAAACGCTCCCTCAGTACGGCCCGTGGCCGCTAAACCGTCATCCTCAAAGCGCAGATAGACGCGCGTGCTGGCGCTGTTTTTACCGTCATACAGGCACATATCCAGCGCGCTCTCGCCCTGGATTTCGCTGCCGCCGGGCCCCCCCGGAAAATTGGTCAGATTGAGGTTAACCAGCGGGGTTGAGTGGGGGAAGGCCGGCAGATAAATCTGCTGGTTACCTGGATCGACCACCTCAATGCGTATCGTCGCCTGCCAGCGGGCTATGGTGAGGTAGCCCGGACACCCGACGTTGACATCGTTAAAGTTGCCCCCGCAGTCGGCGCTTCCCCATTCGCGCAGGTTCTGCTTCAGCGTTGCGGTCCAGATGCCCGGCTGGGCGAGCTTATCCAGTTCGCCTTTAACGATGTAAAAATCAAAATAGGGTTCCCGGTTCCAGGCCGAGAGATCGCCGGTACCGCCGCTGACAAAGCTGGCAAAGGTGAAAACTTTGTTGTTGATAAACATATGTTTTTCCCCATAGATCTTCACATCTGCTGTTTTATTTGTCGACGTGTGGGTAAAACGCAGCGTAATGGTGTAGGGGGCGGCCGGGTTCGCGGTAAACCAGACCGGCGCTGTCATACACGCTCCGTTCGTCGGGTCGGTGCGGGACTCGCAGGTCAGGGTGTTGCGTCCCCACTTTTGCGGGTCGATAGTGTCGTAACCGCTCGGTTCATGGACCCAGATATCAAAACGCGCAGGCGGCACCGCGCGATCGTAGCTAATCCCTACGCTGGAATTTCTTCCGGCAGGGACGCCCGCCAGCGTCTGACAGCTCCACAGCGTCAAAAAAAGTAAAACAAAGAGGTAGTTGTTCACATCATTTCCCTTTGGTGAGGTGCTCTGCATTCATGGCCGTTGGCCCCGTAGGCACGTTCCGCCCGGCGAGCATCAGTTGCGCCTGGTGCTGGACCGAATCCGGCAGGGCGGAGAAAGTGAGTTCCCGACACGGGATCGACCCGACGTAACGCACCACGTCGCGCATGCTTTTCACGCTCAGTTCACACTGATAAAACTGCTGCTGACGCACCAGATAAAGGTTGCGCAGCAGGGCGTCGCTCTGGGCGCTGAAACCGCCATTGCCGAGATCGTTCCAGCCGTTCACGTTCAGCGGTACGCCGCCCACGAACGGCGAATGATGTTCGTCAGTGAGCTGGCCGAGCCAGGTGTAGCGGGTGGTGGTTTGCACGTCCCGGCGAAGCATTTTGCCCGGCACCATAAAGAGCGTCCGGCTCCCGGAACCCTGCGTGATTTCACTGCTTCCGCCTGATGAGACGTTCAGCGACTCATTAACCGTCAGCGTTGTTGGCTGATAACCCGGCACCGCAAAAAGGGCACGGCTGTTGGCCGGGATATCCGCGGTGCCGCCGTTATCCAGCGAGACGGCGACGCGTGAATCCCGGGAATCCTCAGGCGTAGCCACGTTTACCGCAACGGCAGAAGCCGGGCGTCCATCGCCCCAGCGGCCAAGCCACAGCCCTGAGCGCGACAGGGCGAGGGTGGAGCTGTAGTTGCCGCTGCTGCTTAACGTATGGCGCCCATCCTGGCGGTCCCATGCGTCGCTCACCGTCAGGCTGGCGTTACCAAAACGTCCTCCCTGGCGCGTATACGCTGAGGCATTGAGCGAATCGCTGTTGATCCCCGACGCGCTCAGCCCGTATTCATTCTCGCCGCGCGCGTCGGCATACCAGTTGTACGCCACGTTGTAGCTCAGCTGGTTTTTCTGATGCTGCTGGTGCTGCCAGGTTGCACCAAGCGAGGTATAGCCTGACGCATCGCCCTGACGCTTATGCGCCAGTGAGAGGCTAACGCTCAGATAGCCGCCTTTGTCTTTTCCGTCGCGAGAGTGGTCGTTGCGCATAAACAGGTTAATGCTGCTGTTGATGTTCAGACCGCGCGCGCTAATGGTATTACTCAGCCCGCCTTGCCAGGCCTGCGTGCGGGAGCGGGTCATATACACCGGCTCCCACGGCAGGCCGGAATCGTGACGAGCGTCATGGTCAGGCAGTTCCCGGCGCGTAACGTAGCGCCCTTCGTTGCGGTTATCCGAATACCCCAGGTTGGCGTACCACGAGCCGACAGGCACGGAGAACATGACCGAGAGGCTACGATAACAGCCGTTGACGGCGTCAAAACCTGCGCTGCGGGTATCACAATTTTCTGCGGATAACGCGTTGCGGTAGAAGCTCAGCGAAAACCCGTCGTTATAGCTGATTTGCTGAATATTGCCGCGTTGGCCCTTGCTGCCGTAGAGGTAGCTAAAGCGTGTGCTTAATACCCCGTCGATCGGGCCCGCGTTAAAGCCGCGGCTCCAGTCGAGGGCATTTTCCAGGAAGTGCTGCCTTTTCATGACGGTTGCGCCGCTGGTCAGCGCCAGCGTCGGGGTGACGGGCAGGCGTATACCCGCCTGTGCGACCGGGCTGCGTTCATCATTGCGACCGTTATTAGCCGTTTCCCCTGCCTGCATAAACCACTCGACGCGGTCGAATGGCGTAATGCCCGTACGGGTAAACGGAACCTGCTCGGTACGCGTCAGTCGGTTGTTTTCGTATACTGACAGCGTCACGGTATAGCTTCCATCCGGAAACGCGCGCGTATCCAGAGTTTGTGCCCCGGCATTGAGGTAAAAGCTGGCCAGCAGCTCCTTGCCGCGGCGCGCGTCGATACGCGCATCGTGCGAAAGCAGCACCGTAATGGGCGTGCCCTTCGATTGCTGAACCGGGTTGATCCATGCCCGGGTCGAGCCCGCGCGCAGGCCACGAATTTTGCCCAGCGGCAGCTGGCTGAGGTTAATATTCCCCCCGGCGTTGCTGAACAGGTCGCGGGTATCCATCTCGCCTATCTGTAGATAATATTCACGCCATAAATCCTGGCGGAACCAGGCATTGTTAACGGTTATTTCCTGCTGCTGCTGATGACGCGAGCGTTGTCCCAGCCAGGTCCAGTCGAGGTTAAGATAGCCGTCCTGGGTCAGCGCCAGCGCCCCGTTGCCCTGAACGGTGGCAGACTGATAATCCCTGTCGGCAACGAAATTGATATTTTGCTGATGAATCAACGCGTTTTCGCTGTCCTGGGTGGGCTGATACCACTGGTTTTCCTCCGAGGGCTTTGGCAAAAAGCGCTTATCAAAAAACAGGTTTATGCGAGCATTGTTTTCGTCATAGATGATGGCCGCACGGCGGGTTTCGAGATAATCACACCCCGTCGCGGAGCCGTTGCTGCTGCAGGCCAGGTTGCCGTTACGGGCAAGCGGAACGGCCAACGCTGCGGAAACGGAGCCGATAAGGGCAGGATCGTCGTTAAACTGACGTTTGATGGCCGCGACCACGGTTTCAGGCGCGACAAAACTGACCGTTTCAAGATTGATATCGGTTTCGAAAAGGCCAAGCGACTCGCCGTATAAGCTCACCTCTGTCCACATGCGCTGCGTTTTCGCCAGGTCCTCGAATCCGGCCGGGACGGCCATCTCAGCGCAGGCGAGGTGGACAGATGCGGGTAATAAAGCAACAAAAAGGAGAGTATTTCTGTGAAACGCCATGAACGAGCCTCGACATCATCCTGACGTCAGAGGGCGGGCGCCCTCTGACGTTATTCCTTAGGTGCTATGGTGTTACGCACCGCCTTCCGTGGTGGTCGCCTGAGTCAGCATCAGGCTTACAACGCCGCTGTACTGGCCGGTTTTCAGAATGCCTTTGGTGGTCTGGGAAATGGTCAGAGGCAGAACCGCAGAACCGTTTTCAATGCTGCCCGGGAACAGTTCGGTTCCGGTAAATTCGGCATCGGTGGTGGACAGAGTTTTATCACCCAGAAGAACCGTCATCGGTACAATCTGATCCCCATCCGTGTTGGTGAGCTTAGCTGCGCTAACGAGGCGTACTTTGACGTTACTGGTAGCGGAGTTGGACCATACCTTGGTGTTCAGGCGGTAGCTTTCCAGGCCCCGACCCGGCAGATACTGCATGTCGATGCTGGCTGGCAGCGGCGTGTTATCGGCCTGGGTCATATCCAGCTGTGAATCAACGCTGGCGTTGACGGTAATATCTTTCTGGATCGCCAGCGCGCTGGCAGATGTGGTCATCGCGGCAACGATCATCAGAGGTTTAATAAATTTACGCATTGATATCTCCATATTTTACAAATGAGCACCCTGGCTCTTTAAACAAACCACAAGGGTTTTTACAGTGACGTCGTGTTATTGCACGACGGGTAAGTCAGCTTCTTCAGCGGTTTTTTTCATCCAGTTGAAGTAGCGGAATTTGTATTTCTTGCCGTTTACCTGATTAAGCGTTTTTAATTTCCGCTCGGTATCCGGATAAATCGTGGCGTCTTCTTTAATCCATTTACAGACGTCGTCTGACTGACAAATACCGATCTCCCTGAGCGGCACGCGCAGGGTGCCGGCGTTGGTGACGGTCCCCCGTGCGGGATCGATATGCAGCGAAACGCGCTCCGTGGCAGGGGCCAGATGTACCAGCGCCCCCCAGATAACATTGACCCCAAGCTTTGCCGTCGCTGCCGTGCTTTCGGGCTGGCCGGGAATAATGCTGTCCGGCTGTTTCACCCCTTCAAAATAGACTCGCCAGGTGGTCTCTTTTTCCGGCGGCGTCAGTGAAACAAGGCGCACCACGCGCATTGCGCCTGCAGCCAGGGCAAATTTATCGGGCGTCACCACGACGCCGCCTTCTTTCCACGAAGCAACGTCAATCTCTTTTTCCTGGGCCGTTCCGGGGTTAAGAATTTTCTTTTGCCTCACCCGAATGAACTGAATATCATCCGTTTTCGATGCCACTTTTATTTGCGCTGCGCCGGCGCTATCCACGTTAAGTTCCATTGGATAGACGCTCATATTGGCCATTGTCATTTCTGAGAAAAATGACAGCGACAGCGCGGCGACATAAAACGCGGTTGTCATATTCACTTTTTGTTTCTGTTTCACATTCAGCCTGCCTGCTCTGAGTTCTTGTGCGGTTTTTAACACCAGGACACCGTCTGCTTTCGTATCGCTTCAGGGCAGGGAAACTTTAACCAGAACAGCAGGTTGTGAAAATTTGTATTAGTTAACCGCTGATATACAGTGATTTATCCTGATTTGCTGGGCTTAAAGTTGTATAGTTAAAAGAAAATGCCGCTACCCAGGATGGGAAGAAAATTCCTGTTGATGAAAAAAGAACCAGCTCAGGAAGCGATTTTCTTGCCGATGTCACAGGGATAAAAAAGCCTGCGGTAATAGCTGAGAGTGAAATATGTTTTTTATATGCAATAATTCGTTGTTATTTGATCCTGAAGCACATGCAATTAGTCTTGTTGGTCAACCGGAGTCTGTATTAACGCTCTCGGCGCCAGCCGTTCGCCTTTTACAGGAGTTTATTCGTCATAAAGGGCACGATCTGAGTCGGGAGGAATTAATTACGCGCGTCTGGGAGGAGTATGGCTTTACGCCGTCTGGAAATAACCTCAACAAAGCGGTCAGTGAATTACGCAAAGGCTTCCAGTCTCTTGGGGAACATCATAATTTCATTGTGACGATCCCCCGGTATGGATTCCGTTTTGTTGCCGATGTGATTTGCCAGCCTGCGCAAATTGTTCAACCCGCTGAAGCACAGCCGAACTCTTCCGTCGTGCCGTCAGAGGCAAAACGTCAGCGTATTTCCCTTAAATGGGGCGCCGCGGCGGCGGTATTGTTAGCATCAGCACTGGGGTTAGGCTTGCTGTTTAACCAGCAGCAGAAGATCGCTATACCGATGACGCCAAAGCCCGTCGCGCAGAAAATAGCGGGCTGTAGCATCTGGCTTATTAACGATCATGGCCGGCCGCTGGTGCTCTCGAAACTGGCGGGGCTGCTGGAGGCGAATAATGTGGCGTGCGCGCGCGAAGCGTACAATATCTACTATTTCAGCGCCCGCTTTAACCTTGCAGTTGCGGATGAAGTGTTCATTGGTGCATGCCCGGTCAATAAAACCAGCCTGTGCAAAACCATTCGCTATAAAAGCGGGGCAGAAAAATGAAAATGAGGCTTCTGTTTGCTGCGGGTGGGGCGCTTGCTGGCGGCGCGCTGGCGCTCTTTATTTATTCCGGGGGCATATATAAGCGTGATGCGCTGGCCTGCAGTACGGAATTTAACTTTACGCGTAACGAGGGAAAAGCGAATGAGGTCCGGGTCAATACCGTGGCCCAGTTCTATTTTCATCGGGACGGCACCGGCTTAACAACGTACAAAGGTGCAGCTATGGCTGAAGGCCGGGGCATGATCGTTGACAGGGATGTGGATTTTACCTGGTCGCGACGGGATGATGATAACGTTATCGTGTTGAGCTACACCAAAACCTGGCGTCGGCATAATGACAATACCCCGGACGAAAAGTGGGGAGGCTTTGCGAGGCCGACAGCCCGCTATTACCTGACGATCTCCGAGCTTGCGCCCGCCGTGTGGCTGATACAGGACCGGCTCTATCCCACCTATATTTGCCGCGGTGACTAGGGCATAAAAAAAGGAGAATGCCTGAGGCATTCTCCTTTTTGTTTCAGCAGGTCTGCTTAATCGCGGCTGGCGAAGCCCAGGATGCTCAGCAGGCTGACGAAGATGTTGTACAGCGACACATACAGGCTCACGGTCGCGCGGATGTAGTTGGTCTCACCGCCGTGAATAATGTTGCTGGTTTCATACAGGATCGCGCCGGATGACAGCAGGATAAACACCGCGCTAATCGCCAGGTGCAGGGCAGGCAGCTGCAGGAAGATGTTTGCCACCATACCAATCAGCACCACTACGATACCCGCCATCAGCATACCGCCGAGGAAGGACATATCCTTGCGCGTGGTCAGCACGTAGGCCGAGCAGCAGAAGAACACCAGCGCGGTACCGCCCAGCGCCATGCCAATCACGTCACCCATACCGGCAGACAGGTACGCGTTCAGGATCGGCCCCAGGATATACCCCAGGAAGCCGGTGAAGGCGAACGCGGAAAGAATACCGACCGGTTTATCAGCGGTTTTGTAGGTCAGGAACATCAGACCGTACATCCCCACCAGCGTCAGGATCAGGCCCGGAGACGGCAGCATCAGCACGGTACTGGCGGTAGCGGTGATCGCTGAAAACGCCAGCGTCAGGCTGAGCATGAAATAGGTATTGCGCAGCACCTTGTGGGTGCTGAGTAGCGATGTGCGGTCGCGTGAGGAAGTAATTATACGATCCATGAGTCACTCTCTTATGACAGATGTAATTAACGGAAAGAATAGGAAACGGCGCGCCAGTCTCAAAGTGGTTTTACCCATCTTTACTCAGCACGTTAGCGCTGAAGGTGGTCGTTTCTTCTGCAAAAGCATATGTAACCAGTATGAACGGCGGTTTAAAAGTATTTACCAGATCAACCTCTTATAGGTTACTGAAAAATATTGCGTTATTGCCTTTCGGGCGCTAAGAGTTATCTCCGGATCGTCATAAAACAGACAATAAGGCGAAGGAAATGAAACCACAAACACGCACGCGCTTTACGCTCTCTTTACTCACCGCCGGGATCCTGTGCGCCAGCACGGCGACCTGGGCGGCTAACGTGCCAGCAGGAACAGCGCTGGCCGAAAAACAGGAACTGGTCAGAAACAATGGCAGCGAACCGGCCTCGCTCGACCCGCACAAAGTCGAAAGCGATGTCGAATTCAATATTATCAGTGATTTATTCGAAGGGCTGGTGAGCGTCTCCCCGTCAGGAGAAATCCAACCCCGGCTGGCTGAAAAATGGGAGAACAAGGACAACACCGTCTGGACGTTCCACTTACGTCCGGGCATTACCTGGAGCGACGGGACGGCCATTACCGCAGAGGATGTGGTCTGGAGCTGGCAGCGCCTGGTTGATCCAAAAACCGTTTCACCGTACGCCAGCTATCCCGGCAACATGCATATCGTCAACGCGGCCGATATCGCTCAGGGGAAAAAATCCCCCGACACGCTGGGCGTAAAAGCAATTAACGATACCACGCTGGAAGTGACGCTCACCCAGCCCAACGCGGCGTTCCTGGCGATGCTGGCGCACCCGTCGCTGGTGCCGGTGGATAAAGTGCTGATTGGCCGTTTCGGCGAAAAGTGGACCAAACCGGAGCATTTCGTCAGCAGCGGAGCGTATAAGCTGTCCCAGTGGGTGGTCAACGAACGCATTGTGGCGGAGCGTAACCCGCGCTACTGGGATAACGCGCATACCGTTATTAACAAAGTCACCTATCTGCCGATCACCTCCGAGGCCTCGGATGTGAACCGCTATAAAGCGGGCGAAATTGATATTGTTTATACGGTACCCATTAACCAGTTTGCTCAGCTGAAGAAAACGCTGGGCAGCCAGCTGGACGTCTCCCCGCAGCTGGCGACCTATTACTACGAATTCAACACCACCCGTCCGCCGTTCAACGATGCCCGCGTGCGCAAGGCGCTGAACATGGCGCTGGATAAAGACATCATCGCTGAGAAGGTGATGGGGCAGGGGCAGCGCCCGGCGTGGCTGATTAGCCAGCCGGACATCGGCGGGGTCAAGCTGCAGAATCCGGATTACGCCAGCTGGCCGCTGGACAAGCGTATTGCTGAGGCGAAAAAACTGCTCAACGAGGCCGGGTATAACGAAAGCCATCCTCTGAGCTTCAACCTGCTCTATAACACCTCTGAATCGCACCAGCGCATCGCGATTGCGGCCAGCTCTATGTGGAAGAAAAACCTCGGCGTAGACGCGAAGCTGCAAAATCAGGAGTGGAAAACCATGCTGGATACCATGCACACCCACAACTTTGACGCGGTGCGCTACGCCTGGATTGCCGACTACGACGACGCGGCGACCTTCCTGAACAACTTCCGTACCGGCGACAGTGAAAACACCAGCCAGTACAGCAACCCGGACTACGATCAAGCCTTGATCAACGCCGCAAAGGCCAAAACGCCGGCAGAGCGGGGTAAATTCTACCAGCAGGCAGAGGATCTGCTTGGGCGTGATGTGCCTGCCATTCCGGTTTATCACTACGTCCGTACGCACCTGGTGAAACCGTGGGTGGGCGGCTTTACGCCGGATAAGCTGGGGTACTATTTCACAAAAGATATGTACATCAAAAAGCACTAAGCGAGAGGGCTGGATTTTATGCTGAGAAAATCGCCGATGTGTTGTCTGTTCAACCGATTAAGCACATTTTGGCTAATTTTAAAGCGAACGATTGCAGCCACTCTTTACAGCATGCGGTGAGGTGTTTATAGTTCGCCTCACTCAGGAAGTGTGGCCGAGCGGTTGAAGGCACCGGTCTTGAAAACCGGCGACCCGAAAGGGTTCCAGAGTTCGAATCTCTGCGCTTCCGCCAGATATAAACCCCAGCTTACTCGTTAAGCTGGGGTTTTTCTTTTTGCGCGTATCTGTAAACCTGACGTCTATGAGCGGATAAAGGCCAGAATATCCGCGTTAATGGTATCCGCGTGGGTGGTATGCATCCCGTGCGGGAAGCCCGGATAGATTTTCAGCACGCTATTCGCCAGCAGCTGGTCCTGCAGAAGGGCGGCATTCTTATAAGGCACGACCTGATCGTCATCCCCCTGCATCACCAGAACGGGAACCGTGATGGTTTTTAAATCTTCCGTCTGGTCGGTTTCTGAAAACGCCTTAATTCCCTCATAGTGGGCCCTGGCGCTGCCGATCATGCCCTGACGCCACCAGTTCTGAATGGTGCCCTCTGAAACCTCAGCCCCCGCCCGGTTAAACCCATAAAAAGGACCGCTGGCGACGTCGAGGTAAAACTGGGCGCGATTCGCGGCCAGCGCTTTACGAAAGCCGTCGAAAACCTCTACAGGTGTCCCGCCAGGATTGTTTTCTGTTTTCACCATCAACGGTGGAACGGCGCTCACGAGCACCGCTTTGGCAACGCGCCCCTGCGGCTGGCCGTACTTCGCAACATAGCGGGCCACCTGGCCACCGCCGGTTGAGTGGCCGACGTGCACCGCATTGTGCAGATCCAGGCTTTCAACCACGGCCGACGCGTCAGCCGCATAATGATCCATATCGTGCCCTTCGCTGACCTGGTCCGAACGCCCGTGACCACGGCGGTCGATTGCGATAACGCGATAGCCTTCCGCAAGGAAGAAGAGCATCTGGTTATCCCAGTCATCGGCACTCAATGGCCAGCCGTGATGGAAAACAATGGGCTGAGCCTCTTTCGGACCCCAGTCTTTGTAGTAAATATTGACGCCGTCTTTCGTTGTTACGAATGCCATACCGCAGACTCCTCTGTTAAAGACGCAACGATCGCTGGCTGAGCGCAGAGCGAACCATTATTGTCTTCATGATGTTGGCTTGTTTTGTTTCCCGTACCGACAGTACCCCTAAAGTGTAGGAGAAATAGTAAAACCGGTGGGTTTCATTCGTGTGAATGGTATCCAGAAGGGGAAAGCGAATGATGGGCTCTGGAGTGAGTCCCAGAGCCATCAGAGGAGGGGGCGTTAACGGTTCTCTTCAATATAACGGGCGAGATCGGCCGGGGTTTTCAGCACCGTCGCCACGTCGGTAGGCGGGATCATACAGCCGTAAACGTCCTGCACCTCCAGCACCATGTCGACTGCCAGAATGGAGTCGAGAATGTCGGATTCAATCAGCTCATCGTGAAAGCCAACCTTGCGGGATAACACTTTTTCAAACAGGGCGAGAATATCGTGTTCCATCATTTTTCCTGGGATAATTAATGTGTGCGGGCGTAAGCGTCCAGCAGCTTGCGGTCAATTTTGCCGTTAGGATTCAGCGGCAAAGCGTCTTTTACGATAATTTGTGAAGGCACCATGTAGTGGGGCACCACGTTTGCCAGCGAGGTTTTGATTGCATCCGGTGCCAGCTCCGTCACGCAGAACGCGGCGATGCGCAGCACGCTGCCGCAGGGTTTCATCAGCGGCATCACCACCGCTTCGCTGATGCCGGACATGGCCAGCAGGCGGTTTTCAATCTCGCCGATCTCGATGCGGTAGCCATTCAGCTTGACCTGGCTGTCGTTGCGGCCCTGGCAGTAGATGAGCCCGTCTTCATAACCCAGATCGCCGGTCCGGTAGCCGCGGAACGCATCATTTTCCCGACGCAGCAGTTTTGCCGCGTTCTCCTGCGGCAGGCCTAAATAGCCGCGCATGACGTTTTTGCCCCAGATAATCAGCTCGCCCTCGGCGGAAATTTCCATTCTGCTGTCCGGCATCATCACGCCCACCGGCAGCACCGCGCTGTCGCTGTTAAGGATCTCATCCGTGATCTCAACCACGGTTGTCGCAATGGTCGCTTCCGTTGGGCCATAGGAGTTGATGATTTTGGCCTGCGGGAAACGGCGGCGGAGTTGTTTCACCAGCGCTTTATTGAGCACTTCACCAATGAAGATAAAGACGCTGAGTGCAGGCAAATACTCGCTGTTAAAGTGCGGAGAAAGCAGTTGCTGGTAGGCAAAAGAGGGGGTGGAAACCCAGGCGGAGACCGCGTTGCTTTGCAGTCGCTCGAGCCAGTTCTCTTTCTGGATATCCTCTTTGGCATTCAGCACGATGTGGCCTCCCATCGCCAGGTTCGCCAGCAGAGGGATCAGGGAGAGGTCAAAGCTGAACACCGCGTGGTTCATCAGCACCGGTTTTTCCGGCAGCGAAAAGTCCTGGCTGACCCACTTCATGAAGTGCCATACGCTTTCACGTCCAATCTGCACGCCTTTCGGTTTTCCGGTGCTGCCTGAGGTAAACATGATATAGGCCAGATCCTGCTCCTCCAGCACCTTGCCCGCCTCGCCGGTGGCGATGAACTGCCGCGTCGCCACGTCGTAGTAGTAAGGGGCGCCGGTCAGGTTGCAGATCTCGCGAAGCCGCTCCTGAGGGTAGATGCAGTCCACCGGGATGTACGGAATGTTGTGCAGCAGGCAGCTATATATGGCCACGGCGAACTCGGCCTGCTGATGGCCGTACAGCACGATCGGCGTACCGTCTGCGGGCTGGCAGCGTCGATAACGCTCTGCCCAGTTCGTCACGGCAGAGGAAAGCTGGAGCCAGCTTAAGGTTTCGTCGCTGCCGCTGATGGCCAGCTGCTGCGGGGAGGCGGGATCGCGCAGTGCCGCACGCAAGAAATCCTGCAGTTCCTGAAGATCGGAGTGATTTTTCATAGAGATGACATTCCACTGAAGATGTAAAGGGATCCTGCGGCGCTTCCCAGCGTCAGAATTCGTCCCAAAAACGCAACGGCCGGATACTGCAATCCGCGGTGTAACGTTGGGTTGCGTTTGGCTGACCACAGCAGCATGTTGTGCGCGACGGAAATCGCGCCAAACAGCGCGCCGCTGATGACGTAATGGCGTTCCAGGCCATTCCACGCCCCCATGCAGAACAGGGTGCAAAAAATACCGATATTTTGCGCCAGCGTTTTGTTCTGGCGGAAAAAGTTAAACTTCATCAGGTTCATATAGACGGGCATAAAGACCACGTCGCGCAGCCATTCGGACAGGCTGATGTGGAAGCGGCGCCAGAAATCCTGCGGGTTCTTCGCAAGAAGCGGCATGTTGAAGTTTGCCGGAATATTCAGCCCAAACAGCCGGCCCGCGCCGATGGCCATATTGCTGTAGCCCGCAAAATCGAAGTACAGATAGGCGCTGTAGGCAATCGACATCACCACGCCCACGGTCAGGGTAAACGGCTTATGGCTCCAGGGCTGCACGACGAGCGAATCGATCAGCATGGCAAACAGGAACTTCTGAATGATGCCGGTAATAATTTGCTCAAGCGCCGTTAAAAACTGTTCGCGGTTAAGGACAAATGCCGGCTTATTCACATCGCTCATCCATGTCCGCCAGCGATACATCGGGCCGGCCAGAATAATAAAGGGCATAAAGAGATAGCAGAAATAGTGAAGGAAATTCTGGCCCTCTTTTTTACTGCGATACAGCAGTACATCCACAGCGCGGAAGGTCATAAAAGAGAGACCGATTGTGCCGAGGTGATAATTAAAATGTAATTTCACCAGAACCAGAGGCAGCAGCGTTAAAACGACCGCCTGCCAGGTTTTTAATCTGCCTTTTTCTTTTAACGTGGCGACAAGATAAAACCAGCAAAAGACGGCCACGGGAACACTGTAATTGCCCTGAAAAATATAACCCCAGCCTAATGCTGTCACCACGGATAAGGAAACTAGCCAGGTCAGACGGTGGCGTAAAACACGATTAACCATCGCAAACACCAGCGCGGATGAAAATAAACAGACAAAAAACATTCCTGAGCTGTACATCATTTCGCCTCAGAATTTTTGATATTCAAAATGCAGCTGCATACTCATGCTGTCATCGACAGCGGTCCATGCAACGACGGTGATCGCCAGCAGTAAATAAAGGCAAAAAAGACGGATCGCGATTTTCATTATTTAAAACTCTGTGCAATAAAGCGAAGCATTGGCACCCAGGCCAGTTCGGTAGGGTGCAGACGATCCCAGTTCCAGCCGTTCTGATACGGCATGGCGTACATATCCAAATACGGGATCTGGTTCTCTTTCAGAATGGTTTGAATCTGCTTATCGAACGGGCGGAAGGTGTCGGTATTGTAAAGCGCCCAGGGGTTAACCGGGTCGACGATAGCAATCACCTGCACGTGATGCGCTTTCAAAAGCTGAACGGTTTTCCTGAACGCGGCGAACTGCCCCGGCACCACCGGCGTGTCATCCCACTGCTGCGGCTTACCGTCCTCGTCGTAAATCGTTTTGTCCATCCACAGCGTGGCCGCGCTCTGATGGCGCTTTTTATTCAACTCGCGGGCATTCGCCAGCGCTTTATCCCAGTCAGGGGAAAGACGGGCGGTTGGCTGCTGAGGCCAGGGCTGCGCCGTCTGTGGCCTGATGTTGAGCAGCGACAGCCAGTCGTTTTTAATCAGGGTGCAGAAGTTTGCAAACTGAAAACTCAGCTCGTTCCACATCAGCGCCGGATGCCAGCCATACACACGCATTTGCCCGAAGGTTAAATGGCTTATCTCTTTCGCATCAATATGCTTCAGGTAATTAACCAGGAACGGGCGCGCCTGCGGATCCTTCATCAGGGGATTAAAAATCGAGCCCGGAAAATTATCCGCATAGATAGCGGGCGGCAGGCCTTTTGAATAAAAGCCGTCAGGCGCCAGAAGCAGCACCACTTTGCTGTTTGCGTTAAGGCTATCTTTAAAACGCGAGAGAAGTAAAAATTGCGTTTCGTCATCGACAAACGCATCGCCATAGGCCACGACGGGCTGGTGCAATTGCTTATTAAAATAATTAAATACGGCGTAATGTTCCTCTTCTGAGGTGGCGACCTCAGACGCACCAAGGAAGAAAATAGCATTCCCTTCTAAAGCATGGGAAATTGTGGCTATTTTTTCCGCCTGTTCTTTTGTCGTCCCTGCCATGGACTTGATCAGCGGCTGGAATTTAAGCGGCGGATCAAAGCTTGTCACCAGCGGGTGAAAACTCAGGACTAAAATGGCCAAAACGGCCATCAGGATATGTAAGCAAAACGTATTTTTGATTTTCATCATCAACCAGTAAGGCGCTATGACAGTAATGCGTTAAAACCCGCATTACCCGGATTTATTACCATTACAAAACACATGGCCGTCTATTTTTTTTGGCATTCTATACCACGGTGATTTAAAAGGATGAGCGTTGCTGTGTAACGGTATGTACAAGGGGGGAAGGGGGGAGGGCAGGAAAGCGTCCGGGTGACTTTTTGCGCAGTCAAACGCCTGCAGGCAAAAATAGAAAAATTCCTGCTTTACAAGGCGCTAATAGATGTTTATAGTGCGCCTCACTTTGGAAGCGTGGCCGAGCGGTTGAAGGCACCGGTCTTGAAAACCGGCGACCCGAAAGGGTTCTAGAGTTCGAATCTCTACGCTTCCGCCAAATTCGAAAACCCTGCGATAGCAATATCGCAGGGTTTTTTCGTTTTACAGCGCAATTACCAGCTCCCCGGAGTGACTCCGCGAACAGCAGAGCGCCACCTGCTGGTCAGCCGCGCTTTTTTCTGCCTCCGACTGCACGCTATCCCTGTGGTCCACCACGCCGTCAATCACCGGCGTCAGGCAGGCGCCGCAGATCCCCATTTCGCAGGACAGCGGCACGTCCACGCCGTTTTCCTGTAATACCTGAGCGATGGTCTTATCCGCAGGCACCGGCCAGCGCTCGCCGGTAGAGGCAAGCTTGACCGTAAAGATCTCGCCTGCGACGCCGCTTGTGACAGGGGGAGCGGGCTGAAACGCCTCGCTGTGGATATGGGCGTCATTCCATCCCTTCGCCGCCGCCACATCGCGCGCTTTCTCCATAAACCCCGCAGGTCCGCACACCCACGCGTGCAGCCCCGCTTCAGGTGCGGGGAAATGCTCCGCCAGCGTGGTTCGTGGGGTGGTGGTATGGATATTGCAGTTACCGCACTGCGAGAGCTCGCGCGCAAACGCCGCGCTTTCCCGGTTTCTGACGTAATAGTGCAGCGTAAACGGCGTTCCGGTCGCTTTCAGCTGCAATGCCATCGCATACAGCGGCGTAATGCCAATCCCTGCTGCCAGCAGCAATACCCGCTCAGCCTGATGCAGCGGAAACAGATTGCGCGGGGCCGAGATTGAAAGCCTCTGGCCCGGACGCAGCGTTTCGTGAACGTAGCGCGACCCGCCGCGCGAGGCGGCTTCTCGCCCCACGCAGATAAGATAGCTCTCGTCGCCACATGCCCCGGTCAGAGAGTACTGGCGGACCACGCCGCAGGGCAGGTGGACATCAATGTGCGCGCCGGGTTGCCACGCCGGTAGCGCGTCGCCGTTTTCGGCCACCAGCCTGACGGCGAGGCTTTTATCCCCCTCGCGCCACAGCCCGTCAACGATCACGTTCAGCATATTGGCCTCCGTCATACCAGGAAAAATTCGCCAAAGCCCATTTTTTTCAGTCCACGGCGGTAGGCAATCGAACTCTTATCTGCCGGAATATGGGCTTCCAGAGTGAGATCCAGCGGCAGACTTTCCGGGCGCTGGGTTTCGACCATCAGGCGATCCTCTTCAAAAATGCGCAGGTTAAAGGCATGCACGTCCTCCACCGGAATATGCAGATCAAAGTTGCGCGCGATGGGCGCGAACATGCGGGTCACCCGTGACGAGACGGGCGAGGCGGCGTTCATAATCACCAGCCGCGATTCACCCGGAAAATGAATCGTCAGGGTGGCGGTAAACGGCAGATGCATTTCAAAATGGCGCAGCCACTGGAACCCTTCTGGCGCCTGCACGGGTGAACTGGCGGGATAGTTGCTCACGGAACTCCAGTAATCGGCCACGAAACCGAAGGGTGTCTCCTGCGGCTGATAGCTAGGGACAAGCTGATTATTGGGATCGGCAAAGGTATCGGTATGGATCCACGCAAAGTGGGCAACATCCAGAAACCCTTCCACCTGGCGCCCGGCGAAGCCGTTCACCTCAAACGCCGGGCAGTTGATCTGCTGAAATCCGTCGTCGCTCCAGTGCGGCATGGTGGGCAGCGGCACGGGATTGTCCGGGTCAAACGCCAGGCAGGTCCAGATCAGGCCGAAGCGCTCTTCCACCGCGTAGTTAATCAGGTTCAGCTTCGCCGGAACGGGCTGGTCGGGGCTGGACGGAATGCGGTTGCAGCGGCCGTCTTCACCAAAGCGTAAGCCGTGGTAGGGGCAGATAATCCCGTGCTCGTCGTGAAAGCCGAGCGTCAGCGGCACGCCGCGGTGCGGACACACGTCCCGGGCAACCACGACCTGGTCGTTAATTCGGTAAATCACCAGCTGTTCATCCAGCAGGGTGGCCTTGACGGGGGCCGGGCCGACGTCGCAGGCGCGCGCAACCGGATGCCAGCATTTCGCCAGGCGCAGCCAGTCCTCTGGCTCAAACGTGCAGTGGGCGGGTGGTGTCGGTTCTCTTTTCATCGTTGTCCCTCTTGTTCAGCCTAACGGGCCGCCCTGAATGGTCTCGCACAGACCGTTGATAATGCGTTCCCCGGTCTCCTCTTTGAGTTCCTGATACCAGGCCTGCGTCAACGCCATATCTTTCCCGTGGGTGACGTCGCAGCGTTTACGCGCTTTCAGCACCAGGTCACGCACCCGGTCGCAGCGCAGGGCTTCGTACTGCCGCAGCGCCAGCGTAATGTTGTGGTTTTCACGCAGGCATTCGCCCAGCACCACGGCGTCCTCCATGGCCGCGCAGCCGCCCTGGCCGATATCCGGCGTGGTGCTGTGCCCGGCATCGCCGAGCAGCGCGACGTTGCCGCGTACCAGGCTGTCGAACGGCTCGATGTCATGGATTTCAATGCGGTTGGTGGTATCGGGATCCAGCGCGGCGATAAGCTTCTGTACCGGCGCCGCCCAGCCGCGGAAGTAGCCCGTGAGATCGGCGCGCAGGGTGGTGCGATCCTCCGCCAGGCCCGCGGGCAGCGGCACGTCAAAAAAGAAGTAGAAACGACCGCCGGAGACGGGCATCAGCGACACGCGTTTACCCTCGCCAACGAAGGTGGTCCACTGGTGCGCCGGGGCAATCTCTTCATCAATCTTCACCAGCCCGTTCCAGTTCACGTATCCGGCGTAGCGGCGCTCCGGGGTATAGCCCAGCACGTACGGACGAACCGCCGAGTGGCTGCCGTCGGCGGCAATCAGAAAATCGCCTGTTGCCGTGGTGCCATCGGTAAAGGTCACGCTTACGCCCGCGTCGTCTTCGTGGACGTGTTCCACGCGCTTGCCGAACTGCACCTTGTCGCGCCCCCAGAAGTCCAGCATTTCGCGCTGGAGTTCAGCGCGCGAGACGGGGCAGGGGCGCCCGCCGGTACGCTCAACCAGCGGGGCGAGGCTGAAGCGGGTCAGGGTGTCGCCGCGCCGGTAATCCTTGTAGGCCATAAAACGCATCGGACCGCCGTAGGTTTCGATAATGTCGCCCATGCCGAGGTGCTGCATACACTTCACGCCGTTAGGCCAGATGGAGATGGCCGCCCCGACGGGCCGGATCTCTTTTACGGCTTCGAACACGGTACAGTCGATGCCCGCTTTCTTTAGCGCGACGGCAGCGCTCAGGCCGCCAATACCCGCGCCAATGACGATTGCTTTCATGCTTCTCTCCTTTTGCAGGGTGTAAAAACATTCAGCAATTTGCGTACCAGGCTGCAGAGTGGCGAAAACGGCGTTGTGGGTGGTGAGTTTGCACTGCTAAGGTGCGCAAACACGGTGAATATGCCTTTTTATGAATCAATAATTTCCTGTCCAGCCATACAGAATCGACTGTTTCACATCGGCGACAAGAGTGGCGTGGTTTGTGCAACAACCCGGAGGAGGACAATAAAGGAGACACTATGATCGCACTGCACGACTTCAATCATCTTCCTGAGAAAGAGGCTCTCGCGCTGCTCACCCCCTGCGTGGCGCTACCCGGCTGGGCTGAGGCGCTGGTTTGTGGACGGCCTTACCCGAGCCGGAGTGAATTGACGATCGCGGCGCAGGCGCTGATGCAGCGCTGGGACGAAGCGGCGTTAGCGCAAGCCCTGAGCGCGCACCCGCGCATCGGGGAAAAGCCCGCGGGTGCACAGGTGGAGGCGGCGCTGTCGCGTCAGGAGCAGGGCGCGGTGAATGACCGTGACGCGGCGCTTGCGCAGGCGCTGCGCGAGGGTAACGCCCGCTACGAGGCCCGCTTCGGCCGGGTGTTTCTGATCCGCGCGAAGGGCCGGAGCGGCGAGGACATTTTACAGATACTGAATGCGCGGCTGAAGAACAGCGACGCGCAGGAAGTTCAGGCGGCGCTGGAACAGCTGCGGGAAATTACGCTGCTGCGGCTGGAAGGAGTGATTAGCGAATGAGCACGCTCAGCACCCATATTCTCGATATTTCAACGGGCAAACCCGCCGCGGGCGTGACGGTCCATCTCGAACGGGAGGGCGAAATCATGGCGACGGGCGTGACCAACGTTAATGGTCGCATCACCGAATTTGTCCCTTTCCTGCCCGCAGGCCGCTATCGGCTGGTGGCGGAGATAGGCGGGTGGTTTCGCGCAACCGGCCGGGAGACGATCTACCCCTGCGCGCAAATTGATTTTGTGACGGGAGAAGCGGCAGACGAGCACTTCCATCTGCCGTTTGTGATTGCGCCAGGCGGGTGGTCAACCTACCGGGGCAGTTGACCACACCCGCTCGCCGTTGACCCAGGTCTCACTGATGTTGCGCTCGTCGCCCAGGGTCATCAGCACAAATAGCTGCTCGTAGATATCCTGACAGCGGCGATTGCGCAGGCGCTGCAGCGGCGTCTCGTCAGGATCGATAACCACGAAATCCGCCTCTTTGCCGGGGGCGAAGTTGCCAATCTTATCGTCCAGCCTGAGGGCGTGCGCGCCGCCCAGCGTGGCGTGATAAAACGCCTCGCTGGCGCGCAGGCGGTAGCTCTGAAGCTGGCCGACCTTGTAGGCTTCTCCCAGGGTGCGCAGCATACTGAAGGTGGTGCCCGCGCCGACGTCGGTGCCGATGCCCATCCGCACCTTGTGCTGCCAGCAGGCGGGCAGGCGAAACAGCCCGCTGCCGAGAAACAGGTTCGAGGTGGGGCAAAACGCCACCGCCGAACCGGTGTCGTGCAGGCACTGCCACTCGCTGTGGTGCAGATGAATCGCGTGGGCAAACACGCTGCGCTCGCCGGTCAGGCCGTAGTGGTGATATACGTCCAGATAGCGCTCGTGCTCCGGCCAGAGATCGTTCACCCAGGCCACTTCGTTGGGGTTTTCGCTGAGATGGGTCTGCAGCCAGGTATCCGGGAACTCCTCTCTGAGCAGGCTGACCGCGGCGAGCAGCTCGGGTGAGGACGTTGGGGCAAAGCGCGGCGTAATGGCATACCCCAGCCGCCCCCGGTGGTGCCAGCGCTGGATCAGCTCCCGCGTCTGCCGGTAGCTCTGCTTTGCATCTTCGCTCAGGTAGTCCGGCGCGTGCCGGTCCATCATCACCTTTCCGGCGATAAGGCGCATGTTCAGGCGCAGGGCTTCGGTAAACAGCGCTTCGACCGATTGCGGATGCAGCGTGCAAAACACCAGCGCGGTGGTGGTGCCGTTGCTCACCAGTTGGTTAATGAAAAATTCGGCGATCTCTTTCGCGTAGGCTTCATCGGCAAACTGGCTCTCCACCGGGAAGGTGTAGGTGGTTAGCCACTCCAGCAGCTGTTCGCCAAAGGCGCCGATCATCTCCGTTTGTGGATAATGAACGTGGGTGTCGACAAAACCGGGCAGCAGCAGCCTGCCGCGCAGGTCCGTGTAGCCTTTGTGGGGGGCGAGATACTGCTCGCCCTCCTGCCACGCCATGTGCGCCAGAATTTTTCCGTTCTGGATAAACAGCAGCCCGTCCTCAAGGTAGCGGGCGTGTTGGGCAATCGCGTCTGCGCTGTCGCAGACCTGGGCGATATCGAAAAATGCACCGCGTATCGCAGTCTGGTATTCCATCGTGGGTCCTGCCTTAGTGTTTGCGTAGCGGGGTGAAAAAGCTCAGCAAGAACGATGCCAGAATGAACGGGCCGCAGATAAACTGCGGCCGGAGGGAGGGGTTACTCTTTTTGCGTCGCCACGCGGGAGCTGAACGAGGCCGCGCCTGCCGTCTCGCGCTCTTCCCGCGCCAGCCAGCGGTAGGTCACGCCGCCGAGGAAGACGCCGATAAACCAGCTGAAGTTTGCCACTTCATGCAGGGCCGGGATAAAGCCAATCACCAGACCTACAGCAACGGATGGGATCAGCGCGCCAATGGCCTTCGGGTTAAAGCCGTTGCGGTACCAGTATTTGCCCTTTGGCGTGTCGTCGAACAGATCGTCTACCGACACCTTGCCGCGCTTAATCAGGTAGAAATCGGCAATCAGAATGCCGAACAGCGGGCCGATAAACGCCCCGAGCACGTCCAGGGTGTAATGGATGAGCTCCGGCGAGTTGAACAGGTTCCACGGGGTGAGCAGGATCGAGCCGACGGCGGCAATCATCCCCCCGGTGCGGAAGCTGATCTTCTGCGGCGAGCAGTTAGAGAAATCAAACGCCGGTGAGACAAAGTTCGCGACGATGTTGATCCCGATGGTGGCGGTGATCATCGTCAGCAGGCCAATTGCCACGGCCAGATCGTTACCTACGCGACTGACGGTTTCGATCGGGTCGGTGATCATGCGGCCAAACAGCGACTGGGTGCCGGAGACAATCACCACAGTGACGATGGAGAACAGCAGGAAGTTAAACGGTAGCCCCCAGCGGTTGCCGCGGCGGATCTCACCCATGCTTTTGCCGTAGCGGGAGAAGTCGCCAAAGTTAAGCAGCGGGCCGGAGAAGTAGGAGACCACCAGCGCGGTCGCGGTGATCATCTGCCAGGTCTGCTCGCCCGCGCTCAGGGATTTGCTGGCGAGGGTGAAAGAGATCCCGTCAAAACCGGTCTTGTATACAATCCAGCCCGCGAGGGCCAGCATCACCACATAGACCGCCGGACCGGCGATATCAATAAAGCGCTTAATGGCGCTCATGCCGTGCCAGAAGACCATCGCCTGGAGAACCCACATGATGGCAAAGCAGATCCAGCCCAGCGGCGACAGGCCCAGGAAGGCACCGGTGGTAAGGCTCGCCAGAGAAGGCCAGAACTTCAGCACCACCAGCATCAGCGCGTTGGCGGCAAGCCAGGTCTGGATGCCGTACCACGCAAAGGCGATAAGCCCGCGGATCACCGCCGGAATATTGGCCCCGAAGACGCCAAACGCCTGACGGCTGATCACCGCATAGGGCACGCCCGCCATCTGGCTCGGTTTGGCTACAAGGTTGGCGCACAGCTGCACAATGCAGATCCCCACCAGCAGGCAGAGCAGTACCTGCCAGCTTGCCAGCCCGAGCGTAAAGAAGCTCGCGGCAACAACGTAACCCCCCATGCTGTGAACGTCGGACATCCAGAAAGAAAAGATGTTGTACCAGCTCCAGTTCTGGTCACGCGTCGGTGCCAGATCCTCATTGCAAAGACGTGGGCTGTAAACCGCACCGGAATCAGCGGCCGTACTCTGCTGTGCGTTTTGACTGTTTGGCATGAAACCTGCTCCTGTGAATGAAAACCCGTTGAGTGGGAGTGCAAACGGTGTTGCAGGATTCAGGCCAAAATAATAAATCTTGTATGCAATATTTTATTTTTATGTATACGATTCGATAACGGAAAGTAAAATTCGGAGTGGTGAATGAACAATATAAACGCCCTGCAGACCGCGCCAGACCTGCATGACAAAGACGAAACCATCTTCCAGGCGCTGATGACTGCGATTGTGGAACATCAGCTGCTGCCGGGGAGCAAATTGCCGGAAGAGGCGCTGGCCGAGGTGTTTGGCGTGAGCCGCACGGGCATCCGCAAGGTGCTTCAACGACTCGCCGCTGTGCAAATGGTCACCCTGACGCCCAAACGTGGTGCACACGTCGCCAGCCCGACGGTGGAAGAGGCGCGGCACATCTTCCGCACCCGCGCGCTGCTGGAGGTCGCTAACCTGCCGGACGTGCTGGCGCACTGTCAGCCGCCGCACCTTGCCGCGCTGGAGGCCATTATTCGTCAGGAACAGCAGGCGCACGAGGCGTACGACGGCCCGGCGGCAATCCGACATTCCGCCAGTTTCCACATACAACTGCAGGCCATCTCCGGTAACCAGGTGCTGACGGAGATGGTGACAAGCCTGAGCCAGCGCTCCTCGCTGGTGATTGCTACCTGGGGCGCGCCGTGGCGCCAGGGCTGTCGCTGCAACGACCACGAACAGCTGGTGGATCTGTTGCGTCAGAAGGCGCTGCAGCCGCTAAGCGATGCCCTCATGCACCATTTTGAACACATCGTTGCCAGCCTTTGCTTTGAGCGGGCGGGCGAGTGCCTGCCTGATTTTGCCCGGCTATTTGCCGGCCACAAGGAGTCGTAATGTCATCTGTCTGTATACAAGTGATCAACCCCAACACCAGCCTCGCGATGACGGAAACCATCGGCGCGGCGGCCCGAGCGGTGGCGGCGCCGGGAACGGAGATCCTCGCGGTCTGTCCGGGCGCGGGCGTGCCGTCTATCGAGGGCCACTTTGATGAGGCCATCGCCGCCGTTGGTGTCCTGGAACAGATCAAAAAAGGCAGGGAGCAGGGCGTGGACGGTCACGTGATTGCCTGCTTTGGCGATCCGGGACTGCTGGCGGCGCGCGAGCTGGCGCAGGGGCCGGTTATCGGCATTGCCGAAGCCGCTATGCATATGGCGACGCTGGTGGCGACGCGCTTTTCGGTGGTTACCACGCTGCCGCGCACGCTGATTATTGCCCGCCATCTGTTGCACCAGTATGGCTTTCAGGACCACTGCGCAGCGCTGCACGCCATCGACCTTCCGGTGCTGGCGCTGGAGGACGGCAGCGGTCTGGCGCAGGAGAAGGTGCGCGCGCGCTGTATACAGGCGCTGAAAGAGGATGGCTGCGGCGCCATCGTGCTGGGCTGCGGCGGCATGGCGACCCTTGCGCAGGAGCTGACCCGCGAGCTGCGCGTGCCGGTGATAGACGGCGTCAGCGCGGCGGTGAAGTTGGTGGAATCGCTGGTGGCGCTGGGGCTCTCGACCAGCAAGCATGGGGATCTGGCCTTCCCGGAGAACAAACCGTTAAGCGGGCATTTTCAGGCATTGAATCCATTTTAACTTTTGGGGGTGGTATGGGGCTTTTCGAACAGGATTATCCGCGGGATCTGCGCGGCTACGCGGGCAACCTGCCGCACGCGCGGTGGCCGAATGAGGCGCGCATCGCGGTGCAGTTTGTGCTCAATTATGAAGAAGGGGCGGAAAACCACGTTCTGCACGGCGATGCCGGGTCCGAGCAGTTCCTGTCGGACATCATCGGCGCGGCCAGCTACCCGGACAAACACATGTCGATGGACTCCCTCTACGAATACGGCAGCCGCGCCGGGTTCTGGCGGATCCACAATGAATTTCAAAAACGCGGCCTGCCGCTGACGGTCTTTGGCGTGGCGATGGCGCTGGCGCGTCACCCGGAGATTGTTGAGGCGATCAAAGCCGCGGATTACGACGTGGTCAGCCACGGCTGGCGCTGGATCCACTATCAGAACATGGACATCAGCCAGGAGCGCGACCACCTGCATAAGGCGGTGCAGGTTCTTACCGACCTGTTCGGCAAGCCGCCAACCGGCTGGTACACCGGGCGCGACAGCCCCAACACCCGCCAGCTGGTGGTGGAGCACGGCGGCTTCGACTACGACAGCGACTACTACGGCGACGACCTGCCCTTCTGGACGGAAGTGGCCTGCGGCGACGGCACCCAAAAACCGCACCTGATTGTGCCGTATACGCTGGATGCGAACGACATGCGCTTTGCGACCGCGCAGGGGTTTAACACCGCCGAGCAGTTTTATACGTATCTGAAGGACAGTTTTGACGTGCTGTATGAAGAGGGGGAAAGCGCGCCGAAGATGATGTCTATCGGCATGCACTGCCGCCTGCTGGGGCGGCCGGGGCGCTTCCGCGCGCTGCAGCGGTTCCTGGATTACGTTCAGCAGCACGATCGGGTGTGGGTCTGTACCCGCCAGCAGATTGCTGACCACTGGCGGGAAGTGCATCCGTTTCAGAAGTAATTGTGCGATGTTTTGCCGGGTGGCGGTTGCGCCTTACCCGGCCTACGGCTACGACATCAAACTCACCTGCGCCGCCACGATCCGCCACCCGCAGGCAAACCTTGCCCACGTCTGCTGCTGGCGGCCAATCCGCTCCGTACCTTCACGGGTAAACTCGGTGCTGCACACGGCATAATCCTCCCCGAAGGTGGTAATCACGGTGTGGCGCAGCGTCCGCTGAAGCCCAGCAGACGGGCGCGCCGCCCTAAAGGCGCGGATTTCATCGATCCCGTACAGGTTTTCACCCGCCCCCAGACGCACCGTGTTTTTGTCGTGCCAGAACAGCTCGTCCAGCACGGCAATGTTGTTACTCACCAGCGCGTCTTCATAGCGATAAAACGCGGCGGTCACCTCGGCAACCACCCACGGCAGGTTAATGTCATCGTGATTGATCATGCTGCAACCTCCGCCGGGCGGGCATCGGTGATGCCGCTCTCTTCCAGCACGCGAGCGACGCGCAGGCAGGCCTGCTCGTTAAACGGCGCGGCAATCAGCTGCAGGCCAATCGGCGCGCCATGTGCGGTGCGCAGCGGAACGGTGGTCACGGGCAAGCCCAAAAATGAAATCGGCTGGGTCAGCATCCCCATGCTGGCGCGGATGGGGAGCGGCTGACCGTTAATCTCCATGGTTTGCTCGCCGATCCGCGTGGCGCTGCGTGGCGTCGCGGGGGCGATCAGCACGTCGGCCTGGGCAAACAGCGCGTGAAACGCCTGCCGCGCCTGCGCACGGAACCGCTGGGCCTGAATATACCAGGCGGAGGGGATCATCGCGCCTGCCAGCAGTCGCTCCCGGGAGTGCGGCTCAAAGCGCTCGGGCTCGCGGCGAAGCGCGGGCAGGTACTGATTTCCCCCTTCGGCGGCGCTGATGATAAACGCCGCGGAGCGCGCCAGCTCGGCGTCCGGAAACTGCAGCTCATCCTGCACGTCGAGCGCCTTCGCCACCCGCGCCACGGCGTCTCTGGCCTGTGCGTCGCACCAGGTGGTGAAGTAGCCGCCGAGCACCGCGCAGCGCAGGCCGTCAAGCCCGCGGTCTAGCAGGGGGCGCGTCTGCTCGCGCGAGCTCTCTGCCTGAAAACGGTCGCTGCTGTCCCGGCCCTGCAGCGCGTCGTACACGGACGCCAGGTCGCACACGCGGCGGGCGAAGGGGCCGATATGATCCAGGCTCGCGACAAACGGATGGCTGCCGGATCGTGACAGGCGGCCAAAGGTGGGCTTGAGACCATAGATGCCGCACAGCGAGGCCGGAACGCGAATCGACCCGTTGGTGTCGGTGCCGAGCGAAAAGTGCACCAGCCCGGCGGCTACGGTGGCGGCTGAACCGCCAGAGGACCCGCCCGCAATGCGCGTCAGGTCGTGCGGGTTACGCGTCGCGCCGTAGTGGCTGTTCTCGGTGGTAAAGCCGTAGGCGTAGGCGTCCATATTCACCATCCCGGACAGCAGCCCGCCCGCGCTGCGCAGCTGGCGCACGGCGAAGCTGTCAGCGGCCGCAGCGGGGCGCTGGCTGAACAGCTCGGCGCCCGCGAGGGTGGTGTGTCCGGCAACGTCGAACAGGTTTTTCACCGCGTAGGGCACGCCCGCCAGCGGCGGCAGGGGGCGCTTTTCGCGGCGCAGGGTGTCGATGTTCTCGGCCTCGGCGAGCATGCGTGCTTCCGTCACGGTGGTCCAGGCATTGATCTGCGGATTAACGCGCCCAATCGCCTCCAGCGTCTGGCGGGCAATCTCATGGGCGCTCAGCTCGCCCGCGCTCAGCGCCTGTTGAATGTCGCTGATACTCATCTCGTGTAGCGTCATGCTTTATACACTCCTGCGATCTCCAGACGGTCGTCGAGCGGCAGCGCCATCAGCGGGGCGGCCATGCTGGCAATGCGGCTGAACTGCAACTGCAGCTCGGCGCGGCGGGCATCGTCCAGCGTCACGCCGAGCACGGACTCCATTTGCGCAAGATACGCCTGCCAGTCGGGTTGTTGTGTCGTCATTGTTTTCTCCTCAGTATCCGGCGGCCGCGCCGTTGCTGCGCGGGTCAAACGCCCCTTCATACAGCCCGTTGGGGTGGCGGACAATCGCGCCCGCGTGGCCCATCGCTTCACTGAAGTCAGGGAATATTTCTACCTCATGTCCGAGTACCTGAAGCCGTGAGACCGTCTCTGCGGTAAAGCGTCCTTCCAGCTTTAACGTGTCTGAGGTTTGTCCCCAGGTGCGCCCCAGCAGCCAGCGCGGGCGGGAAATGCTTTCCTGCAAGGGCACGCCCTGAACCACGTAGCGGGTAAAGAGCGCGGCCTGGGTTTGCGGCTGTCCGTCACCGCCCATCGATCCGTAGACCATTACGCGCCCGTCCTTAAGACGCGCCGCCGCCGGGTTCAGGGTATGGAAAGGCTGTTTGCCCGGCGCGAGGGCCAGAAGATGAGCGGGGTCGAGGCTGAACGACGCCCCCCGGTTCTGCCAGACGATGCCGGTATCGGGCAGCACCACGCCGCTGCCGAACTCGTGATAAATACTCTGGATAAACGACACGGCAAGCCCGCTGTTATCCATCACCCCCATCCACACCGTATCGCCGGGCCCTTTTCCGGTTCCCCACGGCGCAGCGTGGCCGTCGTCAACCCTGTCGGCAAGCACCTGCAGGGCGGCGGGATCCAGTAGTTCCTGAATCTCGGTTTTCAGTTCACGCGGGTCGGTAATGTGGGCATCGCGCAGGCCAAAGGCCAGCTTGGTGGCTTCAACGATGCGGTGAATGGTGTCCGCGTCGTCGGCCTCCGCCATTTTCAGGCGGTCGGTGATGCCGAGTATCGCCAGCGAGACCAGCCCCTGCGTCGGCGGGGCGTGGTTAAAGATCTCCCCCTGCTGATGCTGCAGCTTCAGCGGCGCGGTGCGCCGGGCAACGTGCGCGTTAAGATCGGCCAGCGTCACGGGCATGCCCAGCGTCTCCATACCGTGCGCCAGCACGTCCGCCAGCGGGCCGCGATAAAAGCTGTCCAGACCGTCCTCTACGAGGCGCGTCAGGGTTGAGGCCATGGCGGGCTGGTAAAAACGGCTCCCGACCTGGGGCGGCTTACCGTTCACCAGCCACGTTTCCGCGAAGCCGGGGATGGCCTTCAGTTCGTCGAATTTACTGGCCGTGGCATGGGCCTGTGAGGCCGTGACCGGGGTGCCGTTCTGCGCATAGTCAATGGCGTCGGCCAGCAGGCGGGCCAGCGGCAGCGACTTGCCGGTCATCTCGCGGGAAACTTTCAGCGCCTCGTCCCAGCCGCTCACCGTGCCGGCGACGGTCAGCGCCGCCTGCGGTCCGCGATGAGGAATGTGCGTGTGCCCGTCGTAGGCGGCAAGCGTCGCGCGCGATCCCGCCGCGCCGCTGGCATCAATGGCGATGGGGTCGCCTTCTGGCGGCACGATAAGCCAGAAGCCATCGCCGCCCAGCCCGTTCATGTGGGGGTAAACCACGGCGATGGTGGCCGCCGCCGCGACCATCGCTTCAATCGCGCTGCCGCCTTCGCGCAACACCGCCAGCGCGCTCTGGCTGGCAAGATGGTGGGGCGCAACGGCCATGCCGTGCGTGGAGACGTTGCTTTGCATGAGAAGTCCTCGTAACACTGAAAGTCACAAGGCGCTGCAAAAGCTGTTCCAGTTCTGAAAGAAAAGTTTCAGTAAGCTGGCACGTATAATGAATACGTATAAAGAAAGGTATAATGTGATGAAACAAAAGTTACAGAGGTGCTATGGAACAACTGGATGAACGTCTGAAAGCACAATACCCGTCGCTGTCGCCGCAGGAGCAGCGGGTGGCAGACTTTATATTCGACCATTTTGACGACCTGATCAGCTACAACAGCGCCGAGCTGGCGCAGCTGAGCGGGGTGTCGAAAGCCACGGTCAGCCGCCTGTTTAAGCGTCTGGGCTATGAGAAATATAAGGATATGCGCGACGAGCTGCGCACCCTGCGCCAGAGCGGGATGCCGCTCACCGATAACCGCGATGCGGTGCAGGGCAACACGCTGCTGGCGCGCCACTACAAGCAGGAGATGGCGAACCTGACCCAGTGGGTCAATGCCCTTGACGCGCAGCAGTTTGCCGACGCCATGGCCTGCATGGTCAAGGCGCGGCGCATTGTGATTATCGGCATGCGTAACGCCTATCCGGCGGCGCTGCACCTGCGCCAGCAGCTGCTGCAGGCGCGCGGTCAGGTGCTGGTCCTGCCGCAGCCGGGGCAGAGCCTGAGCGAGGAACTGGTGGACCTAACGCCGGACGATCTGGTGGTGGTGATGGCTTTCCGCCGCCGCCCGCGCATCATTCGTCCGCTGATGCAGCAGCTTCAGAGTAGCGGTATTCCGGTGCTGCTGATGTGCGAGCCGCAGGCCCACAGCCTGTTTCCACTGGCGAGCTGGCAGCTCTGCGCCCCGCTGGACAGCGTCTCCGCCTATGACAGCTACTCCTCCGTCAACAGCCTGATCAACCTGCTGGCGAACGCCTTCCTGCATGACATTCTCGATAAAGGCCGTCCGCGCATTCACGAGATTGCCTCCCTCTACCAGCAGCTGGACGAACTCGAACAACGATAATGGGGCATCAGACTGGTGCTTTGCATTGAAATGGTGCAAATGAACGGGGCGAAAATAGAGAGTATTTTCGCCCCGCCCGCGTTTTATAAGGGTTTAAGAGAAAATTCCCCGCTTCGCCTTATCTGGCACATTAGTTGCAAAATCACATTCAAAGAATCTTTTGTTTCATGTTAACGTTACGGGGAAGCACCATGAAAAAACTGTTTATTGCACTGGCCGGGGCCGCATGTCTCTTCACTCAGCTGCCCGCAAAGGCTGACCAGCTTCAGGATATCGAGAAGCGCGGCACCATTCGCATTGCCGTTCCGCAGGATTTCCCGCCGTTTGGCTCGGTAGGGACCGATCTGCAGCCGCAGGGCTACGACATAGACATGGCGCGCTATCTGGCGAAACAGATGAAGCTCAAGCTGCAGCTGGTGCCGGTGACCAGCGCCAACCGCGTGCCGTACCTGCAAACCGATAAGGTGGACCTGGTCATTTCCAGCCTCGGTAAAAACCCGGAACGCGAGAAGGTGATCGACTTCAGCCGCGCCTACGCGCCGTTCTTCCTCGGCGTGTTTGGCCCGAAAGGGGCCGAGCTAAAGGACGCCGCCGCGCTGAGCGGAAAAACCATCGGCGTGACGCGCGGGGCGGTGGAGGATATGGTGCTGACCGGCCTGGCACCGAAAGACGCCAACGTGAAACGCTACGAAGACAACAACACCACGCTTTCGGCCTACCTCTCCGGCCAGGTGCAGTACGTGGCGACCGGCAACCTCGTGGTGGCGGCCATTTCGCGGCAGAACGCGGAGAAAGCCCCGGTGCCGAGTTTTATGCTGAAAGACTCACCGTGCTTTATCGGCCTGAAGAAGAACGAACCGGCCCTGAAGGCAAAAGTGGATGCGCTGATTGAGCAGGGCATCAAGGACGGCACGCTGAACGGCCTGTCCGAGCAATGGCTGAAGGCCCCGCTGCCGGCAAACCTTGGCGCCTGAGCCGATGACGGAGCAACTTGATTTTTCAGCCCTCTGGCCGCACTGGCCGGAGCTGCTGGCGGGGCTGTGGGTCACCATTCAGCTGACGGTAATGGCAACCGTCGGTGGGCTGGCAATCGGGATTTTCGGCGCGGCGATCCGCAGCGGACGCACCACCTGGTACAGCCGGATCTGGGGCGGCTACGTGGAGATCATCCGCAACACGCCGTTTGTGGTGCAGCTGTTTTTCATCGTCTTCGGCCTGCCGAATCTTGGCCTGAAGATGACGGCGGGGGAGGCGGCGCTGCTGGCAATGGTGGTGAACCTGGGCGCGTACAGCACCGAAATTATCCGCGCGGGCATTCAGGTCACGCCGAAAGGACAGTGGGAGGCCGGGCGCGTGCTGGGGCTAACCCGTCTGCAGACGTTTATTCGCGTGGTGCTGCCGCCCGCGCTGCAGCGCATTTATCCGGCGCTGGTGAGCCAGTGCATCATCGTGATGCTCGGCTCGTCGGTGGTGTCGCAGGTCTCGTATGAAGAGCTGACCTTCGCCGCTAACCTCATCCAGTCCAGAACGTTTTTGAGCTTTGAGGTCTATCTGGTGACAACCGGGATTTACTTAGCGCTGTCGATTACCCTGCGCCAGCTGATGATGGCGGCAGGACGCAAATGGCTGGGGGTGCAGGCATGATGACCACCTTTACCGACTGGGACATTATTCGCAACCTGCTGCTGGCCGGACGCTGGACGGTACTGCTGTCGCTGGTGGCGTTTGTTGGCGGGGCAGTGGTAACGCTGCCGCTCCTGCTGCTGCGCCTGACGGGCGGGCGCACGGTGAAGCGCATTATCCGCGGCTATATCGAGCTGTTTCAGGGCACCCCGCTGCTGATGCAGCTGTTCCTGGCCTTCTTCGGCGTGGCGCTGTTCGGCATCGACGTCTCGCCGTGGACCGCCGCCTCGCTGGCGTTAACCTTCTACACCAGCGCATTTCTGCTCGATATCTGGTACGGCAGCATTCGCGCCCTGCCGAAGGGGCAGTGGGAAGCCTCGCGCTGCCTGGGCCTGACCTTCGGCCAGACCCTGTTTCGCGTGGTCGCTCCGCAGGCGCTGCGCATCGGCATCGCCCCGACGGTGGGCTTTGCGGTGCAGGTGATCAAAGGCACCGCGCTGGCGTCGATTATCGGCTTCATCGAGCTGACCAAGGCCGGGACCATGCTGACCAACGTGACCTATCAGCCATTTAAGGTCTTTGCGCTGGTGGCGCTGGGCTACTTTATTCTGTGTTATCCGCTGTCGCGCTACAGCCGCTATCTGGAGACCAAATTCAATGCCTCTCATCACCATTAATCAGGTGCAGAAGTACTACGGCGATAACCACGTGCTCAAGGGCGTCGATCTGGATATCGATATGGGCCAGGTGATCTCCATTATCGGGCGCAGCGGATCGGGCAAAAGCACGCTGCTGCGCTGCATCAACGGCCTGGAAGGGTATCAGGACGGAAGCATCAAGCTGGGCGGCATGACCATTACCGACCGGGATTCTCAGGCGCGTGAAATCAGCCGCTCGGTCGGGATGGTGTTCCAGAGCTTTAACCTGTTCCCGCACATGACGGCGCTGGAGAACGTGATGCTCGCCCCGCGTCGGGTGCTGAAGAAAAGCGCCGCCGAATGCCGCGAACTGGCCCAGCGCATGCTGGAGAAAGTGGGGCTTGGCGATCGTCTGGATTACTACCCGTCGAGCCTCTCCGGCGGCCAGCAGCAGCGCGTGGCGATTGCCCGCGCGCTGGCGATGTCGCCTAAAGTTTTACTCTGCGACGAGATCACCTCCGCGCTCGACCCGGAGCTGGTGGGCGAAGTGCTCAAGGTGCTGGAGCAGCTTGCGGCCGAGGGGATGACCCTGATTCTCGTGACCCATGAAATGAATTTTGCCCGCGAAGTGGGCGACCGCGTGGTGTTTATGCACCAGGGGAAAGTCTGGGAGCAGGGCGACAGCAAAACGCTGTTCGCCAACCCGCAGACCACGGAACTGAAGCAGTTCATCTCCTCCGTGCGCGGCCTCAACTGATAAGGACTTAACAATGGATATCGCACACTTTCCGCAAATCAACCCGCCCCAGCGCCTGCTGATGGGGCCGGGGCCGATCAACGCCGACCCGCGCGTGCTGCGCGCCATGTCGAGCCAGCTGATTGGCCAGTACGATCCGGCCATGACCCACTACATGAACGAGGTGATGGCGCTCTATCGCGGTGTGTTTCGCACCGAGAACCGCTGGACGATGCTGGTGGACGGCACCTCCCGGGCGGGGATTGAAGCCATTCTGGTCTCCGCCATCCGCCCCGGAGATAAAGTGCTGGTGCCGGTCTTTGGCCGCTTTGGCCACCTGCTGTGCGAAATTGCCCGCCGCTGCCGCGCGGAGGTGCATACCATCGAGGTGCCGTGGGGCGAGGTGTTCACCCCGGACCAGGTGGAGGATGCGATTAAGCGTATTCGTCCGCGCCTGCTGCTAACCGTGCAGGGCGACACCTCCACCACCATGCTGCAGCCGCTCGCGGAGCTCGGCGCCATCTGCCGCCGCTACGACGTGCTGTTTTACACCGATGCCACCGCGTCGCTCGGCGGCAACGCGCTGGAGACCGACGCATGGGGGCTGGACGCCGTCTCGGCCGGGATGCAGAAGTGCCTCGGCGGCCCGTCGGGCACGTCGCCGATTACCCTGAGCGCGCGCATGGAGGAGGCGATCCGCCGCCGCAAATGCGTTGAGGAGGGCATTCGCACCGACGCCCACCGAGACGGCGATGAGGAGATGATCTACTCCAACTATTTCGATCTCGGCATGGTGATGGACTACTGGGGGCCGGAGCGCCTCAACCACCACACCGAAGCGACCACCGCGCTGTTTGGCGCCCGTGAGTGCGCGCGTTTGATCCTGCAGGAAGGGCTGGATAACGGCATCGCCCGCCACAGGCTGCACGGCGATGCGCTGCTGAAGGGCATTCAGGCGATGGGGCTGGAGACCTTTGGCGATCTGAAGCACAAGATGAACAACGTGCTGGGCGTGGTTATTCCACAGGGCATCAACGGCGACCAGGTGCGTAAGCTGATGCTGGAGGATTTCGGGATTGAAATCGGCACCTCGTTTGGCCCGCTGCACGGCAAGGTGTGGCGCATCGGCACCATGGGCTACAACGCGCGCAAGGACTGCGTGATGACCACCCTGAGCGCGCTGGAGTCGGTGCTGAACTACCTGAAATTCACCACCACGCAGGGCGCGGCGATGCAGGCCGCGTGGGACCACTATCGCCGCGAGACGCCGCAATGAGCCCGGCGGCAGAACGGGTGATGGCCCGCGCCGACGCGCTGGCCGCCATCAGCGAAACCCCGGATGCGCTGACACGGGTCTATCTCTCGGTGCAGCATCTGCAGGCCAACCAGCTGGTGGGGCAGTGGATGAGCCAGGCGGGCATGACCGTCTGGCAGGACAGCGTGGGCAACATCTGTGGACGCTATGAGGGGGCGCAGGAAGGGGCGCAGGCGGTGCTGCTTGGATCGCATCTGGATACCGTGCGCAACGCGGGACGCTACGACGGCATGCTCGGGGTGCTCACGGCCATTGAAGTGGTGGACAGCCTGCATCAGCAGGGTGTGCATCTGGCGCAGGCCATCGAGATTGTCGGCTTTTGCGATGAAGAGGGCACCCGCTTCGGTATTACGCTGTTAGGCAGCCGGGGGCTGACGGGCACCTGGCCGCAGGGCTGGCTGGAAAAAACTGACGCCAGCGGCATCAGCGTGGCGCAGGCGATGACCCAGACGGGGCTCGATCCTGCCAGCGTGTCGCATGCCGCAAGGCGTCAGGAAGATTTCAGCGCCTATCTCGAGCTGCATATTGAGCAGGGGCCGTGCCTTGAGCAGGAGGCGCTCGCGCTTGGCGTGGTGGAAGCCATTAACGGCGCCCGTCGCCTGAACTGTCGCTTCACCGGCGAGGCCGGACATGCGGGAACCGTGCCGATGCTCCACCGCAGAGACGCGCTGGCCGCCGCCGCCGAGTGGATGGTTATTATTGAAAACGCTACCCGACAGCAGGGCGGCAATCTGGTGGCGACGGTCGGGGAATTGCGCTGTCTGCCGGGAGCGGTGAACGTGATCCCCGGTGAGGTTCAGCTCTCGCTCGATATTCGCGGCCCGCAGGATGCACCGCTGGACAGGTTGCTCAACGAGCTGCTGGAACATGCCCGGGCGATCGCATCGCGCCGCGGGCTGGCATTTAGCGCCGAGGAGTTTTACCGCATTGCCGCCACGCCGTGCGATCTGCACCTGCAGAACGTGCTGGGGGAGACCGTCAAATCGGTACAGGGACGCTCGCTGTCGCTGCCCAGCGGCGCGGGCCACGATGCGATTGCCATCGCGGAACGCTGGCCGGTGGGCATGCTGTTCGTGCGCTGCAGGGGCGGAGTCAGCCACCACCCGGCGGAATCGGTGATGGCTGAGGATGTTGCGCTGGCGATTGAGGCGTTTTCGCGTGCGGTGATTCAGCTGGCGGATCGCGTTACTCCAGCCCCAGCGTATACTGCGCGATCTTAAAGTAGATAATCAGCCCGGTACCGTCGATAAGCGTCGCGATAAACGGCGCGGAGACGACCGCCGGGTCAATGCCGCAGCGCTTGAGCACCATCGGGATCACTGACGACACAATCGCGCTCCAGAGCGTAATGCATACCAGCGTCAGGCTGACGATAAGCGTGATTTCCAGCCCGATACCCATCATCCAGGCGCGGATGCACCCGGCAATACCGAGCGTCACGGCAATCATCAGCGAGGTGGTCATCTCTTTGCGCAGCACGCGGCCTACGTCGCGCAGATGCACTTCACCCAGCGCCATGGCGCGCACCAGCGTGGAGGTGATCTGCGTTCCGCTGTTGCCACCCGTGCCGATCAGCAGCGGAATAAAGAACGCCAGCGCGATGGCAGACTCCAGCGCCTCTTCGAAGTGCTGGATCACCGAGCTGGTGTAGGCTTCCGCGACAAACAGCAGCAGCAGCCATACGGAGCGTTTCTTCCACAGGCTGAAGGCGCTGGTTTCCAGATAGGGCTTCTCCAGCGGCAGCGTCGCCCCCTGAAGCTGGGCGTCTTCGGTGACGTCATCTTCCAGCAGATGGGCGATTTCGCGCTCGGTCAGGCAGCCGACGAGCTTGCCGTGGGTCACCACCGGCACGACGTCCGCGTCGCCGTGGGCCAGAAGTCCGGCGACATCGGCTCGTTCATCTTCCGGTTTGACCTGCAAAAACTGTGAAATCATCAGGCTTTTAATTGGCTGCACGGTATCCGTGACCTGCAATAATTTGCGTACCGCAATCATGCCCGCCAGGCGTCCATGGTCTTCAATAAAAATATGCGACGGAATATCGTCGTCTTTTAATTTTTCGAAGAATTGCTCGCGCGCCAGCGCCACGCATAATGAAACGTCGAGGACAATAAAATCGGTATTCATATATTGCGCGACCGCGCTGTCATTGAATGCCAGGTTGTGGTTGTGAATAGCGTAAGACATAGTGAATTCCCTTTGAATAATAAAATCTCTCAGGGGCGAGCAAGACAGGGCATGTCGGAAAGGAGATCCCCACGTCCTGGGTTCAGCACTGTACACCGTATCCCGCAAGGGAAGTTATACTGACAAAGCCTTGATTCGACAGTGCCTGTTTTACCCTGTGCCGGTTCTCTCGAACCCACCAGAGCGATAACGTGTATTTGTACAGGAGCCTCGCCATAACGAGATCGTTGTAAAGCGTGAGGAATAATACGCTTGTTTAAATTTATCGCTCAGGAAATTAAATAATGTTTAAGGAAGGTTTAGGTAAATCTTATTAATAAAATGTTGAGGGTTTATTTAAGGTTATTCCTTTTAAATGGAGGATTAATTAACGGGGGAAGGAAAATGGCGTGGTTTGATAATCTGCTGAATCATTTTGCGCTTTATCCGGCACATCTGTTCGCGCTGTTATTCATAATGGCGCTGAGCAAGTCCACGGTGCTGATCTCCTCCGTGCTGCCGCCCGCCTCGGTGATGCTGCTGGCGGGCATCGGCGTCAGCCAGGGGAGCATGCACCCGGCGCTGGCGTGGCTCGCCGTGGTGCTGGGGGCAACGGCGGGATCGGTGCTGAACTACCATATCGGCCAGCTGATGGGGCACACCCGGCTTGTCGCGCGCTTTACGGCGAAGCATGCCGCTACGTTTTTACGGGTTCAGCATCAGCTGCAAAAAAACGGTGTCATCGTACTGTTTACGTCGCGCTTTCTGGCGGTGTTGCGTTATGTCGTGCCGCTGGCGGCAGGGATGCTCAGGCTGAACGCCGTCAAATTTTACGCCGTCAGCCTGCTTTCCGCCTGTGCATGGGCGGCGCTGTATGTCGGCGCGGTCACCGGCATCAGCGCCTTTTGAGTTACAGACTCCCCATTCCGCCGTCCACCAGCAGCTCCGTTCCTACCGTGTAGCTCGACTCGTCGGACGCCAGATAGAGCGCGGCTTTTGCCAGCTCCGTCGTCGAGCCCATTCTGCCGAGCGGCACCAGCTTGATGATCTCCGCCATCATCGCGTTAAGCGTCTCTTCGCTTAAGCCCGTCTTCGTAAATGCCGGCGTTTCCACCGGACCGGGGCTCAACCCGTTGACGCGGATCCCGCGCGGCAGCAGCTCCGCCGACAGCGTACGCGCCAGCGACAGGAGGGCGGCCTTGCTTGCGGCATACACGCTGCTGGTGGGCAGGCCGATGCGTGCGCTCACGGAGCCGCAGAGGATCACCGACGACGGGTTATTCAGCAGCGGCAGCAGCGCCTGAATTAAAAAGAACGGTCCCTTCAGGTTGATGCCCATCAGGCGGTCCCACGCATCCTCCTGCCAGGCTTCCAGCGGCGCGTGCGTTACGTCGCCAGCGTTGAGAAACACCGCGTCCAGGCGTGGCCAGCGAGCGGCGAGAGTTTCCGCCAGCGCTTTTTGCGACGCGATATCGCCTGCGTCGGTTGGGATCACCCAGGCCTTATCGCCCAGAATGCGCTCTGCTTCGGCGAGGGTGTCCGGGTTGCGTCCGGTCACGGCGACGCGCGCCCCTTCGGCGATAAACGCCTGCGCGGTGGCAAGACCAATGCCGCTGGTGCCGCCGGTAATCAGCGTATATTTATCGGTTAAACGACCCATGTTCTTCTCCTGAAATGTCACTGGAGAAAGCACTATAGAAACGTTAGTATCGAAAGGAAACCAGGTACCAAATGGATACTAACGAGGCAAGAGGTGTGCTATGGCAGAAATGCTGGAGGTGTGCTGCGAAAAAAAATCTGAGGCGTATACCTGCCCGATGACGCAGTTTGTCAACCTGATATCCGGTAAGTGGGCGATCCCCATTCTCTATCGCCTGATTGTGTTCAACACGCCCGTACGCTTTGGCGATCTGCTGCGTGCCGCTGCCCCCATCACGCAGAAAGAGCTGACGAAGCAGCTCCGCCTGTTTGAGCAGCGCGGGCTGGTGACGCGGACGGTCTACCCGGAGATCCCCCCGCGCGTGGAGTATCAAATTACCGAGCTGGGGTTAACCCTGCAGGACGCACTTTCGCCGCTGGCCGCCTGGATGAGCGAGTACGGCGACCAGCTTGAGCGTTAGGCTACTGTTTCACGTAGCGCGGTGCCGGAACCCCGGTGCGCGCGCTGTTAAACAGCTCAAGGCGCGCCGCTTCGTAGCGATCCCACAGGGCGGCGTCATGCATCGGCGGAATAGTGATCTGTTCGCCCTGATCCAGACCCGCCAGTGACGCATCGACCATATCGTCGGTGGTCATCACCGACCCTTCCGGCAGATCGTTCACCGTAACCCCTGAATGGCTCCAGATCTCCGTCGCCGTCGCGGCGGGCAGCACGGCCTGAATGCGCACGCTGCTATCGGCAAATTCTTCCTGCAGTCCGCGGGTAAAGCTCAGTACCCAGGCTTTGGTGGCGCTGTACAGCGCGCTGCCCGCACGGACATGGAGCGATAACACCGAGGCGATATTGATCAGCGTCCCGCGATTGTTCTGCGCCAGGCGGGGCAGGATAGCGTAGGTCAGACGCATCAGCGCCGTGGTGTTGAGGGTGTTGATGGCCTGATGCTGCGCCACATCGCCCGCGAGGAACGGGGCCATCTGCGCGGTGCCCGCGTTGTTTACCAGCGTATCGATGGCGGTATTGTGGCGCAGTTCATTTTCCACGGCGCGGATCCCGGCTTCATCGCTGAGATCGGCCACCAGTATAGCGACGGCCACGCCATAGCGCGCGCGCAGGTCGGCGGCGAGGGTTTTTAGGCGATCCTCGCGGCGGGCGACCAGGACCAGGTTAGCGCCGCGCGCGGCCAGGCGATCGGCATAGACGGCCCCGATCCCGGAAGAGGCGCCGGTAATTAAGGCGGTGGTGATTTGCGTAGTCATTGTGTGTTACCTCAAAGCAAAGTGGGTTATCTGGTTTCAATATGAAACTGAATTAACTCTCTGCTATTTGGTTTTATAATGCAACCATTTTGCCGGGCATTTTGTGCTTTTGCCGTTGGGAACGATCAGGAGGGGAGTTTAGCCACGATCTCTTCTGGCGTCAGCTCGCGCCCATCGTCGGCGATAAGCGCCAGTTTACGCAGGGGTTTGCGCTGTTCGCTATCGACGAGAACGGTGCCGCATTCGTTTTCCGCGAACAAAAATTCATTGCCCCACTGGGAGAGAGCAACCAGCACCGTCTGGAGCGCGCGTCCCTTGTCGGTCAGAACGTATTCCTGCCAGGCGCTGCCGTCGGAGGCGGGCTGAAGCCGGAGGATGCCTTCATCGACCAGCAGCTTCAGCCGCGAGGTGAGCATGTTTTTCGCGATACCGAGGCTTTTCTGAAACTCACCGAAGCGTTTAATCCCGCGCAGCGCGTCGCGAACGATCAGCAGCGACCACCAGTCGCCAATGATATCCAGCGAACGGGCGACGGGGCAGGTGCTCTCTTCAAGGCGGGTGCGTTTCACGGTCAGGTCTCCGGTGGGGTATGGTTTTATTATAAAACTAATTAGCGCCCACCGTAAGCACGTTAATCATCAGTTTGAGAAATGCTTCCCGAAAAAACTGTCACGAATCTGTCACACTCACTGGAATATTAAAAAAACGTGAGGAACGAGGGATGAGAAAAGCACTACTCGCAGTGGCCGTGGCAGGTACCCTTTCAATGACCTTTGGCGCACAGGCGCAGGAGACGCCGAAAGGCTATCAGCTGGAGCAGGTGTTAATCATGAGCCGTCACAACCTGCGCGCGCCGCTCGCCAACAACGGCAGCGTGCTGGAGCAGTCCACGCCGAAGCAGTGGCCGGAGTGGGACGTGCCGGGCGGTCAGCTCACCACCAAAGGCGGCGTGCTGGAAGTCTATATGGGCCATTACATGCGCGAGTGGCTGGCGCAGCAGGGGATGGTGAAGACGGGAGAGTGCCCGCCAGCAGATAGCGTGTATGCTTACGCCAACAGCCTGCAGCGTACCGTCGCGACCGCGCAGTTCTTCATTACCGGTGCGTTCCCGGGCTGCGACGTCCCCGTGCATCATCAGGAAAAAATGGGCACTATGGACCCGACCTTTAATCCGGTGATTACCGACAACTCGCCGGAATTCCGCGAAAAAGCGCTGAAGGCGATGGAGACCGAGCGGCAGAAAATGCAGCTTGGCGAAAGCTATAAGCTGCTGGAGCAGATGACAAATTACGCCGATTCCCCGTCCTGCAAAGAGAAAAAAGTCTGCTCGCTGGCAGACGCGAAAGATACCTTCAGCGCCGACTATGAAAAAGAGCCTGGCGTATCCGGGCCGCTGAAGGTGGGTAACTCGCTGGTGGACGCGTTCACGCTGCAGTATTACGAAGGTTTCCCGGCCGACCAGGTGGCCTGGGGTGAAATCAAGACCGACCAGCAGTGGCGCGTGCTGTCGAAGCTGAAGAACGGCTATCAGGACTCGCTGTTTACCTCCACCGAGGTGGCGCAAAACGTGGCGAAGCCGCTGGTGAAATATATCGATAAAACGCTGGTCACCGAACAGGCGAAAGCGCCTAAGATTACTCTGCTGGTAGGGCACGATTCGAACATCGCTTCACTGCTCACCGCGCTGGATTTCAAGCCGTATCAGCTGCATGACCAGCAGGAACGGACCCCGATTGGCGGCAAGATTGTCTTCCAGCGTTGGCACGACAAAAACAGCAATCAGGAGCTGATGAAAATTGAGTATGTCTACCAGAGCGCGGAGCAGCTGCGCAACGCCAGCGTGCTGTCATTGCAGTCACCCGCGCAGCGCGTGACGCTGGAGCTGAAGGGCTGTCCGGTGGACGCGAACGGCTTCTGTCCGGTTGATAAATTCAATGCGGTCATGAATAACGCGGCGAAGTAAAAGAGAACCCCCCGCTGCGGCGGGGGGAAACGCTTAGACGTTTTTACGTTCGATGGTTTGCTCGCCCCAGAAGAGCGAGTCTTTGTCCGTTTTTTCGAAGGCGCGAATCAGCACTTCATCGTTGCCTTCTTCCCAAATCTGCTCGGCCAGCTTTTCGTCGTAGTTCGCGACTTCAAAGATGGCTTCGGCAATCTCCGGAGAGGTGTTGCGTAAACTTGCCCATTCGCCCACGTGGTGAGCTTTGGATTCCTGTGTTGGCATACTTTTCCTCCTGTTGGGTTAGCCGTTCAGTTTTTTAGCGAGACCCGCGACGTATTCACCCTGATAGCGGGCGATAGAGAGTTCTTCATTGCTTGGCTGACGTGAGCCATCCCCACCGGCAATGGTGGTTGCGCCGTACGGCGTCCCGCCGCGCACCTGAGAAACGTCAAACAGCTCCTGCGCGCCGTAGCCAATTGGCACAATCACCATTCCATGATGAGCAAGGGTAGTCCAGGTTGAGGTAATCGTCTGCTCCTGTCCGCCGCCGGTGCCGGTAGAGCTGAATACGCTGGCGAGTTTGCCGTACAGCGCCCCGGATGCCCAGAGCCCGCCGGTTTGATCGAGGAAGGTACGCATCTGGCCTGACATATTGCCGAAGCGGGTCGGGGTGCCGAAGATAATGGCATCATACTCCGCCAGCTCCTGCGGGGTGGCGACCGGGGCATTTTGTGTTTTTCCCCCGGCTTTGGCGAACGCTTCCGCCTGCATGGTTTCCGGTACGCGTTTTACCACAACCTCAACGCCGTCCACTCTGTTTGCACCTTCTGCTACCGCGTGAGCCATGGTTTCAATGTGTCCATACATGGAATAATAGAGCACCAGAACTTTTGCCATTTTGCATCACTCCTCGTTGGTTTTTCTGACAGCGGATCGCTGCGTTCATATAAAGATATGACATCACGGCCAGACTGCAAAAATGAACGGCATTTCTTTGATTTATAACAACATGGTTACAATAAGGGGCTGTAGCAAAATGAAACAACTTTCTGGTCGTCGAATTTTAAAATGATAAGAAAGGCTTATAGATTTCCGTCGCGTTATCTGACCCGAAAGGCGGATATCATGTTGCAGAATATTACCCGTGGCTTGCCGGATAGCCTCAGTCCACTAAGCTTAGTTTCACGCGGCACAGATAAAGGCCCTGTCCTTTAGCCGCGAGGTGAAAGAATCCTCTTTTACTGAATGCAATATGATGTCTAATGTTTCACACTCTGGAGGTTAGAGATGGCAAACCATCGTGGTGGTTCAGGTAATTTCGCTGAAGACCGTGAAAGAGCATCAGAAGCAGGTCGTAAAGGTGGCCAGTCTAGCGGGGGTAACTTCAAGAACGACCCTCAGCGCGCATCAGAGGCTGGTAAAAAAGGGGGTAAAAATAGCCACGGCAGCAATAAGTAGTACGCCGGGTTGACTCCCTGCCGCCGGGTTTCCCGGCGGTTTTTTTATGTCTGCAACATTGAACTGTAACCAAAGGCAACGCACACTACAGAATTGATCTCACTTGTTGGTGTCGCATGTCCGTCTCACGCTTTAAATTCTCCATAAAACCGCAGGAAGCCATCCTTATTCTCATCACCATGTTCTGGGGCGGGACCTTTCTTGCCGTCCAGTACGCGGTGACCCTCAGCGATCCGTTCTTTTTTGTCGGCCTGCGCTTTGCGACGGCGGCGATAGCCGTGGGGCTGATCTCCCTTAAAACGCTGCGGGGTCTGACGCTGAAGGAACTCAAGGCCGGCGTGGCGATTGGGGTTGCGATAGCGATGGGCTACAGCCTGCAGACGTGGGGATTGCAGACCATCTCCAGCAGCAAATCCGCTTTTATTACCGCCATGTACGTGCCGCTGGTGCCGCTGCTGCAATGGTTATGCCTCGGGCGGCTACCGGGGCTGATGTCCTGCATTGGCATCGTGCTGGCGTTTATCGGCCTGATTTTATTAGCCGGGCCGGAAAATAACCTGCTGGCGCTGGGGCCGGGCGAGATCATTACCCTCGTCGGGGCCATTGCCATCGCGGCGGAAATTATTCTGATCAGCGCCTGGGCTGGGAAAGTGGACGTCAAGCGCGTGACGGTGGTGCAGCTCGCGACGGCGTCGCTGGTGGCCTTCGCGACGATGGTGCCAGCCGGGGAATCCGTGCCGCCGATGTCCACGGGGCTGGTGGTGGTCGCGCTGGGGCTTGGCATCTTCAGCGCCATTATCCAGGTGACCATGAACTGGGCGCAGCGCAGCGTATCGCCAACGCGGGCGACGGTGATCTACACCGGTGAACCGGTCTGGGCGGGGATTTTCGGACGACTGGCCGGCGAGCGTTTACCGCTGCTGGCGCTGGTGGGCGCGGCGTTTATTGTCGCCGGGGTGCTGGTGAGCGAACTAAAGTTCAGAAAGCGGGGGCGTGAAGCGAGTCATTTGACTGCTGAAAAAGGTTTAGATTGAAAAAAAGCGCAACGTTACTTAGGATATGTACGGATTAAAACCGTACACGGTGATGTAAACCATGCCAGCACTTAAAAAACAGCGTATCGATCTTCGCTTAACGGACGAAGACAAAACAATGATTGAAGAAGCGGCGGCGATGACGAATCAAACGATCACCCAGTTTATGGTGAACAGTGCGTCAGAGCGTGCTGCAGAGGTCATCGAGCAGCACCGTCGTCTCGTGTTAAACGAAGCCTCCTGGAATGCGGTGATGGATGCTATCGACAATCCGCCAGAGCCAAATGAACGCCTCAAGCGAGCGGCAAAACGTCTTCGAAACATGGAGTGAAGCGTCTTGGCAAATCTCACGATTGAAATGTTTTCAGAGGGAACCGACTATGATTTCGGGGATTTTGATTGTGGTGAACCCTCGCTAAATGCCTTCCTGAGAGAACACCTGGTACGCCAGCACAATGGACGTATTCTACGAGCCTACCTGCTTAAAGAGCGCGACCATCCGCGCGTGCTGGGCTATTACACGCTATCGGGAAGTTGCTTTGAGAGAGCGATGCTTCCTTCTAAGACTCAGCAGCGTCGGATCCCTTATCTCAACGTACCCAGCGTGACGCTGGGACGTCTGGCTATTCATAAAGAACTACAGGGAAACGAGTGGGGAACAACGCTTGTTGCACACGCTATGCGGGTGGTTTACCTGGCGTCGCAGGCTGTGGGAGTACACGGAATATTTGTTGATGCCCTTAGCGAGCAGGCTAAACGATTTTATCTGAAGCTGGGGTTCATCCCGCTGGCAGGCGAAAACAGCCATTCTTTGTTCTTCCCGACAAAAGCTATCGAACGACTGTTTGAGCAGGCGTGATCGCTCTTAAGGAGCATGCAGGTCGGGTAAGGCGTAGCCGTCACCCGACATATCGATTTCACGAATCCTGATGCGCCGCGGCGGCCTGCGGCGCGGCAACCATCCGGCGGCTCAGCAGGGCGTTAAGCAGGATCGCGCCGAAGGTCGCCGTACCAATCCCACCGATCGTAAACCCGCCCAGCGTCAGGGCAAAATCGCCCGCGCCCAGCACCAGCGTGACGGCCACCATGATCAGGTTGCTGTTCTGGCTGAGGTCAACCCGATGCTGCACCCAAATGCGTGCCCCGGCCACGGCGATCAGCCCGAACACCACAATCGACGCGCCGCCGATGACCGGTGACGGAATGGTGTGGATCAGCGCGCCGAACTTTGGTGAGAAACCAAGAAGGATCGCCATTACCGCCGCCGCCACGAAGACCAGCGTTGAGTAGACCTTGGTCACCGCCATCACGCCGATGTTTTCCGCATAGGTGGTCACGCCGCTGCCGCCCACGGAGCCTGAGAGCATGGTCGCCAGCCCGTCGCCGACGAACGCGCGGCCCATGTACGGATCCATGCTGCGCCCGGTCATTCCCGCCACCGCCTTCAGGTGCCCTAAGTTTTCCGCCACCAGGATCACCGCCACCGGGGCGATAAGCATCATCGCCTGCGTGTTAAAGGTGGGCGAGGTCACCTGCGGCAGACCGAACCAGGCGGCCTGATGAAGCAGGGTAAAATCGACCGGCTTGCCCATGCCGAACACGTTCGCCAGCAGGGCGTAGATCAGACAGGCGACAATCAGCCCGACCAGGATCAGCAGACGCTGGATCATCCCGCGCGTAAAGACTGCCACCAGGCCGATGCACAGCACCGTGATCACCGCCATCCAGCTTTCAAACGGCGAAGCGGAGACGCTTTTCACCGCAATCGGCGCGAGGTTCAGGCCTATCGCCATCACCACCGCGCCGGTGACGACGGGGGGCATCATCCGTTCGATCCAGCGCGTGCCGATCTTCATCACAACGAGACCAATCAGGGTATAGACCAGCCCGCAGGCGATGATGCCGCCGAGGGCCACGCTCAGGTTGGGGTTGATCCCCTGGCCGTTAAAACCGGTAGTGGCGATCACCACGCCGACAAAGGCGGCGCTGGAGCCCAGGTAACTGGGCACGCGCCCGCCGGTAACAAAAAAGAACAACAGGGTGCCGATTCCCGACATCAGAATAGACAGGTTGGGATCGAGCCCCATCAGCATCGGCATCAATACCGTCGCGCCAAACATCGCGACTGCATGCTGGACGCCCATCACCATGGTTTGCCCGAGCGGGAGGCGTTCATCCGGCGCGACCACGCCTGCTTCAGTGGAGGTCGATTTCAACTGCCAGTGGGGAAATCCGAACATGGTCTGTCTCCTTAAAGCGCCTTAGCAGGCGGGTCGCATAAGCGCGTGGTAGCTGCGGTCAAACCACACCAGACCTTGCGGTGCGGGGTGGCGAATAATCGATACGATGTCGCAAAACAGAATGTCGTGAGTACCGACGCTGACCACCTGGCTGATGCGGCAGTCAAACGAGGCCAGCGCATCCTCCAGACGCGGGCAGCCCGTGTCGCCCGTCTGCCAGCGGGCGGCGGTAAAGCGTTCCGCCATCGGCGTTTTGCCGCCAAACAGATTGGATAAAGGCTCCTGTCCGGCGCTCAGGGTATTCACACACAGGGTGCGGTTTTCGCTGAACGTGGGCCAGACCGACGCGCCGCGGTTCAGGCACACCAGCAGGGTGGGAGGGGAATCCGTGACGCTGCATACCGCGCTGGCGGTAAAGCCCGCCATCCCCGCCGGGCCGTCGGTGGTGATGATGTTGACCGCCGCGCCAACGCAGGCCATGGCGTCGCGAAAGGTCTGTTTATCGGGTGTCATCACGATCGCTCCTTACGCCAGTCCGCAGGCATCGTCGAAGGTCAGGCGCGGCAGGCGCCCGTAAAGTTTGCGCGTATCGCCATAGCCAATGTTGATCAGCAGGTTGCTTTTAAGCGTTGTGCCGGTGAAAAAGGCCTCGTCGACCTTTTGTCGGTCAAAGCCCGACATCGGGCCGGTGTCCAGGCCGAGTGCGCGGCAGGCGAAAATCAGATACGCGGCCTGCATTGAGCTGTTGCGAAAGGCCGTCTCTTCCGCCAGCGCGGGGCTTGCGGTAAACCAGCTTCTGGCATCGCCGTGCGGGAACAGCTCGGGCAGGCGCTCGTAGAATTCCCCGTCCCAGGCGACAATCGCTGTCACCGGGGCGGTAAGCGTTTTCTCGAGGTTGCCGCTGGAGAGCGCCGGGCGCAGCTTCTCTTTTCCCTCTGCGCTTCGCACAAAGACAATGCGCGCCGGTGAGCAGTTGGCAGACGTTGGGCCCCATTTCATCAGGTCGTACATCTCGCGCAGCGTCTCGTCGCTGACCGGCATATCCAGCCAGCCGTTGTGGGTGCGGGCACTGGTGAACAGCGTTTCCAGCGCGGCGGGGGTAATGGCTTCGCTCATTAAAGCTCCTTATAAAGCGGGTTCAGGGCTGTGCAGCAGGCTGGCAAGCCCGTTCAGCAGCAGGGTGTTAAAGGTGTCCGGTTCGGTGACGTTGCAGGCATGTCCGCCCTGGCGCATGACCGTTTTGTGGGCGTGCGGGAGGGCGGCGTGCAGTTCAGCGGAACAGACGGACGGCACCAGCACGTCGTCGGCGGAACAGATAATGTGCACCGGGCAGCGAATGCGTGCGGACTGGCGGCGGAAGTCGGCTTTTTTCAGGGCGCTGAGCCTGCGCAGCAGGTTGGTTTTACCCTGGAAATGGGCCAGCGCCAGCGCTTCTTCGGCCTCCAGACGCGGCGCGCGGGCGGCCATCCAGTCTGCCGGGTAGAGAAACAGCGGCTGCGCCTCGACCCACGCCTGCGCGCCGCCGGAATGCAGCAGCCGCTCGCGAACGTCAAAACAGCGGCGGGTGTGGGCATTGAGGGTCAGCCAGCCGTTGACGCACACCAGCGCGGTGAGGGCGTCGGGCTTGTCGAGGGCCAGTTGCAGGCCGACCAGCGCGCCGAGCGCGTGCCCGACGACGCTGTAGCGCGCAATGCCTGCGTCAGCCAGCGCCTGGGCGAGCTCGTCTGCCATCTGCGCAAGGCTGTAACCCTCCGGCAGGGTGTCGGGGTTATTGCCCGTTCCCCGCTGGTCATAGCACACCACCTGATACTCCGGCTCCAGCGCGGCCTGCTGGGGCAGCCAGTAGCTGCCGCTGCCGCCGAGACCGGAAATAAAGACCACCACGGGCGCACCCTCGTACGGCGGCGGCGAGACGGAAAGTTTCATGCCTGCCTCACTTCGCGATGTGCGCAACGGTGGCGATCTCAACCAGCGCGTCCGGTTTTACCAGCCCGCACTGAATGCAGAACCGCGCCGGTTTATCGCCGGGGAAGAACTCGGCGTAGATTTCGTTAATCGCGGCGTAGTTTTTCCAGTCGGTGATAAAGATGCTGTTGAAGGTCACGTCCTCCATGGTGCCACCCGCCGTTTCGATCACGGTTTTGATCGTCTCCAGCACGTGGCGGGTTTGCGCCTTTGGGTCGTTGATAAACACCACGTTGTTGTCTTTATCAAACGGCAGCGTGCCCGAGACATACACCACGCTGTCGGCGAGGGTGCCGGGGACGAACGGGGCGATGGGCGTGCTGGTGCCCGGCGGGATGATTACGGATTTCGGCATCGTGTGTCTCCTCAGGCGATACGGGCGAGCGGAGGATTCAGGGCGTCGCAGAAATCTGCAACGTTACTGACCCAGCCAAAAAAGGTTTCGATATTGAACAAAGCTGCCTTTTGGGCGAATTCCGGCCCGGCCTGATGGGTCGCGTCTTCCAGCACCACGCCGAAATACTCGAGGAAAAAGCCGTCGCGCAGGGTCGATTCCACGCACACGTTGGTGGCAATGCCGGTGAACACCAGGTGGCGAATGCCCCGGCTGCGCAGCAGGCTGTCGAGCGGGGTGTTGAAAAAGCCGCTGTAGCGCGGTTTCGGCAGGACGATATCGCCCGCCTGCGGGACCAGCTCGTCCACCAGCTGATAATCCCAGCCGCCTTTGGCCAGCAGCTTGCCCTGCAGTTCGGGCCGCTTGCGCATGGTTTTCAGGGCGTTCGACTTGTGGAAGTTGGGCGAGCCGGGGCCGCCGGCCTCGACGTACTGGTCATCCCAGCCGTTCAGGAACCAGATGATGAGCATTCCCGCCGCGCGCGCGGCGGCGACGGCGGTTTTGATGTTCTCGATCACAGGCCTTGTGGCGGAGACGTCGAACCCCGCCAGATCCAGATAACCGCCCTGGCTGGCATAGGCGTTTTGCATGTCCACCACGATCAGCGCGCTCTGCTGCGGCGCAAAGGTGATGGCTTCCGGGCGAGCGTTTAAGGTCGTCATTACGCCACCTCCTTCGTGACGGCAGGGATATGGGCGCGGCACTGCATCAGCGGCTGGATGCGCTCGCCGAAGGTTTCCACGCCGGTGAGGAAATCATCGAAGGTCAGCAGGACACCCTCCGCGCCGGGTACGGCCGCCACTTCGTCGAGCATCCTGGCAACGCTGGCATACGAGCCGACCAGCGTGCCCATGTTGATATTGACGGCGGAGGTTGGGTCGGCCATCTGACGCACGTTGGTGTCTGCGCCGGAGCGGGTGTCTTTCTGGCTCTGCTCGGTAAGCCAGCTCAGGGCTTCGTCGTCAGCGCCGTCCTTATACCGTTCCCATTTGGCGCGCGCGGCGTCGTCGGTTTCGTCGGCAATGACCATGAACAGCACGTACGAGCCCACGTCGCGCCCGGTTTTGTCGGCGGCCTCCTTCATGCGCGCGGCGGTCGGGGCAAAGGCGGCAGGGGTGTTAACGCCTTTGCCGAAGCAGAAGTTAAAGTCGGCGTATTTCGCGGAGAATTCCATCCCCGCGTCGCTCTGCCCGGCGCAAATCACCTTCATCGGCACCGACGGCTGCGGGCTGACGCGGCAGTCGTTCATGGTAAAGAAGTCGCCTTTGAAGTCGCTTTTGCCGGTGCCCCACAGGTCGCGCAGCACCTGCACGTATTCGGTCAGGTAGTCGTAGCGACGGGAGAAGTAATCGTCGCCCGGCCAGAGTCCCATCTGCTCGTACTCCGGTTTTTGCCAGCCGGTGACCAGGTTAACGCCAAAGCGCCCGCCGGAGATGGAGTCGATGGTGGAGGCCATGCGTGCCACGATCGCGGGCGGAAGGGTGAGGGTGGCCGCGGTGGCGTAGATCTGGATCCGCGAGGTAACCGCTGCCAGCCCGGCCATCAGAGTGAAGGACTCCAGGTTGTGATCCCAGAATTCCGTTTTGCCGCCAAAGCCGCGCAGCTTGATCATCGAAAGCGCAAAGTCGAAATGGTAGTGCTCCGCTTTCTGCACGATGGCTTTGTTCAGCTCAAAGGTCGGCATGTACTGCGGTGCAGTGGTCGAGATAAGCCAGCCGTTGTTGCCGATGGGTACAAATACGCCAATTTTCATCACGAACCTCTCTTCATTACGTCGCAGGTGTAACGGTGGTTTTGCAAAGGCAATGCCAGTTTTGAAAACGCTTGTGTTATTAATGTGTTAATGGGAGGTTGGGGAATTGATGCCGCTAAATGTGGACTAAATGGTCAAAAACATTGCACAGAAAACAGGCACTCATGCGCGATGGGAGTGCAGAAGGTCGTGGCGAGGCGGGGGTTTTGCTATGCTGAGCGCAGGAAAGAAAATGGAGAGCGGAAATGACACAAGGCGCAGTGAAAACACCCGGAAAACGTTCGCAGGCGGTGAGCGCCAAAAAGCAGGCGATCCTCAGCGCCGCGCTGGAGACCTTTTCACAGTTTGGCATTCACGGCACGCGCCTGGAGCAGGTGGCGGAGCAGTCCGGGGTGTCTAAAACCAATCTGCTCTACTATTACCCGTCGAAAGAGGCGCTGTATGTGGCGGTGATGCAGCAGATCCTCGATATCTGGCTGGCGCCGCTCAAGGCATTTCGCGAAGAGCTGGCCCCGCTGGTGGCTATCGAGGAGTACATTCGCCTGAAGCTCGAGGTGTCGCGCGATTACCCGCAGGCGTCAAGGCTGTTTTGTCTTGAGATGCTGCAGGGCGCGCCGCTGCTGCAGGCGGAGCTGACGGGGGATTTAAAGCAGCTGGTGGACGATAAGTCGGCGATTATCGCCGGATGGGTTGCCAGCGGAAAGCTGGCCCCGGTCGACCCGCAGCACCTGATCTTTATGATCTGGGCCGCTACCCAGCACTACGCTGACTTTGCGGCCCAGGTTGAGGCGGTGACCGGTAAAACGCTCCAGGACGAGGCGTTTTTCCAGAGCACCCTCGAAAACGTGCAGCGGATGATTATCGAAGGGATCCGCGTGCGTTAATTGCCCGGCGGGAGAGGGCAGCTTAAGTCGCCCTCTTCACACTGCATCAGCGAGGCCAGAAACGCCTCGCGCTCCACGGTTTTTTCCGCCAGGCACTGGTTAACAATCATTGGCTGGACGCTCCCGCCTTCCGTCCCCGAACCGATAAACGCGCAGTCCGCGTCGCGTAGGGTAATCCACGCCTGTTGCGCTTTTTTCAGCAGGTCGCGCTGGGGGGCCGCCGCGCGTTTGATGGCGGCCTGATAGGTCTGGTTGAGTTTTTTATCGGCTGCCTGGTACTGCTGCGCGCTACAGGTATTCAGTTCAAGCTGCGTAGTGGCGTTGTCGCACTCGTTGGCCAGCGCGCTGGTGCTGAGCAGCAGTGCTGCGCCTGCGATAAGATATCGTTTCATATACTCCCCAATAAAATAAGGCTCCGTCTTCGGAGCCTTATTAGCACAGCGTTAGCCGATTGTCATCAGGCTGGCGTTACCGCCCGCCGCTGCGGTGTTGACGCTGAGCGAGCGCTCCACGTACAGACGCTCCAGCAGCAGGTTGGTTTCCCCGCGGGCGAAGCCCTGCACGGAAACAATCGCCCCGCTGCGGGCCGCCACCTGCTCGCACAGCTCGCGCAGCTGGTCGGAATCACCGTGGTAGATCACCGCGTCAAACGGCTGGGTCAGCAGGGCATCGGCCTTCGCAAAGCGAATGCGGGCCGAGACCGCTTTCGGCAGTTGTTTGGCGAGATCGCGATGCAGCGCATCGTCCGGCCACAGCACTTCACACCCGGTGGCCATCGCGGCTGCCAGCTGTACCAGCGCGTCCTGCTCGTTATCCGCCACGCACAGTACGCGCTCGCGCGGCATCAGCGTCCAGGTGTTGCGCTCGCCGGTTGGCCCCGGCAGCAGACGCTGGGTACCGGCCTGCGCCAGCTCGCCGTACTGCTGCGCAATCGCACGCAGTTCAGGACGGTTATCAGCCCACTTAATCAGCGCCTCCAGCGGCTGGGTCAGCACGGCTTTCACCTGCGCGTCCACCGGATATTCAGCGTCCTGACGCGCCAGCGTCACGCCCAGCGCATTTTCCGGACGGTTCGCCAGCAGACGGTACAGGTAGAGCGGGCCGCCCGCTTTCGGACCCGTACCGGAGAGGCCTTCGCCGCCGAACGGCTGCACGCCCACGACCGCGCCAACCATGTTGCGGTTGACGTACAGGTTGCCGACTTTGGCCGTGCCGGTGACCTGCGCAATGGTCTCGTCGATACGGGTATGCACGCCGAGCGTCAGGCCGTAGCCGGAGGCGTTGATCTGGTCGATAAGCGCGTTGAGGTTGTTACGGTTGTAACGCACCACGTGCAGCACCGGGCCGAAGACCTCTTTTTTCAGCTCGTCGAAGCTTGCCAGCTCAATCAGCGTAGGCGGCACGAAGGTGCCAGTCTGCCACTCGCGGGCATCTTCGCTGTTCTCGCGCACCGCCTGGAACACCGGACGGCCTTTGGCGCGCATGGCCTGAATATGGTTTTCAATGTTGGCTTTGGCTTCCGCGTCGATCACCGGCCCGATGTCGGTGGTGAGACGGCCCGGGTTGCCCATGCGGCATTCCGCCATCGCGCCGCGCAGCATCTTCAGCGTGTGGTCAGCCACGTCATCCTGTAAGCACAGCACGCGCAGGGCGGAGCAGCGCTGACCGGCGCTGTCGAAGGCGGAGGCCAGCACGTCAACCACCACCTGCTCGGTGAGGGCGGAGGAGTCAACAATCATGGCGTTCATGCCGCCAGTTTCGGCGATAAGCGGGGTAGGACGACCCTGCGCATCCAGACGGGTGGCGATGTTGCGTTGCAGCAGGGAGGCCACTTCGGTCGAACCGGTAAACATCACGCCGCGCACGCGGTTATCGGAGGTGAGTTTGGCGCCCACCGTTTCACCGCGCCCTGGCAGCAGTTGCACCACGCCCGCCGGAACGCCTGCTTCCAGAAGAATGTTGATGCCCTGGGCGGCAATCAGCGGGGTTTGCTCTGCCGGTTTCGCCAGCACGCTGTTGCCTGCGGCAAGGGCGGCGGCAATCTGGCCGGTGAAGATCGCCAGCGGGAAGTTCCACGGGCTGATACAGACCACCGGACCGAGCGGACGGTGCGTCTCGTTGTCGAAATCATCACGCACCTGACCGGCGTAGTAGTGCAGGAAGTCGACCGCCTCACGCACTTCGGCGATGGCGTTGCTGAAGGTTTTCCCCGCCTCACGCACCAGAATGCCGATGAGCGACTGCATCTGATCTTCCATCAGCACCGCGGCGCGTTCCAGAATGGCGGCACGCTCCTGCGGCGGGGTGGCGAACCAGATTGGCGCGTTGTTCACCGCGCTCTCCAGCGCCTGTTCCACTTCCGCTTCGGTTGCTTCACGCGCGTAGCCGACGATGTCCTTCGGCTCTGCCGGGTTGATCACCGGCTGCATTTCACCGTCCTCGACGGCCTGCTCAAGGATCGGTTTGGCCTGCCATTTCTGCAATGCGCTGTTGAGCAGAGCAGAGGAGAGCGACGCCAGACGGTGTTCGTTCGCCAGATCCAGGCCCGCTGAGTTGACGCGGCCCGCGCCGTACAGCTCGCGCGGCAGGGCAATTTTCGGATGCGGCAGACCAATCTGGCCTTCCTGCGCCGCCAGCTTCTCAACGGCCTGCACCGGATCGGCCACCAGCTCGTCAAGCGGCAGGGTGGTGTCGGCGATGCGGTTAACGAAGGAGGTGTTCGCCCCGTTCTCCAGCAGACGACGCACCAGGTACGCCAGCAGGGTTTCATGGGTGCCCACCGGGGCATAGATGCGGCACGGGCGGTTCAGCTTGCCGTCCGCCACTTTACCGGTGACCTGCTCGTACAGCGGTTCGCCCATGCCGTGCAGGCACTGGAACTCGTACTGGCCCGGATAGTAGTTCTGCCCGGCCAGGCTATAGATCGCCGCCAGGGTATGGGCATTGTGGGTCGCGAACTGCGGATAAATCAGGTTCGGCACGCCGAGCAGTTTTTTCGCGCACGCGAGGTAAGAGACATCGGTGTAGACTTTGCGGGTATAGACCGGATAGCCTTCCAGACCTTCCATCTGGGCGCGTTTGATTTCGCTGTCCCAGTAGGCGCCTTTCACCAGGCGGATCATCAGGCGGCGACGGCTGCGGCTGGCCAGGTCAATCAGGTAATCAATGACGAACGGACAGCGTTTCTGGTAGGCCTGAATAACGAAACCAATCCCGTTCCAGCCCGCCAGCTCCGGTTCGAAGCACAATTTTTCCAGCAGATCGAGGGAGATCTCCAGACGGTCAGCCTCTTCGGCGTCGATGTTGATGCCGATGTCATACTGGCGCGCCAGCAGGGTCAGGGACTTCAGGCGCGGATAGAGCTCTTCCATCACCCGGTCATACTGCGCGCGGCTGTAGCGCGGGTGCAGGGCAGAGAGCTTAATAGAGATGCCCGGACCTTCATAAATACCGCGACCGTTGGACGCTTTACCGATGGCGTGGATCGCCTGCTGGTAAGAGACCATGTAGGCCTGCGCGTCGGCGGCGGTGAGCGCCGCTTCACCCAGCATGTCGTAGGAGTAGCGGAAACCTTTATCTTCCAGCTTGCGGGCATTCGCCAGCGCTTCGGCAATGGTTTCCCCGGTGACGAACTGCTCGCCCATCAGGCGCATCGCCATGTCCACGCCTTTGCGGATCAGCGGCTCGCCGCTCTTGCCGATAATGCGGTTCAGAGAGCGTGACAGGTTGGCTTCGTTATGGGTGGAGACCAGCTTGCCGGTAAACAGCAGACCCCAGGTGGCGGCGTTGACGAACAGCGACGGGCTGCGGCCAATGTGGGAGTGCCAGTTGCCGTTGCTGATCTTGTCGCGGATCAGCGCGTCGCGGGTAGCTTTATCCGGAATACGCAGCAGCGCTTCCGCCAGGCACATCAGCGCCACGCCTTCCTGTGAGGAGAGTGAGAACTCCTGCAACAGGCCCTGCACCATCCCGGCGCGGCCGGTGGCGGTTTTCTGGTTGCGCAGCTTGTCGGCTAACTGATACGCCAGGCTGTGCGCCTGGGCGGCAATGGCTTCCGGCAGGCGGGCCTGCTCCAGCAGCATTGGCACGGCGTCGGTTTCGGCGCGGCGGTAAGCCCCGGTAATGGCGGCGCGGCTGACGGACTGCGGCAGGATCTGCTCGGCAAATTCGAGGAACGGCTGGTGGTTTTCTTCCACCGCCGTCGCGGCGTCTTCGCTTTCGTTCGCTGCGCCCGCCAGCAGGGCAGGCAGCTCAGGCAGGCCGTCTTCACTCTCCAGCCTTTCCAGATAGTTAAAAATCGCCTGCTTGATTAACCAGTGCGGTGTGCGATCAATGCGGGTTGCTGCGGTCTTAATCCGTTCGCGGGTCGCGTCATCCAGCTTAACCCCCATGGTGGTCATCCCCATGCCAAAACTCCTGTTGTTCTGTAATAGCGTTCTGTTGATAGCGTGAAATATCCACCATGTTGCAACTTTGTGCAACCGTGTTAAATGTGACCTGGTTTGCAAGCTGGAAAATGAATGGATTGTTAACGAATAGTTAGCTGGAAAAAAGCGCTAGCTTCTGCATGCGAAGCCTGTTTTTATGCGGTGCTTAACACTTTTCAAAGGTGCAACCCGTATAAATGTGAGCGAGTGCAACCTATAGGAAAGACGTATAAAACCAGGGATGAAATTCATGTAAATGCAGTGTTAAATCGTTTGTCAGTGGGAAGCGTATACGGCAGGATAGCGCGCCCAACGGAAACACATACACACATCACTACGTTCCGGTGATGACATAACAAGGCAACCCGGACGGTTGTCGCTCGACATTTTGGAGAATTTGAATGGCTATTAGCACACCGATGCTGGTGACATTTCTCGTTTATATTTTTGGCATGATCCTGATAGGGTTTTTGGCATGGCGTTCCACTAAAAACTTTGACGACTACATCCTTGGCGGGCGCAGCTTAGGCCCAATGGTCACCGCGCTCTCTGCGGGCGCATCCGACATGAGCGGCTGGCTGCTGATGGGGCTGCCGGGCGCGATTTTCATCTCTGGTATTTCCGAAAGCTGGATCGCCATCGGCCTGACCGTCGGCGCGTGGATCAACTGGAAGCTGGTGGCAGGCCGTCTGCGCGTGCATACCGAAGCCAACAATAACGCCCTGACGCTGCCGGATTACTTCACCGGACGTTTTGAAGATAACAGCCGCATTCTGCGCATTATCTCCGCGGTGGTGATCCTGCTGTTCTTCACCATCTACTGCGCCTCCGGCATCGTGGCGGGTGCGCGACTGTTCGAAAGCACCTTCGGCATGAGCTATGAAACCGCCCTGTGGGCCGGTGCCGCGGCAACCATCCTCTATACCTTCGTGGGCGGGTTCCTGGCAGTAAGCTGGACCGACACCGTGCAGGCGAGCCTGATGATCTTCGCCCTGATCCTGACCCCGGTGATTGTGATTTTCACCGTCGGCGGCTTTGGCGAATCGCTGGAAGTGATCAAGCAGAAGAGCATTGAAAACGTCGATATGCTGAAAGGGCTGAACTTCGTTGCCATCGTTTCCCTGATGGGCTGGGGCCTGGGCTACTTCGGTCAGCCGCACATTCTGGCGCGCTTTATGGCGGCGGATTCTCACCACACCATCGTTCACGCGCGTCGCATCAGTATGACGTGGATGATTCTGTGTCTGGCGGGCGCGTGTGCGGTCGGCTTCTTCGGTATCGCCTACTTCAGCAATAACCCGGCGCAGGCGGGTGCGGTGAACCAGAACGCCGAGCGCGTGTTCATCGAGCTGGCGCAGATTCTGTTTAACCCGTGGATTGCCGGTATTCTGCTCTCCGCGATCCTGGCGGCGGTGATGTCCACCCTGAGCTGTCAGCTGCTGGTTTGCTCCAGTGCAATCACCGAAGACCTCTACAAGGCCTTCCTGCGTAAAAATGCGAGCCAGAAAGAGCTGGTGTGGGTAGGGCGCTTTATGGTGCTGGTGGTGGCGCTGGTAGCCATTGCGCTGGCAGCCAACCCGGAAAACCGCGTGCTGGGTCTCGTGAGCTACGCGTGGGCGGGCTTCGGTGCCGCGTTTGGGCCGGTGGTGCTGTTCTCCGTCATGTGGTCACGCATGACCCGCAACGGCGCGCTGGCGGGGATGATCATCGGTGCGGTGACCGTCATCGTCTGGAAGCAGTTCGCGTGGCTGGGCCTGTACGAAATCATTCCGGGCTTCATCTTCGGCAGCATCGGTATTGTGGTGTTCAGCCTGCTGGGTAAAGCGCCGTCTGCCTCTATGCAGAAGCGCTTTGCGGAAGCGGATGCGCACTACCACACTGCGCCGCCGACTAAGCTTCAGGCAGAATAATTTTCCCCTCACCCTAACCCTCTCCCAAAATGGGAGAGGGGACAGACCGTTCACCAGTTCGAGATGATAAATGATGATTAAAACAGGGTTAATGGTGGCAGCATTTATGCTGCTGGCGGGTTGTAACGCACCCTCGCAGCGTGCGGCGGTGGAGACCTGCAAAGCGGATAACCAGATGCAGCAGACCACGCTCTATTTTGGCTTGAATCGCCCGGCAGGGGCGCAGATTACCGGCAGCGAATGGCAGCAGTTTGTTGATCAGGACGTGACGCCGCGTTTTCGCGATGGCTTAACGGTGTTTGATGCGCGCGGGCAGTGGCTGGGGAACGACGGGAAAGTGGCGCGTGAATCCAGCAAAGCGTTAATGCTTATCCACGGTAAAGATGCGCAGAGCGAGAAGAACATCGAAGCATTGCGCGGGATCTATAAGTCTCGTTTCGCGCAGGAATCGGTGATGCGGGTCGACCAGCCGGTGTGCGTACAGTTTTAATAAAAAACGGCGGGATAACCCGCCGTTGTTGTTTTGTAGCAAAGCTATTTACAGCACTAATCCCGCAAAGCTCGCCGACAGCAGGCTCACCAGCGTCGCACCGTATACCAGGCGCAGACCAAACCGCGACACCACGTTGCCCTGCTGCTCGTTCAGCCCCTTAATCGCCCCGGCGACGATGCCGATGGAGGCGAAGTTGGCAAACGACACCAGGAAGACGGACAAAATACCCAGCCCGCGCGGTGACATTTCATGAGCAATTTTTTGCAGCTCAATCATCGCTACAAATTCATTCGCCACCAGCTTGGTTGCCATAATGCTGCCCGCGTTTAACGCATCGCTGAGCGGAATCCCGATAAGCCACGCCAGCGGATAAAACACATAGCCCAGGATCTGCTGGAAGCTCATGCCGAATACGCTGGAGAAGAGGGCGTTAACGGCGCTGATGAGGGCGATAAACCCAATCAGCATCGCCAGAATAATCATCGCCACCTTAAAACCGGCCAGAATATACTCGCCCAGCATTTCAAAGAAGCTCTGGGATTCGTGCAGTTTTTCCAGCTTGATATCCGGCTCGGCTTCCGGACGTACCGGGTTAATGACCGAGAGAATAATAAAGGTGCTGAACATATTCAGGATCAGCGCGGCAACGACAAATTTGGCGTCGAGCATGGTCATATAGGCACCGACAATCGACAGGGAGACCGTCGACATGGCCGTGGCCGCCATGGTGAACAGACGACGCGAGGAAAGATCCCCCAGCACGCCTTTATAGGCAATGAAGTTTTCCGACTGGCCGAGGATCAGCGAGCTCACCGCGTTGAACGATTCCAGCTTGCCCATGCCGTTCAGCTTTGACAGCAGCGTCCCGATGATTCGAATAAAAATCGGCAGGATCCGCCAGTGCTGGAGAATACCAATCAGTGCGGAAATAAAAATAATCGGACACAGCACGCCGAGGAAAATAAACGCCAGCCCTTTTTCTCCCATTCCGCCAAAGACGAAATTCGTCCCTTCCGAGGCAAATTTAAGCAGTGACTCAAAGAAGCCGGAAACGTATTTAATCAGGAATAGCCCGCTTTCGGCGTGCAGGAAAAAGAACGCCAGGGCAATTTCAATAACAATCAGCTGGAAAACATAACGAATGCGAATTTTTCGGCGGTCGAAACTCACCAGCCAGGCAAGCGCAAGAATAATCACCAGCGCCAACAGGAAATGGACAATCTTAAACATGGGATATTTTCGGTTGGTTTTTGAGGCGGATATTTAGCCACAGCACTGGTTAACCGTAAATGGGCATTTTTATTATAACTTATAAACTTAACGGTAACGGCGGCAACTATTAACAGGCTTTGCGTTTACAACTCGTCATCAAATCACCACACATTTCGCTTGTGTTTCTTTTCGCCGTAATGATAATCACTATCACAAGAATTTACCTTTCTTTGCATCAGTTGACCGCGATAAACATTTAAGGTGTCGGCATGTTTGTTCCATTTCTCATTATGTTACGTGAAGGCCTTGAAGCGGCCCTGATTGTCAGCCTTATCGCCAGCTATCTGAAGCGCACCCAGCGTGGGCGCTGGATTGGCGTGATGTGGGTTGGCGTATTCCTTGCCGCGGCGCTCTGCCTGGGCTTAGGTATCCTCATCAATGAAACCACCGGCGAATTCCCGCAGAAAGAGCAGGAGCTGTTTGAAGGTATCGTCGCCGTGATTGCGGTGTTTATCCTGACGTGGATGGTCTTCTGGATGCGCAAAGTTTCCCGCAACGTGAAGGTGCAGCTTGAGCAGGCGGTGGATAACGCCCTGCAGAAGGGGAATCACCATGGCTGGGCGCTGATTATGATGGTCTTTTTCGCCGTGGCGCGCGAGGGTCTGGAATCGGTTTTCTTCCTGCTGGCGGCATTCCAGCAGGATGTGGGCATTTGGCCGCCGCTGGGCGCCATGCTCGGTCTGGCAACGGCGGTGGTGCTGGGCTTTCTGCTCTACTGGGGCGGCATTCGCCTCAACCTGGGCGCCTTCTTTAAGTGGACCAGCCTGTTCATTCTGCTGGTGGCCGCGGGGCTGGCGGCAGGGGCGATCCGCGCCTTCCACGAGGCGGGCCTGTGGAACCACTTCCAGGACGTAGCGTTCGATCTTAGCAACGTTCTCTCCACCCATTCACTGACCGGCACCCTGCTCGAAGGCATCTTCGGCTACCAGGAAACGCCGAGCGTCAGCGAAGTGGCGATGTACTTTATCTATCTGGTTCCGGCGCTGGTGCTGTTCGCGATGCCGCCGCGTACCGGTTCGCAGGCGTCGCGCGTTGCGCCGTAATTATTGTTTTAGTTACAACATACTTTTTAAGGGAAGAGTCATGGCAATTCAGTTTCGTCGTAGTGCATTGTGCGCAGGCATTGCCGCGCTGTTCGCTTCTGCATTCGCTGCGCAGGCTGCGGATATTCCGCAGGTAAAAGTCACCGTTAACGATAAGCAGTGCGAGCCGATGACCATCACGGTTAACAGCGGTAAAACCCAGTTTATCATTCAGAACCACAGCCAGAAGGCGCTGGAGTGGGAGATCCTCAAAGGCGTGATGGTGGTGGAAGAGCGCGAGAACATCGCGCCGGGCTTCAGCCAGAAGATGACCGCCAACCTGCAGCCGGGTGAATACGACATGACCTGCGGCCTGCTGACCAACCCTAAAGGCAAGCTGATCGTCAAAGGTGCAGCGACGGCGGACGCGGCCAAAGGCACGGCCCTGCTGAGCCTGGGCGACGCCATCACCGCCTATAAAGCCTACGTCACCAAAGAGACGGCGGACCTGGTCACGGGTACCAAAGCCTTCACCGACGCCGTGAAAGCGGGCGATATCGAAAAAGCGAAATCCCTGTACGCGCCAACCCGTCAGCACTACGAGCGCATCGAGCCGATTGCCGAGCTGTTCTCTGACCTCGACGGCAGCATTGATGCCCGCGAAGATGACTACGAGCAGAAGGCCGCCGATCCGAAATTCACCGGCTTCCACCGTCTGGAAAAAGCCCTGTTTGGCGATAACTCCACCAAAGGAATGGAGAAATACGCCGGGCAGCTGAACACCGACGTGCTGGAGCTGCAAAAGCGCATCAGCGAGCTGGCCTTCCCGCCGTCGAAGGTGGTGGGCGGCGCGGCCGGTCTGATTGAAGAAGTGGCCGCGAGCAAAATCAGCGGTGAAGAAGATCGCTACAGCCACACCGACCTGTGGGACTTCCAGGCCAACGTCGACGGTGCGCAGAAGATTGTCGAGCTGCTGCGTCCTCAGCTGCAGAAAGAGAACGGCGAACTGCTGGCGAAAGTAGATGCCAACTTCAAAAAGGTCGATACCATCCTGGCGAAGTACCGTACCAAAGACGGGTTCGAAACCTACGACAAGCTGACCGACGCCGACCGTAACGCGCTGAAAGGCCCGATTACGACGCTGGCGGAAGATCTCTCCCTGCTGCGCGGCGTACTGGGTCTGGACTAAGCACGATGAACAAGCACGAAGAATTCGACGTGGCGGAACCTTCACGGCGTCGTTTGTTAAAAGGGGTAGGGGCGCTGGGCGGTGCGTTTGCCCTGGCGGGAGGTTGCCCGGTGGCGCATGCGGCGAAATCGCAAAGCGCGCCCGGTACGCTCTCGCCGGATGCCCGCATGGAGACCCAGCCGTTTTATGGCGCGCACCAGGCGGGTATTCTCACGCCGCAGCAGGCTTCCATGATGCTGGTGGCCTTTGATTCGCTGGCCAGCGATAAGGCGGATCTGGAGCGTCTGTTCCGCCTGCTGACGGCGCGCATCGCGTTTCTTACCGCGGGCGGGCCGGCACCGGATACGCCGAACCCGCGCCTGCCGCCGATGGATTCCGGTATCCTCGGGGCGTTTATCGCGCCGGATAACCTGACCATTACCGTGTCGGTAGGGGAGTCGCTGTTTGACGGCCGCTACGGCCTGGCAAAACAGAAGCCTAACGCGCTGCAGAAGATGACGCGCTTCCCGAATGACTCCCTCGACGCGGCGCTGTGCCACGGCGATCTGCTCCTGCAGATTTGTGCCAATACCCAGGACACGGTGATCCACGCCCTGCGCGATATCATCAAGCACACGCCGGATCTGCTGAGCGTGCGCTGGAAGCGGGAAGGGTTTATCTCTGACCACGCCGCCCGCAGCAAAGGCAAAGAGACGCCGGTAAACCTGCTGGGCTTTAAGGACGGCACGGCCAACCCGGACAGCAGCGATGCGGCGCTGATGAAAGACGTGGTGTGGGTGACGGCAGATCAGGGGGAACCCGCATGGGCGGTGGGCGGCAGCTACCAGGCTGTGCGTATTATTCAGTTCCACGTGGAGTTCTGGGACCGCACGCCGTTAAAAGAGCAGCAGACGATTTTTGGCCGCGACAAGCAGAGCGGGGCGCCGCTGGGCATGAAGCACGAGCATGATGTGCCGGACTACGCGAACGACCCGGATGGCGACGTTATCGCGCTCGACAGCCATATTCGCCTTGCCAACCCGCGCACCAAAGAGACGCAGTCCAGCCTGATGATGCGCCGTGGCTACAGCTATTCGCTGGGCGTGACCAATTCCGGCCAGCTTGATATGGGGCTGCTGTTCGTCTGCTATCAGCACGATCTGGAGAAAGGCTTCCTGACCGTGCAGAAGCGGTTAAACGGCGAAGCGCTGGAAGAGTACATTAAGCCCATCGGCGGCGGCTATTTCTTTGCCCTGCCCGGCGCGCGCGATGCTGGCGCGTATCTCGCACAAGGTCTGATGGAAGCCTGATAATTGTCCCTGCGATAGTTCGCGGGGACATTATTTTTTCATATGACTATCTTATTGTTATATTTCTGTAATATTCATATATAAGACTGATTCCGCTGCAGGAACAGTCTTAAAAGTTGCATTCAGGTAAAATAAATGTTGCATTTATGATAACTCCTGATGTACTTAAGATAAGACAGCGGTAGTTCCCGGCAGTGATGCTGAATCACTATGGAGATCGCGAATGGTTGCGTCCTGTACTGGACAAGGTAAACATAACAACCGCAGCACCCGGCGCGGAGGCTCAGACTCCGGCAGCGATTTCCTCACCACTAAATTCTCCCCCACACCTCAAGAATCTGATTCGACCGACGTGCAGACCGGTGCGCGTAGCCGCTCTGTATCGTCATCTGATAAAGCAAGCAATGGCTTACAAGGAAGCCAACCCTCTGATGTTCGTGCGCATAATCGTGCCGAAGCTGGCGCGTGTGATGAATACCAACAACTCAAGGTGCTATCCATGGGAAGACAAAAAGCAGTGATCAAAGCTCGTCGCGAAGCAAAACGTGTGCTGAGACGGGACTCACGTAGCCATAAACAGCGTGAAGAAGAATCGGTCACCTCGCTTGTGCAGATGAGTGGCGTAGAAGCAATTGGCATGGCCAGAGACAGCCGTGATAATTCTCCAATTGTGGCGCGCAATGAGGCTCAGGCGCACTACCTGAATGCTATCGAGAGTAAACAGCTCATCTTTGCAACCGGTGAAGCCGGATGCGGGAAAACCTGGATCAGTGCAGCCAAAGCAGCGGAAGCGCTGATCCATAAGGACGTGGAGCGCATTATTGTTACCCGTCCTGTACTGCAAGCTGATGAAGATCTCGGCTTCCTGCCCGGCGATATTTCGGAGAAGTTTGCTCCGTACTTCAGGCCCGTCTATGACGTGCTGGTGAAGCGACTGGGTGCATCCTTTATGCAGTACTGCCTGCGACCAGAGATTGGCAAGGTGGAAATCGCGCCGTTCGCCTATATGCGCGGACGTACATTTGAAAATGCGGTCGTTATTCTCGACGAGGCTCAGAACGTGACCGCTGCGCAAATGAAGATGTTTTTAACGCGCCTCGGGGAGAACGTGACGGTTATCGTCAACGGCGATATTACCCAGTGTGACCTGCCGTCGGGCGTGAAGTCCGGCCTCAGCGACGCCATGTCACGTTTTGAGGAAGATGAGATGATTGGGGTGGTACGCTTCACCAAAGAGGACTGCGTGCGCTCGGCGCTCTGTCAGCGCACGCTGCAAGCGTATTACTGAGTTTGCTGTTGCGTTCAAGGCCCGGGAAACCGGGCTTTGTTTTATGTGCATTTTATTCCCTCTCCCCTGGGGAGAGGGTTAGGGTGAGGGTCTCAGGCCGCACCGAGCTGAATATAGCTACGGGGGGGATTGACTCGCTTCGCTCGCCCTGCGGGCAGCCTGTTCGCTTTGCTCACAGTCTGTCCAACTGGCTGCGCCAGTTGTCGAACCCCGGTCGGGGGTTCTCATCCCCCCACAGGCGTGCAATATGCGAAAAAAAAAGCCCGCATTTTCATGCGAGCTCTTCTTAAAATATGGCGGTGAGGGGGGGATTGACTCGCTTCGCTCGCCCTTCGGGCAGCCTGTTCGCTTCGCTCTCAGTCTGTCCAACTGGCTGCGCCAGTTGTCGAACCCCGGTCGGGGGGTCTCATCCCCCCCACAGGCGTGCAATATGCGAAAAAAAAAGCCCGCATTTTCATGCGAGCTCTTCTTCAAATATGGCGGTGAGGGGGGGATTCGAACCCCCGATACGTTGCCGTATACACACTTTCCAGGCGTGCTCCTTCAGCCACTCGGACACCTCACCATATTGTTTTGCTGCCTGACCGCTTGGGGGGCAACGGGGCGCTACTATAGGGAGTTGCGCGAAAGCGGTCAAGCAGATTTTCTGCATTCGTGCTTGTTCGGTTAAGCCTTAATCAGCTTATGACGCACAGCGCAGAATTAACGCTGCGAATCGAGCACTTCGCTGTTTTTCACCACCTCCTGCGCTTTGCCGTAGCTTTCGATCAGCAGCTGGTAGGCCGGGAAGATGTGGGTGTATACCTCAGCCCATTCAGCCGCATCTTCACGGTTCCAGGTTCGCTGGATCTCAGAGGCCACAGCGGCGGTATCCATCGGCACCACGCCTGCCTGGACCACGCGGGCCAGGGTGATCTCCTGCGCCATTTTGCTGTAGGTGCCGGAGGCATCAATCACCGCAAACACTTTATATCCGTCCGCCACCGCGCTGATGGACGGGAAGGCCATGCAGACGCTGGTGATCGTGCCTGCAATAATTAACGTCTTGCGACCGGTAGCTTTTACCGCCGCCACGAATTCCGGGTTATCCCAGGCGTTGATCTCACCTTTGCGGGCCACATACTGCGCATGCGGCGCGTTGGCGTGGATCTCCGGGATAAGCGGGCCGTTCGGTCCCTGTGGAACGGAGGCGGTGGTGATCACCGGGATCTTCGCCAGCGTGGCGATCTTTGCCAGCGCCGCCGCACGGGCGCGCAGCTCCGGCATGGGCATGTCGCCGACGGTCTGGAACAGCCCGCTCTGGTGGTCGATAAGCAGCATGACGGCATCATTTACGTCAATGACGGGACGTGCACCGTTGAAGTTTGCAGGGGTAGACATATTGCGCTCCTTAATTACGTTCAGATCTGGCCAAAGCGGCCGGAGTTGAAATCACGAATGGCTTCCGCGATCTCGGTTTTACTGTTCATCACAAACGGGCCGTAGCCCACAATCGGTTCATTCAGCGGCTCACCGGCCATCAGCAGCAATTTCGCGTCGCTGTTCGCTTCCAGATGCAGCTTTTCACCGCTCTGACTTAGCACAATCAGCTGCGCTTCACCCGCTGGCGTGGTGCCGTTCACCGTTACGCTGCCCTCAAGTACCACCAGCGCCGTGCTCCAGCCTTCGGGCTGGTTGAGCGTCAGATGGCTGCCCTGGTTAAGCGCGATGTCCCAGACGTTCAGCGGTGAGAAGGTATGGGCCGGGCCCGTCACGTCCTCATGGCGACCGGCGATGACCCGCAGCGTGCCGCTGTTATCCGGCAGCGTGACCACCGGGATATCCGCTTTGGTGATGCTCTGGTAGCCGGGCGTCGCCATTTTGTCTTTGGCGGGCAGGTTGACCCATAGCTGCATCATTTTTAGTTCACCGCCTTTCTGCGCGAAGGCGCTGGAGTGGAACTCCTCGTGCAGGATGCCTGCGCCCGCCGTCATCCACTGCACGTCGCCGGGGCCAATAACGCCGCCTCTGCCGGTGGAGTCGCGATGCTCCACTTCGCCGGCGTAAACGATGGTCACCGTTTCAAAGCCGCGATGAGGATGCTCGCCCACGCCGCGTTTCGCGCCGTCCGCCGGGAAGGTGTACGGTCCGGCATAGTCCAGCAGCAGAAACGGGCTCAGCGGCTCGCCGTGCGTCTGGTAAGAAAACATTGAACGAACCGGGAAACCGTCACCGACCCAGTGCGGACGAGGTGCGGTATAAACGCCTGTTACGTTTTTCATGATGTACTCCTGATGTGCTATTGATGTAATTAGCTTATATTCAGGGTTAATATCCCGGTAGATAGTGAAAATGACATTCACTGTTCTGAATATGGAACGATGAGGGCGTATGCAGGATCTCAATGATTTCGCGTGGTTTGTGAAGGTGGTGGACCATGGTGGATTTGCGGCGGCGGGTCGGGCGCTCGATCAGCCCAAGTCAAAACTGAGCCGCCGGATTGCCCAGCTGGAAGAGCGCCTTGGCGTGCGGTTGATCCAGCGCACCACCCGGCAGTTTACGGTGACGGAAGTGGGGCAGACGTTCTATCAGCACTGTAAAGCCATGCTGGTAGAGGCCGAAGCTGCGGAAGAGGCGGTGGCGGCGTTGCAGGCCGAGCCACGCGGCGTGGTCAGGATCACCTGTCCGGTCACCTTGCTGCACGTGCATGTGGGTCCCATGCTGGCACGGTTTATGGCGCGCTATCCGGGGATCAATCTTCAGCTTGAGGCCACCAACCGACGGGTCGATCTGGTGGGCGAGGGTATTGACGTGGCGATCCGCGTTCGTCCACGTCCGTTTGATGACAGCGACCTGGTGTTAAGAGTGCTGGCAGACAGGGGACACTGCCTGGTGGCGAGCCCTGCGCTGATTGAGCGGATGGGTCACCCTGCCGTGCCCTCTGAGCTGAGCGAGTGGCCGGGTTTGAGCATGGGGGTGGGAAAGCAGCTGCACAGATGGGAGCTGAGCGGGCCGGAGGGAGCGAAAGCCGCGATTCATTACACGCCGCGCTTTATTACCACCGACATGCTGGCGCTGCGTGAAGCGGCGATGGCGGGGGTGGGCGTGGTGCAGCTGCCGATTTTGATGGTCAAGGATCAGCTGGCATCCGGGGAACTGGTAAGGGTGCTGGACGCATGGGAACCCCGACGGGAAGTGATTCACGCTGTTTATCCTTCCAGGCGAGGTTTGCTGCCGTCCGTCAGAACGCTGGTGGATTTTCTTACTGAAGAGTATGCGCGGATGGTGGAGGAGTAACGATCCCCCCGCCCTTCGGGCAGATTCCTCGCAGGTTCGTCATCTGTCCAACTGGCTGCGCCAGTTGTCGAGCCCCGGTCGGGGGTTCTCATCCCCCCCTTACGGAGAATATAAAAGAAAAAAGCCCGTACTTTCGTACGAGCTCTCATCTTGAATATGGCGGTGAGGGGGGGATTCGAACCCCCGATACGTTGCCGTATACACACTTTCCAGGCGTGCTCCTTCAGCCACTCGGACACCTCACCATATTGTCATCCCGTTGTTGCTGGGACGGGCGCTAATGTAAGGAAAAGCCGAACTGCCGTCAACCCACTTTTTCAGTAATTTAGCGCGTTTAGACAAACTTCAGGCAACATGATTCTTAAATGTGCTGAAAGCGTCTTTTTTATCAACAACACGATCACGCAATAAATTTGCTATGCTGACCGTCCAGTTAAAAAGCAAAATAAATCAGCGCAATAAAAGGCAGGATTGACTATGGATATACTCTTCTATCACCCCACTTTTGATACGGCTTACTGGATTAAGGCACTTTCTGCGGCACTGCCGGGCGCTCGCGTTCGTGAGTGGAAGCGGGGCGATAACGAACATGCTGACTACGCGCTGGTCTGGCATCCGCCGGTAGAAATGCTCCAGGGCCGTAAGCTAAAGGCCGTGTTCGCGCTCGGAGCCGGCGTGGATTCCATTCTGAGCAAGCTGAAAGCACACCCTGAAATGTTGCCGGAAGATATTCCTCTGTTCCGCCTGGAAGATACCGGTATGGGCCAGCAAATGCAGGAATATGCCGTCAGCCAGGTGCTGCACTGGTTCCGCCGCTTTGATGACTATCAGGCGCTTAAGCAGCAATCCCGCTGGGAGCCGCTGCCTGAATATCCGCGCGAAGCGTTTACCGTTGGTATCCTCGGCGCGGGCGTGCTGGGTTCGAAAGTGGCTGAAGCGCTCGCGCCGTGGGGCTTCCCGCTGCGCTGCTGGAGCCGCAGCCGTAAAGACTATCCGGGCGTTGAGAGCTTTGCCGGAACGGATGAGCTTCCGGCCTTCCTGAACGGCACGCGTGTGCTGATTAACCTGCTGCCCAATACGGCGGAAACGGTGGGGATTATCAATGAAGGCCTGCTCAACCAGCTGGACGACCAGAGCTACCTGATGAACCTGGCGCGCGGCGTGCATCTGGTCGAGCCGGATCTGCTGAAGGCGCTGGATAGCGGGAAGCTTAAAGGCGCCATGCTGGATGTCTACAGCCGTGAGCCGCTGCCGGAGGAAAGCCCGCTGTGGCGACACCCGCGCGTGGCAATGACTCCGCACGTTGCCGCCGTGACGCGACCTGCCGAGGCAGTGGCCTATATCTCGCACACGATCGGTGAAATAGAGAAGGGTAACCCGGTCACCGGACAGGTCGACCGACAGCGCGGCTACTGAGAGAAACCCGGCGTTCGCCGGGTTTTTGCTAATATTCGCCGCTGATAACTGCTATCCTTTGGAAAAAACGCAGAGGAGAGAAAGATGTATCCCGTTGACCTGCATATGCACACCGTCGCCAGCACCCACGCGTATAGCAACCTCCATGATTATATTGCCCAGGCGAAGCTTAAGAGCATCAAGCTGTTCGCGATAACCGATCACGGCCCGGATATGGCGGATGCGCCGCACTACTGGCATTTTGTGAATATGCGTATCTGGCCACGTCTGGTGGACGGCATTGGGATACTGCGCGGCATTGAGGCGAACATCAAAAACACCGACGGTGAAATTGACTGTACCGGCCCGATGCTGACCTCCTTAGATCTGATCCTTGCCGGCTTCCATGAGCCGGTTTTCCCGCCGCAGGATAAAGAGACCAATACCGCGGCGATGATTGCCACTATTGCCAGCGGCAATGTGCACATCATCAGCCATCCAGGCAATCCGAAATACCCGATTGATATTCAGGCCGTGGCGCAGGCCGCGGCGAAACACCGCGTGGCGCTGGAGATTAATAACTCCTCGTTCGTGCACTCGCGTAAAGGCAGTGAAGCCAACTGTCGCGAAGTGGCTGCCGCCGTGCGTGATGCGGGTGGCATGGTGGCGCTGGGCTCTGATTCGCACACGGCCTTCACGCTGGGGGATTTTAGCGAGTGCCTGAAAATATTGCAGGATGTGGATTTCCCGGAAGAACGCATCCTGAACGTCACGCCGCGTCGTATGCTTGATTTCCTCGAGTCGCGCGGCATGGCGCCGATTGATGAATTTGCCGATCTTTAATTGAATAACGGAATAAAACAATGAATGAATTTTCCATCCTTTGCCGCGTGCTGGGCTCCCTGTATTACCGCCAGCCGCAGGACCCGCTGCTGGTGCCGCTGTTTACGCTGATTCGCGAAGGTAAACTGGCGCAGAACTGGCCGCTGGAACAGGATGAGTTACTGGAGCGCCTGCAGAAAAGCTGCGATATGCAGCAGATCTCAACGGACTACAATGCTCTGTTCGTGGGCGAAGAGTGCCGCGTGTCGCCGTATCGTTCCGCCTGGCAGGAAGGAGCGACCGAAGCGGAAGTGCGGGCATTCCTTTCAGAACGCGGGATGCCGCTGAGCGATACCCCAGCCGATCATATCGGTACGCTGCTGCTGGCCGCGTCCTGGATCGAAGACAACGCTGGCGACGATGAAAATGAAGCCATCGGGATCCTTTTCGAAACGTATCTGCTGCCGTGGGTGGGGACCTTCCTGGGTAAAGTGGAAGCCCATGCCACCTCTCCGTTCTGGCGAACGCTGGCCCCGCTGACGCGTGACGCGATTGCAGCAATGTGGGACGAGCTGGAAGAAGAGAGCGAGGAGTGATGTAAATCACAAAAATTCTGCAACGATACATTTCAACTTGCACGTAATGTGCTTCTGATCTCATTTCTATGGCGCGCTTCTGCTAAGATGCGCGCCATGAACATATTACTGTGTATTGCAATCACGACGGGTATCCTCTCCGGTATTTGGGGATGGGTAGCGGTGTCTCTCGGTCTGTTAAGCTGGGCTGGCTTCCTGGGCTGCACGGCCTATTTCGCCTGTCCTCAGGGCGGGCTGAAAGGGCTCTTTATCTCAGGCTGCACGCTGATGAGCGGCGTTATCTGGGCGCTGGTCATCATGAAAGGCAGCGCGCTGGCGCCGCATCTGGAGATGCTGGGGTACGTCATGACGGGTGTCGTCGCCTTCCTGATGTGCATCCAGGCGAAGCATCTGCTGCTGTCGTTTGTGCCGGGAACCTTTATGGGGGCCTGCGCAACCTTTGCCGGGCAGGGGGACTGGAAGCTGGTGGTTCCTTCCCTGGCGCTGGGGCTGCTGTTTGGCTACGCCATGAAGAACAGCGGTCTTTGGCTGGCGGCGCGACGGGAAAAAACGCAAAACATCACCGCGGTGAGTGAATAAAAAAAAGGCGAGATAATCATCTCGCCTTTTTTATGCGCTGCCCGTCAGGATTCCGGAGGCACCGACATATCACGGTATTTCACCAGGATCGGGTTCTGCACCTCCGCTTTGTTTTGCAGATCCCACAGCCCGCGATCGATACCATCGTTGATTAAGAAGATCACACCGGTTTCAATGGCTGACATCAGACACATCATGACCGGTTCGTTAGAGGTGTAGCCAATTTCTCCCTCCAGCAGGCGCTGGTAATCAATAAAGCGGAATACCCCAGCCTGAACTTCATAAGACAATATCGTTTTGCTGGTGTTGACCGAAGAGAGCACTTCACCGGTACTGACGTTCACGACGCGCAGGTTAACCGCAATTTGGTCGAGCTGGTACTGGGTATCTGCGCCGATACCGAAGTAGCGCGCGCCCACGCCACCCGATTTCACGTTGCTCTCGTAACCGATAATCGACCCTTCAATCATCACGTTTGCGGCGGCCAGAGACTGCAGAGGCATCCGGTTATTGTCCGCAACGGTGCCATTCTCCTGCGCGGCACGAATGATTTTTCGTTCATTTAACAGGTTCTGAAGCCCCTGGCGTTCCAACGGAATAAACCAGTGCGAATCTTTAAGTGCAGTCACCAGCATGGCGGTGGCGCTTTGCGGCACCGCGGTGGAGAAGTTACTTGCCGGATAAGGCTTAAATTGTCCGGTTTCATCCTGAATGTTGTATACCGAGACAAATATCTTGCCCGTAGGTGAAGGCAAATGGGTTAAATCACGGTAACTTTGGGCCCGCGGCATTAATGTGGGTTTTGCAGCTTCTTTAGGCGGAGCAGTTAAACAACCGCTCAATAAGCACACTGCAACAAATATCAGGAAGCGCTGCATGGTCGTTGTCCTTATTTAGCTATTGTTTAAAAGTCAGTTGAATTATTTTGCAGGCCGGAAACCTCTATGGTGGAAGTTTTTCCGGTTTTACGATCGGTCACATTCAACTGGAGCTGTCCGTCCCTGTTGGCGATGTCGACGATAAAGTCGTTGGTCATCATTCGGCCGGGTTTGCCGGTATTAATGTTGGTCAGCAATCCCCCTAAAATCTGCGACTGGATAGCCTGGGTGAAGTTATCCAGTGCGGAAGGGGTATCAACGGTAAAATCCTGAAAGCTCGGATCTTTATAGGAGTTTTGTGCCTGAGCTTGATTCAGCAGAAAGGCACCGTTGTTGGGGTTACCGCCAAAGTTAGGGTTACGGAACTGGAAGGTCATATTTCCGGCCCAGCTCAGGGGAGCAATAAGCATGATCGAAACAACTGCATATGCAATACGCATGACAGCCTCCGCATATCGGTTCGCTAGAACTCATCTTTTGCTAAATCGCTGGTGCTTAATAGGGCTTTATCTATTTGCAGGCGATTAATAGCGTCTTCAGTTTGAGCCAGTGCTAAGGCTACGTTTTTTTCGAAGTCTGTTTTCGAGGGGAATAAAAACGTTTGATAAATAACGTCCTGATTGGCCGTTATGGTTATCCAGCTTCCCCATCGTGCACTGGGCCGCTCGTTGATTGTTAAATTACCCGTGTAGGGACTGTCCCATTTATCGCTGAAGGCCCGGTAAAAACTGTGCCCGATCGATGAGACAGTGTGGTCAGTTAACAATCCGGGAACTTCGACCTCAACGGCCTGCAGGTTCCCTGCAGCGAGCAGGAGACTCGCTGCGGCGATCCAACTCAACGTGCGCTTCATGTGATTAACGCCTGAGGTTATCGTTTGCCCATGAAACCGCCTGAGTTCGGTTTTTAACAGCTATCTTCTTGAAAAGATTATAAAGGTGCGTCTTTACCGTATTTTCGCTGATAAATAACGAACGGGCGATTTCAATATTTGAAGCACCAATGCGTAATTTGTTCAGGATCTCTTTCTCACGGTGGGTGAGCAGCGCTGATTCCGAACTGTTATAGCGGTAATTTCCGGAGTGCGTGATGAGGTAGCTGGCCAGCTTTTGCGAGAAATAGCATTCGCCGCGCAATATGCCTTGCAGACCATCTACCACCCGAACCTCTTCTTCAGTGACGTAGAACACGCCATTGATATGCGGCCAGCTTTCAATATCTCTGAAAGGATATTCATCAGGCGTATTCAATAATAACACGCGGATATTATTGTTTTTCCTGCTTAAGTTATCTTGCCAGTAATGGATAAGCTTTTTATCGGCTTCCATCATATCAAACAGAATGATGCTGCCAGGCGCAATATCATCAAAAGAACGTTGAATATTATGCAATTTCCCGTTCAGTGATAGAGATTGCTTTAAATGTTGTAATAAAGCTGTCGCTTGCAGAGAAGGTTTTGTGATCAACAGTAATGTATGACCATGTAAACTATGGACTTCATTATACATGATGAAACCCCACTTATTTTTGGCACCTGACAGCCGCCCTCTCTGTAAAGAAGAGGGCACCAGAAGTACTGACAGATGTTGCACTGCTGTGTGTAGAATCAGAACATAACCTCCACAGGGAGGTAAATATAAAACCAATTTCGTACATCTAATTTCAATCTAGCTTTTACGAATTTTAAAGCAAGTGTTAATCATGTAACAAGATGTAAAAATCAATATTAATTTGTGAAAATTGCAGATTTTGAATGTTGCTATTTGATATGAAAGTTGTACATGGAAATAGTAGTGCATAGATTTTAAAAATCATACAAATATAATTAACCAGTTAATATTTATAAGTATTTATTATTTTGTTTAGTTTGTACCCAGGTATGAGTAACTGATACTTTCTAAGTCATGCCGTTCTGGTTTTTCTGGCTTAAGAAAGCTCGCCTTGTGTCACGCCCTGAAGAAAATGTCATCCTGGCGTTACGCTTAAACAACGCGGGAAGGGGCATGGACGGCTCTCTCGCCGTTGTACAACATGTCGCGCATAAATATTTCATAAAAAATAAAAACGGCCTGTGTCATGCTTTTTATGGTGCAAATTACAACTTTGTGGTGACCTGAAAAATAAAAATAAGCCGCGCGGGTGAGATATTTAAAATGTTTCAGCGGACATACTCTTCACCGTAACGACGCGTTAACAAAAACGAGTCGTTTAATACGAAATACGATCAGGGTGTTTTCAGGTAGCCGGGTCCAGGGTGACAACATGAAAAACACATCGTTATTTTTGATGTTTACATTACTGGGTGCGCCTGGATTTGTAACCGCCGCGAATTCAGATTTAGCAAATGCTGAATATAATTTTGCGGTTAATGAATTAAGTTATTCATCATTAAATCAGGCAGCCATTATTGGTCAACAGGGCGTATTTAATGACGCTCAGCTTCGCCAGGAAGGATCGAAACTCTTGTCCGTCATTTCTCAGGATGGGGCAGGCAACAGAGCGAGAGTTGATCAATCAGGGACTTACAATATTGCCTGGATCGATCAGAGCGGTAACGGGAACGATGCAGGTATTACGCAGGATGGATATGGTAATAGTGCGAAAATTATCCAGAAAGGGTCGGGTAATAGAGCAAATATTACGCAGTACGGTACGCAGAAAACCGCAGTTGTAGTGCAGAAACAGTCGCAGATGGCAATTCGCGTTATTCAGCGCTAGCTATTTCGCGACGACGTTAATCAATCCGATGGGGGTTTACCATGAAATTTATCAAAGTGGCAGCACTTGCAGCAATCGTCGTTTCTGGTAGTGCTATGGCTGGTATGATTAATCAGGGCGGATGGGGTCATGGACACGGTCATGGCGGAAACAGTGGTCCAAATTCAACCCTGAATATTTATCAGAACGGTGGCGGTAACTCCGCGCTGGCGTTGCAGACAGATGCCAGAAATTCCGTTCTTAATATTAGCCAGACCGGTGGCGGTAACGGGGCTGATGTCGGTCAGGGTTCTGACGACAGCAAAATCAACCTGACCCAGAACGGCTTTGGCAACAGTGCGACACTCGATCAGTGGAACAGCAAAAAATCCGTTATGAATGTTAGCCAGTACGGCGGCCTTAACGGTGCGCTCGTAGACCAGACGGCGTCTAACTCCACCGTCAACGTTACCCAGATCGGCTTTGGTAACCACGCGACAGCGCATCAGTACTGATACTGAAATCTGTACTACAAAAAAACAGGGCCGATGCCCTGTTTTTTTTCGGGAGTTCCTCATGAATACCTTCATTCTCCTTGCCGCGCTTTCCGGGCAGATAACCTTTCAAACGTCACAGCAGGGAAATATGACGACCATTATTCCGCAGGTCATTTTGACGGAACCGTGTGATTGTCAGGTTCAGATCCTCTCTTTGAAGGAAGGGCAGAGTGGGCAAAGTGCTTCGCGACAGCAAAATACCCTTTTTATTCCCGCTAATCAGCCGATTGATTTAACGCGGTTGAGTTTAACTATTTCTGCGGAAGACACGATCAACATCGTTGTCACCGTCACGGATGGAAAAGCGCTTCATTTATCACAGCAGTGGTCGCCAGCCGGGGGTGCGCTGTAAATATTCATGAAATCAATGCATTGTGAATATTTGCCGTTGAACTAAGCTGTTATCAGGAACTGCGTTGTTAGGTTCCGTAACGTCAGCCTTCGTTTGCATAATGAAGCGCGTTTGCCCCTCATGGACGATTTTCATTGAGGAGTACATATCGTGACCCACTCTTTTGCACATCTTATTTCAGGTCTGGGCCTGCTTGTTTCGGCATTTATCGCTCCAGCTTATTCGGCCACGCTCGCGCAGGGCGGCGTTATTCACTTTCGCGGCGCAATCGTTGCTGACCCTTGCGAAGTTACCCAGCAGCAGCGGCAGCTGGCGGTGTCGTGTCCGGAAAAAAATCGTATGCAAACGCGTATGGTGAGTTACGGCGACGCGCTGAACGGCAAGGCGACGGCTTCCGGCCTGGCGACAGTGAATATGACGTACCTGAATCCTGAAAAAACGCTCGCGGTTGTTCAGATCCAGTACCGTTAATACCCGTGCGCGCCCGTCGGCGGGGGCGGTTTTACGCCTATCGTTTTTCTCAATAACCCCTCTGCGATACACTTATAAAAAAGGCGGGCAGCAGAGGGGCTTTATGAAACCGCAAATTGAAATTATTCATGGCGATATTACGACAGTTCATGTCGACGTCATCGTCAATGCGGCCAATCCTTCCCTGATGGGGGGAGGAGGCGTAGACGGCGCTATTCACCGGGCTGCCGGACCGCAGTTACTGGAAGCCTGTAAAATGGTGCGTCAGCAACAGGGTGAATGCCCACCGGGCCATGCGGTGATTACGCTGGCGGGCAACCTTCCTGCCAAAGCGGTGATTCATGCTGTCGGGCCCGTGTGGCACGGCGGAGACCAGCATGAAGCGAGCCTTCTGGAGGAGGCATACCGAAACTGTCTGCGGCTTGCCGCCGACAACGGCTATAAAACGATGGCGTTCCCGGCCATCAGCACCGGCGTTTATGGATATCCTAAGGCGGCAGCGGCGACCATCGCCGTCGAAACGGTTTACCGCTATTTGTCGCTTAAACCGCTGCCAGAGAAGGTGATTTTTGTCTGCTTCGATGAAGACACCACGCATCTTTATCAGCGGCTTCTGACTCAGCGCAGACAAGAGCTGGAGAGCTGAAGCGAAGGCGGCGCACCGTGAGTGCGCCGCGCTGCTCAGGCGGCTTTCGGCTGAGGTTTTCCTGAAAACAGGAAGCGCAGAAGAGGGATCCGCAGATGGATCTCGTAGAGTACGACGGCAATCCCCACCACAAACACCAGCCCGGTAAAGAAGCCCAGCGTGTTGGATGCGATATGCGGCGTGATGTATGCCCCGAAGAACAGCGTCAACGGGTGGTGCACCAGATAGATAAACAGTGAGGCATTGACGAAGTAGGTCACGCGGCTGGACTTAAAATTCAGCAAACGGTGGCCGAGCGCGAACACCACGTTCACCATCCACAAGCCCAACAGCATGGTGATCACGCTTTCCGTTTCATACATCCAGGCGTCGCCGCTCCCGTAGCGCTGGTTCAGCAGGTAGGCCACGAAGGCAATGGCCGCACCCACTGCGCACCACGGTGACGGGGTGGTAAACAGCGCTTTAAGCCTCGGATGAATAAAGGCCAGCGCGCCAATTAAAAAGAACGGAATGTAGAACAGCGACTGCATCACCACAAAATTGAACAGGCCGTCGCTCAGTATTGGTGGATAGACGATAAACAACGTGCGTCTCACCGCGGCATAAGCGATCCCCAGCAGTAAAAAGAGCACCGACAGTTTGCCCAGCGTGATGTTGGCGAAGAAAGAGTCTGCTGTCGTGCTGAGATGACGGCGCAGGCGGCTGAAAATCACCAGACTGACCGTGGTCAGCACCACCAGAACCAGCAGGAACCAGAGGTGAGACACCAGCTCCCAGACCAGCGTGTTGTACTTTTCATACAGCGAGAGATTAGGCCAGTTCTCCGCCTTGCCTTTAACGTATTGCAGCATAATGAACTGCGGCAGCGTCAGCAGCGGTATGGCGGTTAACATGGGAATACCTACGCGCTCCACGCGTACTTTCCACCAGCGCTTAAGCGGATAGCGTAAAAAAAGCATGTACGAGAAATAGCCGGAGATGACAAAAAACACCTGCATGCGGAAGGCGTGAATAAAGTCATTAAACAGCGTCAGCCACCAGGAGGGCATCTGGCTATTAACATGCCACGTGTGGCTGGAGTAAATCAGTGAAATATGAAAGGGGATCCCCAATAGCATCAGCCATGCCCGGATCGAGTCGAGGAAATATTCCCGTTGTATCGGTGTTGTGCTCATATAACGTTGTGCATTCTCAGACTTTTCGCCTTATCCCTAAGGCTCATAATGGTTACATTCGACGCCAACCCTACACCAAGACCGACACACTGTCTCCAGGATAAGCACGCAAAGTGAATAACGGGTTCTTTCATTTGCTTAATCCATGAGCCAGCAGCTGAACAAAGCAGTGATTATGTTGTCGGATTGCCTGAGTTTCCATTAAAATGGATCGGATCGATATAAGCACACAAAGGGGGAAGTGCTTACTTATTATGAAACATAAACCACAGATGATGAAAATGCGTTGGTTGGGTGTTGCGGTGGTGTTATCACTGTATACCTCATCGGCACTGGCCTTTAACATCGACGATGTCGCAAAACAGGCAAAATCGATGGCAGGCAAGAGCTACGAAGCGCCGAAAAGTAACCTGCCCTCCGTTTTCCGCGACATGAAGTATGCGGACTATCAGCAGATCCAGTTCAACCACGATAAAGCGTACTGGAACAACGTTAAAACCCCGTTCAAGCTTGAATTTTATCATCAGGGTATGTACTTCGACACGCCTGTTGCCATCAATGAAGTGACGGCGACCGCGGTACGTAAGATCAAGTACAGCCCGGATTACTTCAATTTTGGCAATGTGCAGCACGACAAAGATACGGTGAAAGACCTGGGCTTCGCAGGCTTCAAGGTGCTTTACCCGATCAACAGCAAAGATAAAAACGACGAAATCGTTAGCATGCTTGGCGCCAGCTACTTCCGCGTGATTGGCGCGGGGCAGGTGTACGGGCTTTCTGCGCGCGGTCTGGCTATTGATACCGCGCTGCCATCAGGTGAAGAGTTCCCGCGTTTCCGCGAGTTCTGGATTGAGCGTCCAAAACCAACGGACAAACGTCTGACTATTTATGCGCTGCTGGATTCCCCACGCGCAACCGGTGCCTATCGCTTTGTGATTATGCCAGGTCGTGACACGGTCGTTGACGTGCAATCTAAGGTTTACCTGCGTGACAAAGTGGGCAAACTGGGCGTTGCTCCGCTGACCAGTATGTTCCTGTTTGGGCCGAACCAGCCGTCACCGGCAACCAACTTCCGCCCGGAACTGCATGACTCCAACGGTCTGTCTATTCATGCTGGTAACGGTGAGTGGATCTGGCGTCCGCTGAATAACCCGAAACATCTGGCGGTCAGCAGCTTTGCGATGGAAAACCCGCAGGGCTTTGGCCTGCTGCAACGTGGCCGTCAGTTCTCTCGCTTTGAAGATCTCGACGACCGCTATGACCTGCGTCCAAGCGCCTGGGTTACGCCGAAAGGCGACTGGGGTAAAGGCAAGGTAGAGCTGGTTGAAATCCCAACCAACGACGAAACCAACGACAACATCGTCGCATACTGGACGCCGGATCAGCTGCCGGAAGCCGGTAAAGAGATGAACTTCAAGTACACCATTACCTTCAGCCGCGACGAAGATAAGCTGCATGCGCCGGATAACGCGTATGTGACGCAGACTCGCCGCTCTACGGGTGACGTGAAGCAGTCTAACCTGATCCGTCAGCCTGACGGTACGGTAGCGTTTGTTGTGGACTTCACCGGCCAGGATATGAAGAAACTGTCTCCTGATACTGCGGTGTCGGCCCAGGCCAGCATCGGTGACAACGGTGAAATCGTAGAGAACACCGTGCGTTACAACCCGGTAACCAAAGGCTGGCGTCTGACCCTGCGCGTGAAAGTGAAAGATCCGAAACAGACCACTGAAATGCGTGCTGCGCTGGTCAGTGAAGATCAGCCGCTGAGTGAAACCTGGAGCTACCAGCTACCTGCCAATGAATAATACATCTGAATATATTGATGCCATGCCGCTGACGGATATCGAAAAAGCGGCGCTGCCTAAGAGCGACATCCGCGCGGTTCATACCGCGCTGGATGGCGAACATCGTCAGTTTTCCCGTGATGATGATACGCCGCTGGGGTCAGTCAAGGCGCGTCTGGAGCAGGCCTGGCCGGACTCGCTGGCAGAAGGGCAGTTGATTAAAGACGACGAAGGACGCGATCAGCTTCAGGCGATGCCGAAAGCGACGCGTTCCTCAATGTTCCCCGATCCATGGCGCACCAACCCGGTTGGCCGCTTCTGGGATCGCCTGCGCGGGCGTGACGTCACGCCGCGCTATCTGTCGCGCCTGACGAAAGAAGAGCAGGCCTCCGAACAGAAATGGCGTACCGTGGGGACAATTCGCCGTTATATCCTGCTGCTTCTGACGCTGGCGCAGACGGTTGTCGCGACCTGGTATATGAAAACCATTCTGCCTTACCAGGGCTGGGCGTTTATCAACCCGACGGACATGATGGGCCAGGATCTCTGGGTCTCCTTCATGCAGCTGCTACCGTATATCCTGCAGAGCGGCATTCTCCTGCTGTTCGCGGTCCTCTTCTGCTGGGTCTCGGCCGGTTTCTGGACCGCGCTGATGGGCTTCCTGCAGCTGCTGATGGGACGGGACAAGTACAGCATTTCGGCGTCAACGGTCGGGGATGAACCCCTCAATCCCGAGCACCGTACCGCACTGATTATGCCTATCTGTAACGAAGACGTTGACCGCGTATTTGCGGGGCTGCGTGCAACCTGGGAGTCCGTAAAGGCAACCGGTAATGCGGCGCATTTTGACGTTTACATCCTGAGTGACAGTTACAACCCGGATATCTGCGTTGCAGAACAAAAAGCCTGGATGGAGCTGATTGCAGAAGTGCAGGGCGAAGGACAGATCTTCTACCGCCGCCGCCGCCGTCGCGTGAAGCGTAAAAGCGGCAACATCGATGACTTCTGCCGCCGCTGGGGTAACCAGTACAGCTACATGGTCGTGCTGGATGCTGACTCCGTCATGAGCGGTGACTGCCTGAGCGGTCTGGTGCGTCTGATGGAAGCCAACCCGAACGCGGGGATCATTCAGTCTTCGCCAAAAGCATCCGGCATGGACACCCTGTACGCGCGCTGCCAGCAGTTCGCCACCCGTGTTTACGGCCCGCTGTTTACCGCCGGTCTGCACTTCTGGCAGTTGGGTGAGTCGCACTACTGGGGCCACAACGCCATTATCCGCGTGAAGCCGTTCATCGAACACTGTGCGCTGGCGCCGCTGCCGGGCGAGGGTTCGTTTGCCGGTTCGATTCTGTCGCATGACTTCGTGGAAGCGGCGCTGATGCGTCGTGCGGGCTGGGGCGTCTGGATTGCCTACGACCTGCCGGGATCGTACGAAGAGCTGCCGCCGAACCTGCTGGACGAGCTCAAGCGCGACCGCCGCTGGTGTCACGGTAACCTGATGAACTTCCGCCTGTTCCTCGTAAAAGGGATGCACCCGGTTCACCGTGCGGTGTTCCTGACGGGCGTAATGTCTTATCTTTCCGCACCGCTGTGGTTTATGTTCCTCGCGCTCTCCACTGCGCTGCAGGTCGTCCATGCCCTGACGGAGCCGCAATACTTCCTGCAACCGCGCCAGCTGTTCCCGGTGTGGCCGCAGTGGCGTCCGGAGCTGGCGATTGCGCTGTTTGCTTCCACCATGGTGCTACTGTTCCTGCCTAAGCTGCTCAGTATCATCCTGATCTGGTGCAAAGGCTCGAAAGAGTACGGCGGATTCTTCCGCGTCACCCTTTCGCTGCTGCTGGAAGTGCTGTTCTCCGTGCTGCTTGCGCCGGTGCGTATGCTGTTCCACACCGTGTTTGTGGTCAGCGCGTTCCTGGGCTGGGAAGTGGTCTGGAACTCACCGCAGCGTGATGACGACTCCACGCCGTGGAGTGAAGCCTTCATGCGTCACGGGTCTCAGCTGCTGCTGGGCCTGGTGTGGGCGGCCGGGATGGCCTGGCTGGATCTGCGCTTCCTGTTCTGGCTGGCGCCGATTGTCTTCTCGCTGATCCTGTCGCCGTTTGTGTCCGTGATCTCCAGCCGTTCAACGGTAGGGCTGCGTACCAAACGCTGGAAACTGTTCCTGATCCCGGAAGAGTATTCCCCGCCGCAGGTGCTGGTGGATACCGATACCTATCTGGAGCAGAACCGCAACCGCACGCTGGACGATGGTTTTATGCACGCCGTGTTTAATCCGTCATTCAACGCTCTGGCGACGGCAATGGCCACCGCGCGCCACCGCGCAAGCCAGGTGCTGGAGATTGCCCGCGATCGTCACGTTGAGCAGGCGCTTAACGAGACTCCGGAAAAACTCAATCGCGACCGTCGTCTGGTGCTGCTGAGCGATCCGGTCACGATGGCAAGACTTCACTATCGCGTATGGTCCGCTCCGGAGAAGTACTCTTCGTGGGTGAACTACTACAAAGAGCTGAAGCTGAACCCGCTGGCGCTGAAGGCGAAGTAAGCGGTTAAGCAAGGCGGGTAAGCAAAGCGCCACCCGTCAGATAAAATACCGGCTGTGAGGCCGGTATTTTTTTAGAGGTTACTGATGAAAATAATCATCGTCGTCATGATGGCATGCCTGCTGAGCGGCTGCGGCAGCATCATCAGCCGCACTATTCCAGGTCAGGGCCATGGCAACCAGTACTACCCGGGCGTAAAATGGGATGTCCGTGATTCCGCATGGCGTTACCTGACGGTGCTCGATCTGCCGTTCTCGCTGATTTTCGACACGCTGTTGCTGCCCATCGATGCCAGCCACGGCCCGTACGAGTAGCGTAAATTAACGCTCGTCCCATTCATCGGCTGCGGTTTGACCTTCTTCCGTATCCAGCGGTGGCTCGAGCTGAAATTCGCCCTCATCCCACTCGTGCAGCGTATTCTCCTCCAGCCATTCCTGGCGTAACTCGATTTCATCATAGTCGCCATCAAACACGGCCTGCGCACCTGCACCGCTCAGGACCGGCAAACATTCTCCTTCTTCGCCTTCATCGGCAAAGAATTCGGCCTGCCACATAATATCCCCATCCTGCAGAACATATTTTTGGATATTAAGTTGTTGCACGTCAGCATCTTCTTCCTCAACGCCGGGATTATCGGCAAGGAACTCTTCACGAGCGGCATCAATAGCTTCTTCCAGCGTGGCGTACATGGTCATTGGTGTCTCCCTGTTTTCCAGAAGGTTTCAGGGAAAGAATAGCTGAATATCAGATTCTGCAAGTATGAATGCGAAAATAAGCCGTCAGGCGTTCTTCTTATTCCGTCACCGGCCGTAACGCGCGGGATAAACTGAACCACGAGTAAATCGCGTTGAACAGCACCACGCCTGCCGTCACGATAAAGACGGCGCGAAAACCGAAGCTGGCGGAAATACCCGCCCCGAGAAGCGGCCCGGTGACGTTACCGATATCGCGAAACGACTGGTTATAGCTAAAGATACGCCCGGCAATCTGGTTCGTGGAGTTGTAGACCAGCAGAGTCTGTACGGCGGGCAGCAACGCCCCGTCGGCGGCGCCCAGCAAAAAGCGAAGCACACCCAGCTGCCACGGAGAGTGCACCATCGACATGGGGATAAGCAGCAGAACGGAAATGATCAGTGCGCAGATCAGGATCTTTTCCGGGCCGACCCGGTCACCCAATTTCCCCAGTCTCGGTGCGCTAACCAGCGCCGCTACGCCGGGCACAGAGGCAATCAGTCCGCTGATAAACGCAATATTGCTGACGTTACCCGCCAGGTCGCGAACGTATAGGGTGAGAATAGGAGCGATCGATCCGGTTGCCACCTGAATGATCAATGTCGTTACGAACAGACTCAGCACCAGTCTGGGATTTTTAAGCGAGGTCAGCACGTCTCTGGCGTGAAGCATCTCTTTTTTGGCGACGGGCGTAAATTTTTCACGGATGCAGACCAGGGTGACGATAAAGCACAGGAACAACACGCTGGCGGTGATGAAAAAGACCGGGCGCAGGCCGTAGTTATCCGCCAGTAATCCCCCCGCCAGCGGCCCAAGCAGGGCGCCGCTCACGCCACCGGTTGAGAGCGTGCCAAGCGCCCAGCCGCTCTTATGGCGAGGAATTTGCGTGGCGATCAGGGCGTTCGCGTTGGGAATAAATCCGCCCAATAAGCCCAGCAATGCGCGCAATATCAGGAACTGCCAGACGTTCTGCGCCACGCCCATCAGCGCCATGATTATCGCCATCCCCAGCGCTGAACGCAGCAGCATGATTTTACGTCCCTTGCGGTCGGCAAGGCCGCCCCAGAAGGGCGAGGCGATGGCGGAAAAGAGAAACGTGATGCTGAATACCAGGCCAGACCACATGTTGAGTGCGCTATGGCCCGTCACGCCCAGCTGTTCGACGTAGAGCGGCAGGAAAGGCATGACTAGGCTAAACGCCGCGCCGGTAAGAAAACAGCCAAGCCACGCAACCGTGAGGTTACGCTTCCAGTTTATGGGGGCATCTGAGGGTGTCATAACAATCCGCATAGTGAGGTGCAGAGCACCTGAGGCATGAAGTAATAAGCCTGCTAATTATGCGCCTGGGTTATGATTGCCGCAATGAGGGGGAGCTTTTAAAGCTAAAATAGCATGCGGCCCTGAGGGCCGCATGAGGATCAATAGCGGGAAGGCGTGGCTTCTGGTCGCGTTTTAAAGCGTCGATGCAGCCACATGTACTGCTCGGGTGCCAGCATGATGCACTTCTCCACAACGCCGTTCATCCAGCGCGCGGTGGTTTCCGCATCTTCCAGCGGCGGCGCGAGTTCCGGCTCAAGCATCATCAGCTCGTAGCCTGAGCCATCCGGCATACGGCGGGGAACAAAGGGAACGATGGCGGCTTTGGACATCCGCGCCAGCATCCAGGTGCCGGTCGTGGTGGCGGCCTCATCAACGGCGAAGAAGGGGACAAAGACGCTGGCCTGGGGGCCATAGTCGTGATCGGGGGCATACCAGACCACTTCACCGGACTTCAGCGCGCGGATCATGCCCTTCAGATCCTTACGGTCGATCATGCTTTTGTTGGAGCGCATGCGGCCGTTGGTCTGGATGAGATCGATAACCGGGTTGTCGTTAGGACGGTAAACCCCGATGCCGGGCGCCTGCATGCCAAACATACGCGCCCCGATTTCGAGCGTCAGGAAATGGACGCCGATCAGCAACACGCCGGTCTGATTGGCCTGAAGCGTATGCACCGGCTCCATGCCGGTGCCTGTAACCTTGCTCCAGCGGGCCATACGTTTGTCCGACCAGAACCACGCCATGCCGGTCTCCATGAGACCCATGCCGACGGATTCGAAATTCTTCGAGACCATATCATGGCGCTCTGCCTCGCTCATCTGCGGAAAGCACAGCTCAAGGTTACGATACGCGATGCGGGCGCGGCGCTTCATAAGCGTTTGCGCGAGTCGGCCTAATGATGTACCTAACCGGAAGATAACAGGGTAGGGAAGCTGTACCAGTAGCCATAAAAAGCCAATGCCAAGCCAGGTCATCCAATAGCGGGGGTGCAAAAGGGCGACGGTAAATTTTGGTAACTGGGTCATGTCTTTCCTGTGTTCAAACGTCCTGTTTCGCTATTGTCGCATTTTTTGAGACGTAGCCAAAATATCTGCCGTCGAAACCTGCACGACGACGGCGATTGTTAAGCCTGATTCATCAGGGTGTGTGAAATGTAGCGTAAATTGTGTGGATGTAAATTGGTTTTGTTTGCTATATGATGCCGACCGATTTTGATTCTCTCTGACGATTGCAGGACTTGTACACCATGCCAGTGTTACACAACCGCGTTTCGAATGAGATGTTAAAGGCGCGCATGTTGGCTGAAACCGAACCGCGCACGACCATCTCCTTCTACAAATACTTCACCATCGACGATCCGCAGGCGACCCGCGATGCGCTTTATCAGGCCTTCACGGCACTGAACGTTTTCGGGCGCGTCTACCTTGCCCGCGAAGGCATTAACGCGCAGATTAGCGTGCCGGAAAGCAAAGTGGATGCGTTCCGCGACGCGCTTTATAGCTTCGATCCGGCCCTCAACGGCTTACGCCTGAACATTGCCCTGGATGACGATGGAAAATCGTTCTGGGTGCTGCGCATGAAGGTGCGTGAACGCATCGTGGCGGACGGTATTGACGATCCTGAGTTTAACCCGGCGGACGTCGGCGAATATCTGAAGGCCGCGGAAGTGAATGCGATGCTGGACGATCCGGATGCCGTGTTCATTGATATGCGTAACCACTACGAGTACGAAGTGGGGCATTTCGAAAACGCGATGGAGATTCCGGCCGATACCTTCCGCGAGCAACTGCCTAAAGCGGTGGAGATGATGCAGGAGCATAAGGATAAAAAAATCGTTATGTACTGCACCGGCGGTATCCGCTGCGAGAAGGCCAGCGCGTGGATGAAGCACAATGGGTTCAACAAGGTCTGGCACATTGAAGGCGGTATTATTGAGTACGCCCGCCGCGCCCGTGAGCAGGGCTTACCGGTACGCTTTATCGGTAAAAACTTCGTCTTTGACGAGCGCATGGGCGAGCGCATTTCAGAAGATGTGATTGCCCAGTGCCACCAGTGCGGCGCGCCGTGCGATACCCACACCAACTGCAAAAACGACGGTTGCCACCTGCTGTTTATTCAGTGCCCGGCCTGTGCCGAGAAGTTTAACGGCTGCTGTAGCGAGCTGTGCAGCGAAGAGAGCGTCCTGCCGGAAGAAGAGCAGCGTCGTCGTCGCGCGGGACGTGAAAACGGTAATAAGATTTTTAATAAATCACGCGGCCGTCTGAATACCAAACTGGGTATTCCTGACCCGGAATGATAATAACGCCCGGCACGGCGAAAGCCTGCCGGGCGAATCTATTACGACTTCTGCTGCACACCTTCAACGGAAATAACCAGCTCAACGTCCTGCGACGCCGGGCCTAAATCCGTTGTGATATTAAAATCTTTCAGGTGAATTTTACCCGCCGCTTCAAAACCTGCGCGTTTTCCGCCCCACGGATCGTCGCCCTGACCGATCAATTTCGCATCCAGAGTCACGGGTTTAGTTACGCCATTCAGCGTCAGATTCCCGGTAATAGCCAATTTATCACCGTCTTTCTTAACTTCCGTGGAGGTGAAGGTGGCCTGTGGGAATTTTGTGACGTTGAGGAACTCTGCGCTGCGCAGGTGTTTATCGCGCTCAGCATGGTTCGTGTCGACGCTGTTCGTATTAATGGTCACATTGACTTTATCTGCCGCAGGATTTTTCTCGTCAAAAGTAAATGTGCCGTCGAAATCTTTAAAGGTGCCGTACAGCCAGCTGTATCCCAGGTGCTGAATGCGGAAATTGACGAAAGCGTGCTGGCCCTCTTTATCAATTTTATAGTCAGCCGCTACGGCAGAACCGGTGGTGAATAACAGAGAACCGAGGGCAATACCCAGCAGGTGTTTTTTCATTTTATGCTCCAGAGTCAACTGACGAGCGGCCAAGCATGCGCTTAAGCGTATCGTCTTTATCAATAAAATGGTGTTTAAGGGCGGCGAGCCCGTGCAGTACGGACAGGATCACCACGCTCCAGGCAAGCCAGAGGTGAACGACGCCCGCCGTATCGGCCTGAGCCCCGGCATCGCTGAGCGTTGCCGGAACCTCGAACAAGCCAAAAACGCTAATCGGTTTGCCGTCTGCCGTTGAAATGAGATAGCCGCTGATCAGAATGGCGAAGAGCAGCGCGTAGAGCGCAATATGCGCGGCAACGGCGCTGACGCGGGTTATTTTTCCGTATGTCTTTAGTGGCGCGGGCGGTGGGGAAATATGTCGCCAGATGGCGCGAAATACCAGCCCCAGCATCAGCAGAACCCCGATGCTTTTATGCAGCTCGGGTGCCTGATGATACCAGCCATCGTAATAGCTGAGCGTGACCATCCAGAGTCCAAGTCCGAACATACCGTAGACGGCAATGGCAAATATCCAGTGCAAACTTATGGATATTATTCCGTAGCGCCGGGAGGAGTTACGCAATTGCATCAGAATGTCCATTTTCAAATTAACCGAAAGGTAAAAATGAACGGGAAGACGCGATATTGCAACTGAAATAATTGACTATTGATTTTTATTTTATTTATTTCAGCGATTTTGAAAAGAAACAGCAAAATTAATTCAATGGCTTCGTGCAAGACGTATTTAGCAGAAGAAAAAACCTTAAATAAACATAAAGTAACGTCAGTTAACGTCAGTTAACGTCAATTGTCACTTTCAATAAAACACAATGTATATAACATCAACGATAGCGAGCAGTGCCCACAATAAGATATAGAGCATAAAGTGTTCGCGAATGTTATTGATGAGGAAATCCACAATCCTGCGCATAACGCCCCACAATTGAGTACGAAGAAAACGGGCCCCGATGCCGCCGGAGCCCGTGGCCGATTATCCGTTAAAACGCGAGAGTGAGAACGGCGTCAGATCAAACTGTGGCGTGATACCCTGGGCAAACTGCGCGGCGATTTCACCCAACACCGAAGCGAACTTAAAGCCGTGGCCACTCAGCCCGGTAATCAGCAGGGTGTTGTCATGTCCCGGCAGCGTATCAATAATAAAGTCTTCATCCGGCGTGTTGTCATAGGTGCAGGCCGCGCCATAAAGCAGGCCACCGACGCCCGGGAGAATATTGCGCAGGAACGAGAAGGCTTCTGAGCCGTCCTGCGGGCAGGCGCCAAACGGCTTGCGCTCCTCAGGTGAGGAGATGACCTGCCCGCCGTTGTGTTTTCCAATCTTGAGAGCGTCCTTCTCGGAAGGGAAACCGTAGAACTGATCGCCGTTGGGTAACTCGCCGGTAAACGCCGGGAATTTATTTTGCGCGCTGTAACGCCCGTCCGACTGGAACCAGGAGAAGACCTTGCGTACCGGCTGGATCGGCAGGTCCGGGAGCAGGCGGGTAACCCAGGTTCCTGCGCTAATAAGCAGGCGGGAAGCCGAATATTCCCCGTCTACGGTTTTCACCGTAACGCCGTTTGCATCATGCGTGATGGCCTCTACGGGGCAATTGAACAGCTGCGCACAGCCCGCTTTGGCGGCAAGATCGACCCAGGTTTTGATCGCCGTTTCACAGTGCAGCACACCGGAGTTGGCTTCAAAGAGACCAATATAATCCTCCGGGACGGTAATTTCAGGCCAGCGCGCGCTAATGCCCGTCGCGTCCAGCTTTTCAACGTCCAGATTGTAGGCTTTCGCGCTGCGTTCGACGCCGGCGAGAAATTCAGAGTGGGCCGGGCCCAGATTGATAACGCCGGTACGTTCGAAAATGCGATCTTCAGTCTGTTTCGCCAGTTCATCCCACAGCGTCTGGGCGCGAAGCACCAGCGGGACATAGCGCTCGCCTTCGCCATACGCATGGCGGATAAGGCGGGTATCGCCATGATGGCTGCCCTCCGCATGAGGCGGAAGATGGCTATCGATCATCAGGACCTTCAGCCCTGCCTGCGTTGCGTAATAACCGGCGGCCGATCCAACGGAGCCGCTACCAATAATGATTAAGTCGTATCTCATATGCATCTCGTAAACTTACGGTTTGTTAGCAGAGTAATTAACAACGCGGGCGTAAACAAGCGGGAAATAAATAAGGCACCGCGAGGGTGCCTGTTGAGTGAAAAGTGGGCATAAGGTTAGTGCCGTTTATACTCATTTTCCTGATAGTCGCCAGATTCTATTTTTGCAATGCCTGCCTCTAAAATAGAAATAAACTGACGGGCGACGTCTGTTGTTAGCCACAGCGTCTGTCCAACTTCCGCTTCGTCACGGTTGAGTTGATTTGGGGTCTGGTAGTGCAAACGCAGCATCAGTGCATCGTAGCTATCTACGGTACTGATATCCCAGCCTACAAGCGGATGGGTCTGGATCACTTCGTTATTCTTTTCCATTATAACCCCCTTAATGCGTGTTAGAAGACAACGGCTCTGAGGTTCAATGCATGTTTTTCTGAAAGCTTCTTCAGTATACCAAGTAATAAGGGTTCCAACGGGAAAAATAAACAGGTAGCAACACATTTTTCTGCTTTTTAGGATTGTTCGAACAATAAAACACCATCTCGTTCACGATTTTTTAAGAACACGCTGAATTAATTTGAACTTTCGAAATTACAGGCAAAAAAAAGCCGGGGCGACCCGGCAAAAAACACAATGAGGGAGCAGTGTTAATCGGTAATGAACCAGTCGTCTGCGCTTTCCCACGTTTCCTGCAGGATTTCGCTGATGCGATCTTTATCTTCTTTTGCGGCACCCATGACGGAGAGGTTGTTCGCTGCGGCGTAACGCACCGTTACGGCGCCCGCGTTGTCGGGAAAGGTGTTGTTAATACGACGGGATAATTCGCCTGCCAGAGCGTCAAGCGCGCCGGCAGGCAGAACGGTAGTTTTGGCTATGGTGACTTCAATACGCATAAATGCCCCCTGTGTAATATACTGTTTATTTATACAGGCATATTATCGGTTTGACAACAAGGGGCGTTGATTTTTTAGCGTTTTACCGTCCAGCTTACGGTTTCACCTGCCAGGAAGGGGATCAGCGTGTCATCCGTCAGCGCGATAGACTCCTCAACCTGGCTCGCTTTGCGCTCCAGCTCAATGAAGGTGTCATTGACCGGCAGGCCGTAGAAGCGCGGGCCGTTGAGGGAGCAGAACGCTTCGAAATGTTCCAGCGCGTTCATCTCTTCAAATACGGTTGCGTAGCTGGCAAGCGCCGTTGGGGCGTTGAAACAGCCCGCGCAGCCGCAGCTTGCCTCTTTGCGATGGCGGGCGTGAGGCGCGGAGTCTGTGCCCAGGAACGCACGGGTGAATCCGCTGGCGACCAGCTCGCGCAGCGCCTGCTGGTGGACGTTGCGCTTGAGGATCGGCAGGCAGTACAGGTGAGGGCGCACCCCGCCCACCAGCATATGGTTACGGTTAAACATCAGATGCTGTGGGGTGATGGTCGCAGCGATCAGCTCGTTACCGTCGCGAACATACTCTGCCGCGTCTTTGGTGGTGATATGCTCAAAGACCACCTTAAGCGCCGGCAGGCGCTGGCGCAGGGGCTCCATCACGGTTTCGATAAAACGGGCTTCACGGTCGAAGATGTCAATCTCCGCATGCGTTACTTCACCGTGTACCAGCAGCGGCATGCCCAGTTTCTGCATGCGCTCCAGCACCGGCATGATGGCATCAATACTGGTGACGCCGTGGCTGGAGTTGGTGGTGGCGTTCGCCGGGTAGAGTTTCGCCGCCGTAAATACGCCTTCGTTGAACCCGCGTTCCACTTCATTCGGATCCAGTGAATCGGTCAGGTAGCAGGTCATCAACGGGGTGAAATCATGTCCCGCCGGAACGGCATCCAGAATGCGCTGACGGTAGGCAATGGCGGCATCGACGGTGGTGACTGGCGGAACCAGGTTTGGCATGACAATCGCGCGGCCATAAATTTCACTGGTATAGGGCACGACGGTTTTCAGCATATCGCCATCGCGCAGATGGATATGCCAGTCGTCTGGGCGGCGGATTTTAAGAACCAGGGGTTGTGCAGTCATGGAAGCTCCGGCTTGTCAGGAATCAGTCATAAGGATGGCTGTTTTTGCCGGACACAAATCATAAGCGGAAACGTTTTCGTTTGCACACTTTTCCGTAAAAAAAAGGGCGCCGCAGCGCCCTTCAGGTTAATCGGTGAAAGGAATAACGATCTCTCCCGGTTTCACCTCTATCCCTTTTGCATATTTCTTCGCGAGAGCTTCACCCTTGCTGTTGTCTTCGCTTAAGACGTACGCCGGCTGCTGGTTAAAGTAGTTTCGCAGAGACTGGTTCAGATAGGGCATCAGGGTTTGCAGTACCGGCGCCATTTTGTCCGGCGAAACCTGCGCATCGACCACTTCCATCTCCTGCAGGAATATCGCCCCTTTCTCTTTGTTGAAAACGGGGAGCGCCTTCAGCTTGAGCTTGATGTTGGCTTTCTGATTGCCAAAAAGAGACGTCATATCAAGCGCGGCATCGCCTGCGAGAGTGACTTTATTCGGCTCTTCGCGGCCAATCTGGCTGGTGAGATTGGTGAGCACGATGTGGGCATCGGCCAGCCCCGGCACGCCAATGTCTTTAGAGAAATTGTTATGTTTTTCCAGCGCCTGATTAATTTCCTGCTCACTGACGGTATATTGCGTAAGCTGGTTACAGCCCACCAGCAGACCGCTGACAACGAATGCCGCGGCTAAGACAATTTTCTTCATAGTGCTCCTCAACGAAAAATCGGCGCTTCTGTCCTGTTACGCCAGTATGTCAGCGTGAATGGGCAGAAACCAGCAGAAAAAACTGAGAAGTGGGGCGGGAGAGGCTCCCGCCCGAGGGAAAGGCTACGCGCCAGGCTCCAGCATGCCGCTCGCGCTGCGCTTCTGGCTGAACTGCCACCACAGGGCGAGAAGCGTCATGACGCCCACCACGCCGAGCATCATCCAGGGGAGTTCCGGCTGGTTCAGCGCTTTGCCGGCATCGAACAGCCAGCCGCCGCCGGCGTAACCCAGCGCACCGCCAAAGGCCAGACCCAGGCGGCTGAAGCCCATATAGCTGCCGCGCGCACGCGCATCCGCAAGCGAGGCGCTAAGCGTTTCGCGGGCGGGCTCGGCGATGATGGAGCCGATATAGAAGGTGCAGATCAGCGTAAAAAGCTGCTGAAACGTGTTTACCAGACCGATCGGCATCATGCTCAGCGTCATCAGAAACAGCCCTGCCATCAGGCGATGCTCCAGGCGAAAACGCCGTTCACTCCAGCGGGCAATCGGATAAAGCAGCGTTAATGACAGGCAGGCTTCGATGGCGTACATCCATTTTACGGCAGCAGGCGTGCCCGCAATATCGTTCACCATGATTGGCAGCATCAGCATCACCTGTACGGCGAGCATGTAATAGCCTGTCAGGGTCAACACGTAGGTGACAAAACGCCTGTCGCGCAGGACGCGTCCTAGCCCCTCCCGCACCGGGGCTTTTACCGTCGACAGCTTCCAGGCCGGAAGGTAGAGGCCGTTAAACAGGGCGCACAGAATAAACAGCACCGCCCCGGCCGCGCAAACCAGACGGAAATCGTACTGCAGCAGCCAGCTGCCCAGCAGGGCGCCAACAACCGCCCCGGCGCTGTCCTGCATCATCAGAATGGAGAAGAAACGGCCGCGGTGCTGAGGACGAATCAGCTTTACCACCAGCGCGGTGCGTGGCGGGTCAAACAGGGTGCCCCCGATGCCGGAGAGAAAGCAGGAGAACCACAGCAGCCAGGGCTCGTGGGCGATCGCCATCGTGGCAAAGCCTGCCGCGCGGAGCAGCATACCGGTAACGATCATCGGTTTAGCGCCAAAGCGGTCAGCGATCGCGCCGCCAAAGACGCCCAGCCCCTGCTGGACAAACTGGCGTAACCCCAGGGCAATCCCAACCATTAATGCCGCCCAGCCCATTTGATCAACAAAGCGGATCGAGATGAGGGGGAACACGACAAAAAAGCCGAGCACGACCAGCATGTTATCGACGAGCAGGAAATATTTACCCAGGCTCCTGGCCTGTGATACGCGGGACATTTTCCCTCCAGGGAAAATAAGAAGGTGAGCACGCTAACATTCTGCGGTGTCGCCGCGTTTTTTCCCACCCCCGGGCGCGACAATATTTTTTTATCAAAACGGTGCTTTGATAGAGAGTTCTCATCGAAAAATGTGAAAAGAGGTCAAAATGGTATGTCACTGTTTTCACAGACGGCACGGGCGCAGGTATAGTAAAGCTAATGGGTAAGCTGAAGTGACGGGAAGGAGTGGTATTGATGTTTGGCTATCGCAGTAATGTGCCAAAAGTGCGTCTGACAACGGACAGGCTGGTCGTTCGTCTTGTGCATGAGCGTGATGCCTGGCGTCTGGCGGATTATTACGCCGAGAATCGCCAGTTTTTAAAACCCTGGGAACCCGTTCGGGATGAGAGCCATTGTTACCCCTCCGGCTGGCAGGCACGCCTCAGCATGATCGCTGAATTTCATAAGCAGGGCAGCGCGTTTTATTTCGCGCTGCTGGATCCAGAAGAGAAAGAGATTATCGGGATCGCCAATTTTTCAAACGTGGTGCGGGGATCGTTTCACGCCTGCTACCTTGGCTATTCCATCGGCCAGAAATGGCAGGGGCAGGGACTGATGTACGAGGCGTTAACGGTAGCCATCCGCTATATGCAACGCACGCAGCATATCCATCGCATTATGGCGAACTACATGCCGCATAATCAGCGCAGCGGGAATTTGCTGGCGCGTTTAGGGTTTGAGAAAGAGGGTTATGCCAAAGACTATCTGCTGATAGACGGAGAGTGGCGCGACCACGTTCTGACGGCATTAACCACCCGTGACTGGACCGCAGGTCGTTAAGGAGAAAAGATGAAGTATCAGCTAAACGGTACGGAAGCGCGCGTGATTGGGTGCTTACTCGAAAAACAGGTCACCACGCCGGAGCAGTATCCGCTCTCTGTTAACGCCGTGACCATGGCCTGCAACCAGAAGACCAACCGCGAGCCGGTGATGAATCTCAGCGAGCATGAGGTTCAGGACGTGCTGGATGCGCTGGTGAAGCGCCACTATCTGCGCACCGTCAGCGGCTTCGGCAACCGCGTGACCAAATACGAGCAGCGCTTCTGTAACTCCGAATTTGGCGATCTGAAACTGAGCAGCGCGGAAGTGGCGGTTATTACCACGCTGCTGCTGCGCGGGGCGCAAACGCCGGGGGAACTGCGAACGCGCGCTTCCCGAATGCATGAGTTCAGTGACATGCAGGAAGTCGAGCAGACCCTGGAAGGGCTGGCCGCGCGTGAGGATGGCCCTTACGTGGTGCGCCTGGCGCGCGAGCCGGGTAAACGCGAGAGCCGCTACATGCATCTCTTCAGCGGCGACGTTGACGCCGCAAGCGTGGCGACGGAATCGAGCCCTGCAACCCGTGACGACCTTGCCGCGCGCGTAGAGGCGCTGGAAGACGAGGTGGCTGGGCTGAAACAGCGTCTGGATGCACTGCTGGCACATTTGGGAGACTAACGGTGAAAAAATTACGCATTGGCGTGGTGGGGCTGGGCGGTATTGCGCAGAAAGCCTGGCTGCCCGTATTGGGCGCTGCGTCTGACTGGACGCTGCAAGGGGCATGGTCACCCACCCGAGAAAAGGCAGAACGTATCTGTGAAACCTGGCGTATCCCGTATGCGGCATCGCTCCAGGATCTGGCCCGCGAGTGCGATGCGGTCTTTGTGCATACCTCAACGGCAACCCACTATCAGGTGGTGAGCGAGTTGCTCAATGCGGGGGTTCACGTCTGCGTGGATAAACCGCTGGCGGAAAATGTTCAGGACGCTGAACGGCTGATTGAGCTGGCGGCACGTAAAAAACTGACGCTGATGGTCGGTTTCAACCGCCGCTTCGCGCCGCTTTACCAGCAGCTGAAGGCGCAGTCCGGCAATATGGCCTCGCTGCGCATGGATAAGCACCGCACCGACAGCGTGGGACCAAACGATCTGCGCTTTACCCTTCTCGATGACTACCTCCACGTGGTGGACACCGCGCTGTGGCTGACTAACGGCGAAGCGCTGCTGAAAAGCGGCACTCTAGTCACCAACGAACAGGGGCAGATGGTCTATGCGGAACACCATTTTGCCGTTGAGCATCTTCAGGTCACCACCAGCATGCACCGCCGCGCGGGCAGCCAGCGGGAATCCGTGCAGGCGGTAACCGACGGCGCGCTGTACGACGTTACCGACATGCGTGAATGGCGGGAAGAGAAGGGCGGCGGCGTAGTGATGCAGCCGGTCCCCGGCTGGCAAAGCACTCTGGAGCAACGAGGTTTCGCAGGATGTGCCCGCCACTTTATCACCTGCGTGCAAAATCAGACGGTTCCTGAAACGTCCGGCGAGCAGGCCATTCTGGCTCAGCGCATTGTGGAACGGCTCTGGCGCGAGGCCATGAGTGAATAACTCGCTGTAACATCTGCGGATAGTAATTCGTTGAAATCCGGTTAGACTAAGCGCCGCTTGTTGGCTTTGCCGGGTGGCGCTTGTGCGTTCCCGGTCTATAAATCCGTATGGTTCTGGAAATTCACGTTAATGAACTTATTAAAATCGCTGGCGGCCGTCAGCTCGATGACCATGTTCTCTCGCGTTCTCGGTTTTGCGCGCGATGCCATTGTGGCAAGGGTCTTTGGTGCAGGGATGGCAACGGACGCCTTTTTCGTGGCGTTCAAGCTGCCGAACCTGCTGCGTCGCATTTTTGCTGAAGGGGCGTTCTCCCAGGCGTTTGTGCCCATTCTGGCGGAATATAAAAGCAAGCAGGGTGAAGACGCGACGCGCGTGTTTGTCTCTTATGTCTCCGGGTTGCTGACGCTGGCGCTGGCCGTGGTGACGGTAGTCGGTATGCTGGCCGCGCCCTGGGTCATTATGGTGACCGCGCCCGGCTTTGCCGACACGGCGGATAAATTTGCCCTGACCTCGCAGCTTCTGCGCATTACCTTCCCCTATATTCTGCTGATCTCGCTGGCCTCGCTGGTGGGGGCGATCCTGAACACCTGGAACCGCTTCTCCGTTCCGGCGTTTGCGCCGACGTTTCTCAACGTCAGCATGATCGGTTTTGCGCTGTTCGCCGCGCCGCACTTCAACCCGCCGGTGCTGGCCCTGGCCTGGGCGGTCACCGTGGGCGGCGTGCTGCAGCTGGCGTACCAGCTGCCGCATCTGAAGAAAATCGGCATGCTGGTGCTGCCGCGCATCAACCTGAAAGATGCCGGGGCGATGCGCGTTATCAAGCAGATGGGGCCCGCCATTCTTGGCGTCTCCGTCAGCCAGATCTCGCTGATTATCAACACCATCTTTGCCTCTTTCCTGGTGTCGGGTTCCGTCTCGTGGATGTACTACGCTGACCGCCTGATGGAGTTCCCGTCCGGCGTGCTGGGCGTGGCGCTGGGGACCATTCTGCTGCCGTCGCTGTCGAAAAGCTTTGCCAGCGGCAACCATGACGAATACTGCCGCCTGATGGACTGGGGCCTGCGTCTTTGCTTCCTGCTGGCCCTGCCAAGCGCGGTAGCGCTGGGGATCCTCGCCAAGCCGCTGACGGTGTCGCTGTTCCAGTACGGGAAATTCACCGCGTTTGACGCCGCGATGACCCAGCGCGCGCTGGTCGCTTACTCGGTGGGATTGATGGGGCTGATTGTCGTCAAAGTGCTGGCACCGGGGTTCTATTCACGTCAGGACATTAAAACGCCGGTGAAAATTGCCATTGTAACGCTGATTATGACGCAGCTGATGAACCTGGCATTTATCGGCCCGCTGAAGCATGCCGGCCTGTCGCTGTCTATTGGTCTGGCGGCCTGTCTGAATGCCGGGCTGCTTTACTGGCAGCTGCGCAAGCAGGATATCTTTACGCCGCAGCCGGGGTGGGCAAGTTTCCTCGTGCGTTTGGTCGTGGCGGTGCTGGTGATGTCTGCGGCACTCATCGGGATGATGTACGTCATGCCGGAGTGGTCTCTGGGCACGATGCCTTATCGTCTGATGCGGCTGATGGCCGTGGTGGGCGTTGGGGTGGTAGCGTATTTTGCCACGCTCGCTGTGCTGGGCTTCAAAGTGAAAGAGTTTACCCGCCGGACGGCATAAACGCCAAAAGGGGAGTTCACCTCAGGGTGCTCCCCACTGCAAGATTTGTCGCTTACGCGTCAAATCGAAATCTTTTTTACACCCGCAATACGTGCCGTCGCCGTCTGACCATCCGCGCCGTACAGTCCGGTTTCTTTATGCGGCTTCAGCACCTCAAGCGCCTGCTGATTACGCTCTATCTGGCCTTCAAGCAGCCAGCCGTTATGCTGGTTGAGATCGCGCAGATGCTGGGTTTTTTCGGTAATGGTCTGCCAGCGCTCGGCAATATCGTCATTGGCGCTGCGCTTCGAGTCCTGCTCGGCGCGGCGCTGCTGCTCCAGATAATCCAGCGTGGCCAGCAGCGAACTCTTATCTTCAGTAATACGCTGCAGCGCGCTGCCGTTAATGTGACCGGAAGAGAGATGCTGTTGTTCAGCATCCATTACCGTTTTCAGGTCGTTCAGGACAACCGTCATTTGATCCAGTATTTCTGACAGTCGACTCATACGGTTAGTTACTCTGTAAGAAACTCTGTGCTTCCTGAATCAGGGCATCAGCGATTTTGCTGGTGTCCATTTTCAGCTCACCGTTGCGAATAGCCGTTTTCAGCGCTTCAACACGTTCCATATTGATATCGTTGCTGCCTGGCTGCATCAGTTTTGCCTGGGCATCGCTCAGGGTCACGCTGGTGCTGTTAGACGTTGACGGTTTTTCCAGACGCGTTTTCTGAGGGGTAGCGTCGTTCGTTTCGCGAGGCTGTACAGCGCTTACCGGCTTCAGGGCTGATGTACGATCAATGCTCATAGTGTTGTCCTCATCGAGGGTTCGCGGCGTTTGCGCCTGACATCATCATTAGTGGAATATTTATCGGCACGCGCCGCGAAATCTTTAAAAAGATTATAGGTTAATCAGAATATTCCCATCAGAATCGACGGTTCCGCTCACCACCTGGCCTGAGGACATTCTGACGCGGGCGTTTTGCGCTACCGCGGCATTGTTCAACGCTTTCCCTTCACTGTTGATGCTAAAGCCGTCTCCGTTGGCAACGACCATCACCTGCTGTCCCGCTTTGACACGCCACGCCTGGCGCAGCATGGAGAGCTGAATCGGCTGGCCCGGCGCGACATCGCGCAGGCTGACGGCGTCCTGTGCCTGGTTAATGTCCAGCATTGTCCGCGGCGGGAGCTGATCCAGACGCCCGCGCTTTAACGTCACGCTGTTTGCCTGCAGCGCGCTGCCACGCACAATGGGTACGGCGGCGACAACATAATTGCCCGTCGCCTGAACTGCAACCTGTAAATAGCGTTTTTCGTTGGCGCAGCGTGCCAGGACGTTCACATTGCCCCACAGCTTCGTGGTCCCCGTCACGCTGAATGACGGTTGCTCGCAGGTCGGATACAGATTCGGCGGCGTGCGGATGGTCACGTTAACGTCATCGCTAAAGCCCGCCAGCTTCTGGGCAAAAAAATTCGTCAGCGCATCCTGTAAATCCCCGGCATTCACCAGAGGGCTAAACAGCAAGAAGGTTGCCATCAGGCCACGTTTTAACGTTTGCATCGCAAGTTCCACCGTTTCCAGAGTTGGATGAATTCTACCTGCAGTGGTTTTGCATCAACGGAATAAATAGCGACGCATTTTGTGCTTATTCCGTCGATAGGGGAGACCGGGTGAGATTTAAGCTGTGAACTGAAATTTTGCCATCAGCGGAGGAGACATGCTCGATAAACTCGACGCCGCGTTACGTTTTCAGCAGGAAGCGCTCAATTTACGCGCCCAGCGGCAGGAGATTTTAGCCGCCAACATCGCTAACGCCGATACGCCCGGGTATCAGGCGCGCGATATTGATTTTTCCAGTGAGCTCAAAAAGGTGATGGAGCGTGGACGTGCCGAAGGAACCGGTGTTGCACTCGCCATGACATCCTCTCGCCATATTCCCGCTCAGGCGATGACCGCGCCAGCGACCGATTTACTTTATCGCATCCCTGACCAGCCTTCACTCGACGGTAACACCGTGGATATGGACCGGGAGCGTACGCAGTTTGCCGATAACAGCCTGAAATACCAGACGGGCCTGACCGTACTCGGCGGACAAATCAAAGGCATGATGAACGTCCTGCAGGGGGGCAACTGATAAATGGCCTTGCTGAATATTTTTGATATCGCCGGCTCGGCGTTAACCGCCCAGTCCAAACGTCTGAACGTGGCCGCCAGTAACCTGGCGAACGCCGACAGCGTGACCGGACCTGACGGACAGCCTTATCGTGCCAAACAGGTTGTGTTTCAGGTCGACGCTGCGCCAGGCGCGGCGACGGGCGGCGTGAAGGTGTCTGACGTGGTTGAGAGCCAGGCGCCGGACAAGCTGGTGTATGAGCCCGGTAACCCGCTCGCGGACGCTAACGGATACGTGAAGATGCCAAACGTGGATGTGGTAGGCGAGATGGTGAACTCCATGTCGGCGTCCCGTAGCTACCAGGCGAACGTCGAAGTGCTTAATACCGTGAAGAGCATGATGCTCAAAACACTCACTCTCGGCCAGTAAAGGAGACATGCATGTCCATCGCCGTAAATGTGAATGATCCGACGAACACGGGTGTTAACAACACCAAAAGTTCGACAAGCTCCAGCTCCCTGACGGGAAGCAATGCCTCCGATTTGCAGAGCAGTTTTCTGACGCTGCTGGTGGCGCAGCTTAAGAACCAGGATCCGACTAACCCAATGCAGAACAACGAACTGACCACGCAGCTTGCGCAGATCAGTACCGTGAGTGGCATTGAGAAACTGAACACCACCCTCGGTTCCGTCTCCGGTCAGATTAACAGCGCTCAGTCCCTGCAGGCGGCAAGCCTGATTGGTCACGGCGTGATGATCCCGGGGACCACGATCCTGGCGGGCACCAGCACCACCGACGGTACATCGACCACCACCACTACGCCGTTCGGCGTTGAATTGCAGCAGGCGGCTGACAAAGTGACGGCGACGATCACCGACTCAACCGGCGCCGTGGTTCGCACCATCGACATCGGCGAGCTGAAAGCGGGCGTTCACACCTTTACCTGGGACGGCAGCCTGACCGACGGCACGAAAGCACCAAATGGCTCCTACAAAGTCGCGATTAGCGCCAGCAACGGGACGACCCAGCTGGTGGCGCAGCCGCTGCAGTTTGCGCTGGTTCAGGGCGTGATTAAAGGGGGCGACGGCAACAAACTGGATTTGGGTACTTCCGGTACCACCACACTCGACGAAGTTCGGCAGATTATCTAAGCCTTAACACTTATCAGGAGTAAGTCATGGCCTTTTCTCAAGCGGTCAGCGGCCTGAATGCTGCGGCCACCAACCTGGACGTCATTGGCAACAACATCGCCAACTCCGCGACCTATGGTTTCAAATCCGGTTCTGCGTCTTTTGCAGATATGTTTGCCGGTTCCAAAGTGGGTCTGGGCGTAAAAGTTGCGGGCATCACTCAGGACTTTACCGACGGTACCACCACCAACACCGGTCGTGGCCTGGACGTTGCCATCAGCCAGAACGGTTTCTTCCGTATGGTCGATGCAAACGGCTCGGTGTTCTATAGCCGTAACGGCCAGTTCAAGCTGGACGAAAACCGTAACCTGGTTAACATGCAGGGGATGCAATTAACGGGGTATCCGGTTGCCGGAACGCCATCAACGGTTCAGACCGGTGCGAATCCACAGGCGATTAATATCCCAACCACGCTGATGGCCGCGAAGTCCACCACCACGGCTTCCCAGCAGATTAACCTCAATTCCACCGATGCCGCACCAACCGCCGCCTTCGATCCAGCCAACCCGGATACCTACAACAAAAAAGGTACGGTAACCGTCTTTGATAGCCAGGGTAATGCGCACAACATGAACCTGTTTTACGTCAAAGATGCGACCCCGGCGAACTCCTGGAAAGTGTATGCCCAGGACGGCAGCGTGGCAGGCAGCGCGGCGGCAGTGGCCACGACCTTGACCTTCGATAATAACGGTACGTTGATCGGGGGTGGAAACATCAACATCACTACCGCGACTATCCCAGGTGCGGACCCGGCGACCTTCGCGATGAGTTTTGCTAACTCCATGCAGCAGAACACCGGTGCAAACAATATCGTGGCGACCAACCAGAACGGCTTCAAGCCGGGCGACCTGGTCAGCTATCAGATTAACGATGACGGCACCGTCGTCGGGAACTACTCCAACGAGCAGACTCAGGTGCTGGGCCAGATCGTGCTGGCAAACTTCGCCAACAACGAAGGCCTGAAGTCCGAAGGGGATAACGTCTGGTCTGCCACGCAGTCTTCCGGTGTTGCCCTGCTGGGCACCGCGGGCTCCGGTAACTTCGGCACGCTGACCAACGGCGCGCTGGAAGCCTCTAACGTGGACCTGAGTAAAGAACTGGTGAACATGATTGTCGCGCAGCGTAACTATCAGTCGAATGCGCAGACCATCAAGACCCAGGATCAGATCCTCAACACGCTGGTTAACCTGCGTTAAGCGGCTAACAGGAAAGCGCAATGGATCACGCAATATATACCGCGATGGGCGCGGCAAGTCAGACGCTCAGCCAGCAGGCCGTTACCGCCAGCAACCTGGCAAACGCCTCTACGCCGGGCTTTCGCGCGCAGCTGAATGCGCTGCGCGCGGTGCCGGTGGAAGGGCTCTCCCTGCCGACCCGTACGCTGGTGGCGGCATCCACCCCGGGCGCAGACATGACGCCAGGGCAGATGGATTACACCTCACGCCCGCTGGACGTTGCTCTGCAGCAGGACGGCTGGCTGGCGGTGCAAACGGCGGACGGTGGCGAAGGCTATACCCGTAACGGGAATATCCAGGTCAGCGCGACCGGCCAGCTGACGATTCAGGGGCATCCGGTGATGGGTGAAGCGGGCCCGCTGACCGTGCCGGAAGGCTCTGAGCTGACCATCGCCGCGGACGGCACCATCTCGGCGCTGAACCCGGGCGATCCGGCCAACACCGTTGCCCCCGTCGGGCGTCTGAAGCTGGTCAAAGCGGAAGGCAAAGAGGTGCAGCGCGGCGACGACGGCATGTTCCGTCTGACCCAGGCAGCTCAGGCTACCCGTGGTGCCACATTACAGGCCGATCCGAGCATCCGCGTGATGTCCGGCGTTCTGGAAGGCAGCAACGTTAAGCCGGTAGCCGCTATGAGCGACATGATCGCCAGCGCCCGTCGTTTTGAAATGCAGATGAAAATTATCAGCAGCGTGGACGAAAACGCGGGCAAGGCTAACCAACTTCTGTCGATGAGTTAACAGGACTCTTTATGATCAGTTCTTTATGGATCGCGAAAACTGGCCTGGACGCGCAGCAAACCAACATGGATGTGATTGCCAACAACCTGGCAAACGTGAGCACCAATGGTTTCAAGCGTCAGCGCGCCGTTTTCGAAGATTTGCTTTATCAAACCATCCGCCAGCCGGGCGCGCAGTCTTCTGAACAGACGACGCTGCCGTCAGGCCTGCAGATCGGTACCGGCGTTCGCCCGGTGGCGACCGAGCGTCTGCACAGCCAGGGCAACCTGTCTCAGACCAACAACAGCAAAGACGTGGCGATCAAAGGCCAGGGCTTCTTCCAGGTGCAGCTGCCTGACGGGACCTCTGCCTACACCCGTGACGGTTCCTTCCAGGTCGATCAGAACGGTCAGCTGGTGACGGCGGGCGGTTTCCAGGTTCAGCCTGCGATCACCATTCCGGCGAACGCCCTGAGTATTACCATCGGCCGCGACGGCATCGTGAGCGTGACCCAGCAGGGGCAGGCCGCGCCGGTCCAGGTCGGCCAGCTCAACCTGACCACCTTCATGAACGATACCGGTCTGGAAAGCATTGGTGAGAACCTCTACACCGAAACGCAATCCTCCGGCACGCCAAATGAAAGTACGCCAGGCCTGAACGGTGCCGGTCTGCTGTATCAGGGGTATGTCGAAACCTCCAACGTGAACGTGGCGGAAGAGCTGGTGAATATGATCCAGGTCCAGCGCGCGTATGAAATTAACAGTAAAGCAGTCTCGACGACCGATCAGATGCTGCAGAAACTGACGCAACTCTAAGGTGTAGCCCGGTGCGGTAAACCCCGCACCGGCTCCCTGTTTTCGAAGATGAAGGCAATGCAAAAAAACGCGGCGTTTCGTTATCCGATACTGACTGTTCTGGCCGTCACCCTCAGCGGGTGCGCTTTGATCCCGTCTAAACCATTGGTCCAGGGTGCGACGACTGCCCAACCCGTTCCTGGCCCTGCGCCAGTTGTAAACGGCTCCATTTTCCAGACCGCGCAGCCGATTAACTACGGCTATCAGCCGCTGTTTGAAGATCGCCGCCCGCGTAATGTCGGCGATACATTGACCATTGTGCTGCAGGAAAACGTCAGCGCGAGCAAGAGCTCGTCGGCGAACGCCAGCCGCGATGGCAAAACCAATTTTGGCTTTGACACCGTTCCACGCTATCTGCAGGGCCTGTTCGGCAATGCCCGTGCGGATGTTGAGGCCTCCGGCGGCAACACCTTTAACGGTAAAGGTGGCGCGAACGCCAGCAACACCTTCAGCGGTACGCTGACGGTCACGGTTGACCAGGTGCTGGTTAACGGCAATTTACACGTCGTGGGTGAAAAGCAGATCGCCATTAACCAGGGCACTGAATTCATTCGCTTCTCGGGCGTGGTGAATCCACGCACCATCAGCGGCACCAACACCGTTCCGTCCACCCAGGTGGCGGATGCGCGCATTGAGTACGTCGGTAACGGCTACATTAATGAAGCGCAGAATATGGGTTGGCTGCAGCGCTTCTTCCTTAATTTATCGCCGATGTAAGCGAGGTGACCCATGTTTAAATCGATCTTCGCCGCGGCGCTGGTTCTTGTCGCAACGTTTGCCCAGGCCGACCGCATTCGCGATCTCACCAGCGTTCAGGGCGTCCGCGGGAACTCGCTGATTGGCTATGGCCTGGTGGTGGGGCTGGACGGTACCGGTGACCAGACGACCCAGACGCCGTTTACCACCCAAAGCTTAAACAACATGCTTTCCCAGCTCGGCATTACCGTGCCAGCGGGAACTAACATGCAGCTGAAAAACGTGGCCGCGGTTATGGTCACTGCCTCCTACCCGGCGTTTGCGCGCCAGGGGCAGACCATTGACGTGGTGGTCTCCTCAATGGGTAACGCCAAAAGCCTGCGCGGCGGTACGCTGCTGATGACCCCGCTGAAAGGCGTCGACAGCCAGGTCTACGCGCTGGCGCAGGGGAACATCCTGGTCGGCGGGGCAGGCGCATCCGCTGGCGGAAGCAGCGTCCAGGTGAACCAGTTGAACGGCGGGCGCATCACCAACGGTGCGATCATCGAGCGTGAACTGCCGACCCAGTTTGGCGCGGGCAACACCATCAACCTGCAGCTGAATAATGAAGACTTCACGATGGCGCAGCAGATTGCCGACACCATCAACCGCAGCTATGGCAATGCCACGGCACTGGATGCGCGTACCGTGCAGATCCGCACCTCCACCGGCAGCAGCAACCAGGTGCGCATGCTGGCGGATATCCAGAATCTGGAAGTGAACGTGCCGGTGCAGGATGCCAAAGTGATCATCAACTCCCGTACGGGCTCCGTGGTGATGAACCGGGAAGTGTCGCTGGATAGCTGTGCCGTGGCGCAGGGTAACCTGTCGGTGACGGTTAACCGTTCCGCCAACGTCAGCCAGCCGGATACACCATTTGGTGGCGGCCAGACGGTAGTGACGCCGCAAACGCAGATTGATTTACGCCAGAGCGGCGGTTCCCTGCAGAGCGTGCGCTCCAGCGCCAACCTGAACAGCGTGGTGCGTGCCCTGAACGCCCTGGGCGCGACGCCGATGGATCTGATGTCCATTCTGCAATCGATGCAAAGCGCGGGCTGCCTGCGCGCCAAACTGGAAATCATCTGATGCTGACCGATAGCAAACTGTTGACCAGTGCCGCCTGGGACGCCCAGTCGCTCAACGAACTGAAAGCCAAAGCAGGTAAAGACCCGGCGGCGAATATCCGCCCGGTCGCCCGCCAGGTGGAAGGGATGTTTGTACAGATGATGCTGAAAAGCATGCGTGAAACCCTGCCGAAAGACGGGATGTTCAGCAGCGATTCAACGCGTCTTTATACCAGCATGTACGACCAGCAGATTGCGCAGCAGATGACCGCCGGTAAAGGCCTCGGTCTGGCTGACATGATTGTCAAACAGACCGCTGCCGCACAGGGTGTTCAGCCAGAAGAGCAGCCGCCGCAGGTGCCGATGAAGTTCGACCTCGAAACGGTGACCAGTTATCAGAACCAGGCGCTGACGCAGATGGTGCGTAAAGCGATACCGAAGGCAACGGGCAGCGGCGACGAGGCGCTCTCCGGTGACAGCAAAGACTTCCTGGCGCAGCTTTCTCTGCCAGCACGGCTTGCCAGTGAACAGAGCGGCGTGCCTCACCACCTGATTCTGGCCCAGGCCGCGCTGGAGTCAGGCTGGGGCCAACGCCAGATCCGCAAGGAAAACGGCGACCCGAGCTTCAACATCTTCGGCGTGAAGGCCACCTCCAGCTGGAAGGGGCCGACCACCGAGATCACGACTACGGAATACGAGAACGGCGCGGCGGTGAAGGTGAAAGCCAAATTCCGCGTCTACAGCTCGTATCTGGAAGCCTTATCCGATTATGTAGGCCTGCTGAGCCGAAATCCGCGTTATACCGCCGTTACGCAGGCGGCAACGGCGGAGCAGGGCGCTCAGGCCCTGCAAAACGCGGGCTACGCGACCGACCCGAACTACGCGCGCAAGCTTACCAGCATGATCCAGCAGCTGAAATCCATGGGCGAGAAGGTCAGCAAAGCCTATAGCACAGATATCGAAAATCTGTTCTGAAAGTTCTCAAGTCCCGGTGGAGGTTGCCGATAACCTTCATCAGGACTCGTGTCTGAACGTATAAAAGGAACCCCCATGTCCAGTTTGATTAACAGCGCCATGAGTGGCCTCAGTGCCGCACAGTCGGCACTCAATACCGTCAGTAATAATATTTCAAGCTATAACGTGGCAGGTTACACCCGCCAGACGACGGTGCTGGGTGCATCTAACAGCACGCTGACCGGCGGTGGCTGGGTGGGTAACGGGGTGTATGTCTCCGGTGTCCAGCGTGAATATGACGCTTTCATCACCAACCAGCTGCGCGCCGCGCAGACCCAGAGCAGCGGCCTGACCACGCGCTATCAGCAGATGTCAAAAATTGACGATGTGCTCTCCGATACCACCAACTCGCTTTCCACCACCCTGCAGGATTTCTTTAAGAGCCTGCAAACGCTGGTGAGCAACGCGGAAGACCCGGCTGCGCGTCAGACGGTGCTGGGAAAAGCGAGCGGCCTGGTCAATCAGTTCAAAACCAACGATCAGTATCTCCGCGATCAGGATTCGCAGGTGAATACCGCGATCGGGACCAGCGTTTCGCAAATCAACAACTATGCCAAACAGATTGCCAATCTGAACGATCAGATTTCCCGCCTCACCGGCGTCGGCGCGGGCGCATCGCCTAACGATCTGCTCGACCAGCGCGATCAGCTCGTCAACGAGCTGAACAAAATCGTGGGTGTGGAAGTTTCGGTTCAGGATAGCGGCACGTTTAACATCTCTTTCGGCAACGGCTACAGCCTGGTGCAGGGCAGCAAAGCTAACCAGCTGGCTGCCGTGAAGTCCAGCGCCGATCCTTCCCGCACCACTATCGCCTACGTCGATGAAGTTGCGGGTAATGTCGAGATCCCGGAAAAGATGATCACTACCGGTTCGTTAGGCGGTTTGCTGACCTTCCGCGCGGAAGATCTGGATAAGGCTCGTAATAACCTGAACCAGATGGCGCTGGCGTTTGCTGACGCGATGAACAAGCAGCATGAGGCCGGCTTTGATGCCAACGGCGATGCGGGCGGCAAGCTGTTCGGCTTCGGTTCTCCGGCTGTGCTTTCCAACAGCAAAAATAGCGGCACGGCGGTCGTCAATGCCACCGTTGCGGACAGCACCAAAGTTCAGGCAACGGACTATAAGCTGCAGTTTAACGGCACCGACTGGACCATCACCCGTACGTCGGACAAGACCAGCTTTACCATGAGCCCGGATGCCAGCGGCAATCTGTCGTTTGACGGTCTTAACGTGAACGTTAGCGGTTCGGCCAACGCCAAAGACAGCTTTACCGTGAAGCCCGTCTCTGACGTCATCATGAACATGGAACTGTCCATCAGTGACGAATCCAAACTGGCCATGGCCGCGGTGCAGAACGGCGGTGAGAGCGACAACCGCAACGGGCAGAAAATGCTCGATCTGCAAAACAGCAAAGTGGTTGGCGGGAACAAAACCTTTAACGATGCCTATGCCTCACTGGTGAGCACCGTAGGGAGCACCACCGCTTCACTGAAAGTCAGTAGCCAGACGAAAGCCAATGTGGAAACGCAGTTAATTAAGCAGCAGCAGACCATCTCTGGGGTAAACCTCGACGAAGAGTATGGCAACCTGCAGCGTTATCAGCAGTATTACCTCGCCAACGCGCAGGTGCTTCAGACTGCCAGTACGCTCTTCGATGCAATTATCAACATTCGTTAAGGTTGAGGTGAAAAATGCGTATTAGCACCCAGATGATGTACGAACAGAACATGCGCGGGATCACCGATTCCCAGAGCAGATGGCTGAGCTACGGTGAACAAATGTCCACCGGCAAGCGCGTTAACCGTCCGTCGGACGATCCTATCGCGGCTTCGCAGTCTATTGTGCTGTCACAGTCTCAGTCTCAAAACAGCCAGTTCGCGTTAGCGCGCACCTTTGCCACGCAAAAAGTGTCGCTGGAAGATAACGTGCTGACCCAGGTGAACACCGCTTTATCAAGCGTGCGTGAGAAGCTGGTCTACGCGTCAAACGGCACCTTAAGCGATGACGACCGTCTCTCTCTGGCGACCGATATCCAGGGGATCCGCGACCAGCTGATGAACCTGGCTAACACGACGGATGGCAATGGTCGCTTTATCTTTGCGGGATACAAAACCGAGAGTGCACCGTTTGATGCCGGAACCGGCACCTACAATGGTGGTACTGAGGCGATCACTCAGCAGGTCGATACGGCGCGAAACATGGCGATCAGTCATACCGGCCAGCAGATCTTTGAGAGCATTACCAGCAATGCACAAGAGTTGCCGGGCGGTGGGTATGGCGATACCAACATGTTTAAAATCCTTGATTCCGCCATTGCTTCGTTGAAAACGCCGATTGAGAACGATCCGGCCGCAGCCGCCGCGCAAGGTCAGGTGATTTCCAACGCGCAGATCGGTATTAAAAACGCTCAAAACAACGTCCTGACGGTCGTTGCGGATGTGGGTACTAAACTGAACGAACTGGAAAAACTCGATACCCTGGGTGACGACCGCGCGCTGGGTCAGACTAAGCAGATGAGCGACCTGGTGGACGTGGACTGGAACGAAGCGATTTCCTCTTACACCATGCAGCAGGCGGCCCTGCAGGCCTCTTATAAAGCGTTTAGCGATATGCAGGGCATGTCTCTGTTCCAGCTGAACAAATAACATCTTGACCTCTTGGAACATGTCTTGAAACTGGGCATGTTTTACTGCCCAATCCGTCTGGATTGGGCATTTTTTTTATGCCATTTCTGCTGGTGCCGAGGCGACCCGCGCGCTTTCAATCATACGGATTGCCAGCGCAATGATGCCGCAGACCGTTGCCAGCGCAACTACGCCCGTCCAGCCAGCCAGCGTGTAAATATTGCTGCCTAACGCGGAACCCAACGCCATGCCGATGAAGATCACGGTAAAGAGCAGGGCGTTCAGACGACCCCGTGCCTGTGGCTCAAGGCTGTAAACCAGATTCTGGTGCGCGACCAGGCTGGACTGCAGGCCCAGATCGAACCCGATAGCAGAGACGGCAATCAGAATCAGCTGTCCGTGAACTCCCAGGGCGGGCATCAGGAACATCAGGGCAAACGAGACGGTCACAAGGACGGCACCAAGCTGCGTGACTTTCCCGGCACCCAGTTTATCCGCCAGGCCGCCCGCCAGCGGGGCTGCCAACGCACCGGCTGCACCTGCGATACCAAAACCACCTGCGACGGCACTCCCGAGGTGATAGCGTTCCAGCAGCATGACCGCAAGCGTAGACCAGAAGGCGCTAAAGGCTATCGACAGAAAACCCTGGGCCAGCGCGGCACGGCGCAGAGCGGGATAGCGACGCCACAGATGTTCCATCGAGCGCAGCAGAGCGGGATAGCTCAGCGTGGAGTGAACGGCGAAACGAGGGAGTACGGCCCACATCACCACGCCGATAAACGCAATACTTCCCGCAGCCAGCTGATACATCACGCGCCAGCCAAACGCTTCGCCCACCACGCCGCTGACGGTTCGGGAGAGCAAAATGCCCAGCAGCAGACCGGTCATCACCGTACCCACGGTTTTCCCCTGTTTGCCTTCCGGCGCAAGGATTGCCGCAGCCGGGACAATATCCTGCGCCATGGTGGCGGCCATGCCGATGAGCAGGCTTGCCAGCAGCAGGGAGTGGATCTGTCCGGTCAGGCTACAGCCCAGCAGGAACAGCGCCAGGGCTGCGCTCTTTATCAGGATTAACGTTCTGCGGTCGTGGCGATCGCCGAGCGGCAGCAGGAACAGGATCCCTAAGGCATATCCCGCCTGGGTGAGGGTCGGGACCAGGCCCATTCCTTCGATACTCAGGTGAAGGTCGGCGCCCATCAGAGGCAGCAGAGGCTGGGCATAATAAATGGATGCCACGCTGAAGCCTGCACCGAGCGCCAGCATTAAGATTACCCAGCGGCTTACGGCATGGGCGGCGGTTGTTGTGTTCATAAGACGTTCCTCATTCATCGTGTGAGGCTATTTTTCATCAGTACGCCTTGCGGCGGTAGCGGGCGCGGTGGTAAAACGCTTATACGTTAAACGTATAGATGAAAAGTAAATGAAAAGAGTTGAGCGTATAGACAGGGTAGAGCTGATGCGGACGTTTGTCCGCATTGTGGAGGCGGGTTCCCTTTCTGCGGCGGCACGGCAGCTGGACACCACCCAGGCCACGGTGAGCCGGCGGCTGCAGTCGCTTGAGACAATGCTGGGCGTGCGTCTGATGTTGCGCACCACCCACACGACGCGGCTGACGGATGACGGGGAGCGCTGCTATCAGCATGCCCGTCGGGTAATTGACAGCTGGCTGGCGCTGGAAGATGAGGTGGGGCAGACGGAAGATGAACCTGTAGGCGTGCTGCGGGTGCGGGCACCGCATGCGTTTGGTCAGGATCAGCTCCTGAAACCACTAACCGAATTTCTACAGCGTTATCCGCAGCTTTCTATTGAGTGGATGCTCAACGATCGGTCGGCTGATTTTCTGGGCGACAACCTTGACTGCGCTATTCGGGTGGGAATGGAAGTCGACCCGGCGACCGTGTCCGTGCTGCTGGCCGAAGTGCCGCGCTCGGTGGTGGCTTCTCCGGCATTGCTGGACCGCTTTCCGACGGTTAACGCCCCGGAGGATCTGCAGCAGCTTCCCTGGATTGCCATCAGCTCTTTCTACCAGCGCCATGTGGAGCTTTTTCACGAGGCATCATCCGCCACCGCGCGCGTGATAATTACCCCACGCCTGAGCACCGACAGTCTGTATGTCGCACGCAATACGGCACTCACTGGTCTTGGCGTGGCGGTAGTATCAAGCTGGACGGTACAGGATGATATCCGGGAAGGTCGGCTGGTACATTTGCTGCCAGAGTGGCAGCCGGCGGCGTTACCGGTACATCTGGTTTACCCCTGGTCCCGGTATTATCCTGCGCGCTTGCGGCGATTTCTGGATCTAATGCGGCAGATCATGCCGGAGGTCACCGGGATGAGAAAGCCCGTGCAGCAGCCATAAAAAAGCCGACCCGAAGGTCGGCTTTTTACTTTCTGCGTCGTTATTCGACAGACTGCGGACGCGTCGCTGGTGCAGTCGCCTGATGCGTTGCACTGTGGCCGCCTGCAGCGCCTTTACCGTCAAAGCTGAACGCCGGGCGAACCCAGTCGCTGTGACGCGGTGCTTCAGGCACATACTCTGGTGCCGGAGCGCGCGTCATCGGCGCTGTCGCAACGTGAGCAGGCGCAGGAGCGGCAACAACCTTAACCGGCTCTGGCTCCACTTCAGGCGCTTTCGCTTCTTCAACAACCGGTTCAACCTGAATCTCAACGTCCTGAACGATTTCTTCAGTGGTGGTTTCTACGACGGTTTCAGCGGCTTCTTCCACTGCGGCTACAGGTTCAGCCTCTTCAGCGACTTCCTCAGCCACCACGACATCTTCTTCGGCGATAATCTGCGGTGCGGCATCAACCGGCGCGGCAATCACTTCAGGATGGGTGGTTTCGACGTCCACTGCGTGTGGTTCTGCCGCTTCAACAACCTGAGGTTCAACCACGGTTGCTGCTTCGGTCACAGCATCTTCAACCACGGCTACAGGAGCAATCACCTCTTCGGTCACAGCCTGCTCTTCAACAGCCTGCTCCAGGCGAGCGACCGGATAACGGATCCAGACTTTGCCGGATGCCATTTCTGGTGACGCGCACGCCACGGTCAACGGCATTGGAGACTGAGTCGGATAACGCTCGTCACGGTAGCGACGACGGCGCTGGCCACTCACGCGCAGATGACGCGGAGAACGGCGGGAGCGACGCGGCATACCTGCGTTGTCACGGTTTTCACCGTTTTCATCCTGCTCAACGTTATTGTCCACGACGGCTGGCAGGTCAACTTTTGCAACCTGCGTGCCTGTTGCGGTTTCTGCCGCTTCAGCCGCAACTACGGTAGTTTCTTCTACCGGAGCCGCACCAACGCGCACTTTCTGTGACAGCTGGCGCTGCTTACGACGAGGCATCACCTGAGTACGTTCTTCCTGCTCGCCGTCCTGCTGCTCAGCGGGTTCTTCGCGGTTCAGGTTTTTAACTTCCTGCTGCGCCTGACGCTTCTCGTCGTTACGACGACGGTTGCGTTCGCGGCGTGGCTGCTGCTCGTCGCGCTGTTTGCTCTTCTCGGACTCATCGCCCGCCTGCTGGCGAATTTCACGATCTTCAACATTCTGCTGCTGTTTCTCGCGACGGTTGCGACGGTTGTCTTCGCGCTGCTCACGGCCTTCGTTATTGTCTGAACGGCTGTCACGACGCTCGTTACGGTCGCTGCGGTCGTTACGATCGCGGCGGTTGTTCTGACGCTTGCGACGGTCCTGCTGACGTTCAGGTTTGGCTGCTTTAGGTTCTTCTTTCGGCTGCTCTGGCTGAACTTCTTCACCCGCAAACATCTTCTTCAGCGCGCCGAAGAAGCGGCTCAGCAGACCCGGTTGCGCCGGCTGGGCTTTCACTGCCGCGGCTTCTGGTTTCTGCGCCGCCGGTTTGGCTGCAGGTTTTTCCAGCGCCGCTTCCGGTGGTGCTTCAGGCATAATGAAGGTCGCTAACGCAGGCTGCTCTGGCAGTTTGCGCTCGGCAGGTTCTTCATCGGAAGGCAGCGCCATCTCTTCTTCATGCAGCTTCGGCAGCAGGTAGCTGAGGGTGCTGGTCTCTTCGCCCTTACGGACACGCAGCACGTGATAGTGCGGGGTTTCCATCTGGTCGTTTGGCACGATGATGCAGCGAACGCCGCCCTGACGCGCTTCGATTGCGCTGACCGCTGCACGTTTTTCGTTCAGCAGGTAGGAGGCAATCGGCACAGGCACAATGGCGTGAACCTCTTTGGTGTTCTCTTTCAGCGCTTCTTCTTCAATCAGACGCAGGATAGAGAGAGACAGAGATTCGTTATCACGCACGGTACCGGTGCCGGAGCAGCGCGGGCAGACGTGATGGCTGGACTCACCCAGCGACGGGCTCAGACGCTGGCGGGACATCTCCAGCAGGCCGAAGCGCGAGATGTGGCTAATCTGGATACGCGCGCGATCCTGACGCACCGCTTCACGCAGGCGGTTTTCAACCGCGCGCTGGTGGCGAACAGGGGTCATGTCGATGAAGTCGATAACAATCAGACCGCCCAGGTCGCGCAGGCGGAGCTGGCGGGCGATTTCATCAGCGGCTTCAAGGTTGGTGTTGAAGGCCGTCTCTTCGATGTCCCCGCCGCGGGTTGCACGCGCGGAGTTGATGTCGATAGCGGTCAGCGCTTCGGTGGTATCGATAACGATAGAACCGCCGGACGGCAGGCGCACTTCACGCTGGAAGGCGGACTCGATCTGGGATTCGATCTGATAATGGCTGAACAGCGGGATTTCACCGGTGTACAGTTTAATTTTGCTGGTGAAATCCGGACGACCCAGCGCGGCGATGTGCTGGCGAGCCAGCTCAAGCACTTTCGGGTTATCGATCAGAATCTCACCGATGTCCTGACGCAGGTAATCACGGAAGGCACGCACGATAACGTTGCTTTCCTGGTGGATCAGGAACGGAGCAGGGCGGCTTTCTGCGGCTTTCTGGATAGCTTCCCAGTGCTTCAGACGGAAGCTCAGGTCCCACTGCAGCGCTTCGGCAGATTTGCCCACGCCCGCGGTACGCACGATAAGCCCCATGCCATCCGGCAGCTCAAGGCTTGCCAGCGCTTCTTTCAGCTCGGTACGGTCATCACCTTCGATACGGCGAGAGATGCCCCCCGCGCGCGGGTTGTTTGGCATCAGCACCAGATAGCTCCCCGCCAGGCTGATAAAGGTGGTCAGTGCGGCACCCTTGTTGCCGCGCTCTTCTTTATCAATCTGAACGATAACTTCCTGACCTTCACGCAGAACATCTTTGATGTTTGGGCGGCCATGGGCGTTGTAGTTTGCAGGGAAATATTCGCGGGCGATTTCTTTCAGAGGGAGGAAACCATGACGCTCAGCACCGTAATCGACAAATGCAGCTTCAAGGCTTGGTTCAATGCGGGTGATTTTACCTTTGTAAATGTTCGCTTTTTTCTGTTCGTGTCCAGGACTTTCGATATCCAGATCGTACAGGCGCTGCCCATCCACAAGGGCGACACGCAACTCTTCTTGCTGAGTTGCGTTGATTAACATTCTTTTCATCGTAACTTACTCGTTATTCTTACATTGACGACAAAGCTGCGGGCAAGGTGACGCTTTCCGGGGTATGAACCGATGGCCTCGTGTCTGTTCACGTCGCCAACCTCACGGTTGTCGCTCGCTTAAGAGGCGCAGAGTGTCGGTTGCCTGTATTTCATACGGAAACACAGCGCAATTATCAGGGGAATTGCCTGGGTAGAACTCTCCAGAGAACAATCCTTATACCGGGAAGTACTGCAACCCGCAGCCCGCTAACTGCCTGAAAGATCAATACGTCTTACGCCATTGCTGCGTGGATGATCGGTCAGACAAAATTGGTCATTCCGTCGACATCCTTACAAAACCCGGATTTAACGCGGAAAACAGCCCCATTATTCCACTGCTCGCCGGGTTATAGCAAGATGACTTTTACCAATTATCACCCGGTTACTCACAGTTTCTTCACCTCAAGGTGGTGATTGGTTTAATAACCACCAAATCGATTGCGTGAAACGGGGCGCAGGCCGGATAAAAGTAAATATAAGCATAGAAAAATGAGTGGCGCTAATGGCTGACGATATTTAGAATCGCCAACCATGAAAACAGAGACTCCAGCCGTAAAAATGGTTGCTATCGCGGATGACTACGCGGGGCAACGCATCGATAACTTCTTGCGCACCCAACTGAAGGGCGTGCCAAAGAGTATGATTTACCGCATCCTGCGTAAGGGCGAGGTGCGGGTGAATAAAAAACGCGTGAAGCCTGAGTATAAGCTCGAAGCCGGTGATGAAGTGCGTATTCCACCGGTTCGCGTGGCTGAACGTGAAGAAGAGGTGGTGTCGCCGAAGCTGCAAAAAGTCGCGGCCCTGAGCGATGTCATCCTTTATGAGGACGATCATATTCTGGTGCTGAATAAGCCATCGGGTACCGCGGTCCACGGTGGTAGCGGTCTGAGCTTCGGCGTGATTGAAGGGTTACGTGCGCTGCGTCCGGAAGCCCGTTTCCTCGAACTGGTTCACCGCCTGGACCGTGATACCTCAGGCGTGCTGCTGGTAGCGAAAAAGCGTTCAGCGCTGCGTTCCCTGCACGAGCAGCTGCGTGAAAAGGGCATGCAGAAAGATTATCTGGCGCTGGTGCGAGGTCAGTGGCAGTCCCACGTGAAGGTGGTGCAGGCCCCGCTGCTGAAGAACATTCTGCAAAGCGGCGAGCGCATTGTGCGCGTGAGCCAGGAAGGGAAACCGTCGGAGACGCGCTTTAAGGTTGAAGAGCGCTATGAGTTTGCCACGCTGGTGCGCTGCAGCCCGGTGACGGGGCGTACCCATCAGATTCGCGTGCATACCCAGTTTGCGGGCCATCCGATTGCGTTTGATGACCGCTACGGCGACCGGGAATTTGATAAACAGCTGGCGGGCACGGGCCTGTCGCGTCTGTTCCTGCATGCGGCAGCGTTGAAGTTTACCCATCCTAATACCGGGGAAGTTATCCGTATTGAAGCGCCGCTGGATGAGCAGTTGAAACGCTGCCTGAAGGTTCTGCGCGGCTGATTATGTGCCGGGTGGCGCTGCGCTTACCCGGCCTACGAAACCCGTAGGCCCATGCAAGCGAAGCGCCGCTGGGCATAACTTACACGATCAGCGGATTACACTCTTCTCGCCGTAACATCTGGCACAAGGCAATCAGCGGCAATCCCACCAGTGTGTTCGGATCCCGCCCATCCAGCTTGTCGAACAGCGCAATCCCCAGTCCTTCACTCTTAAAGCTTCCTGCGCAGTTCAGCGGACGTTCCCGGCGCACGTAGTCCATAATCTCCTGCTCGCTAAGATGGCGGAAGTGCACGTCGAACGGCTCGCATTCGGTTTGCAGATGGCCGGAGGCGGAGTTATAGAGCGCCAGGCCCGTGTAAAAGGTCACGATAGTGCCCCGCGCACGCAGAAGTTGCCGGCAGGCGTTCTCCTCCGTATGGGGCTTGCCGGTGATTTCGCCGTCCAGCACGCAAACCTGATCGGAGCCTATAATCAAATGTGCAGGATAACGTGCGGCCAGCGATTGCGCTTTCTCCTTAGCGAGACGCGTTACCAGGTGGCGCGGTGATTCACCCGGCTGCGGCGTCTCATCAACGTCCGGCGCGGCGCATTCAAACGGGATCCCGAGCTTTTCCAGCAGCGTTCGACGGTAGGGAGAAGTGGAAGCAAGGACGAGATTTGGCATATTTTTATCACCAGATATAGCGTATCGATGCCAGCCATTTTAAACTACAGGCCGCAATGTGTGCGAATAATTGGCAAAAGGCAGCTCTGGTTGCCTTTTTCTTTGACTCTATGACGTTACAAAGTTAATATGCGCGCCCTATGCAAAAGGTAAAATTACCCCTGACTCTTGATCCGGTTCGTACGGCTCAAAAACGCCTCGATTACGAAGGTATCTATACTTCCGATCAGGCCGAGCGTATTGCCGAATCTGTAGTCAGTGTGGACAGTGATGTAGAATGCTCCATGTCGTTCGCTATCGACAACCAGCGTCTCGCCGTTTTAACCGGTGATGCAAAGGTAACGGTAACGCTCGAGTGTCAGCGTTGCGGGAAACCGTTTGTACAGCATGTTCACACAACGTATTGTTTCAGTCCGGTTCGTTCTGACGAACAGGCTGAAGCACTCCCGGAAGCGTATGAGCCGATTGAGGTTAACGAATTCGGTGAAATCGATCTTCTGGCTCTGGTTGAAGATGAAATCATCCTCTCCTTGCCAGTCGTTCCGGTGCATGATTCTGAACACTGTGAAGTGTCCGAGGCGGACATGGTCTTTGGGGAACTGCCTGATGAAGCGCAAAAACCAAACCCATTTGCCGTATTAGCCAGCTTAAAGCGTAAGTAATTGAGGAGTAAGGTCCATGGCCGTACAACAGAATAAACCAACCCGTTCCAAACGTGGCATGCGTCGTTCCCATGACGCGCTGACTGCAGTTACCAGCCTGTCTGTAGACAAGACTTCTGGTGAGAAACACCTGCGTCACCACATCACCGCTGACGGTTTCTACCGCGGCCGCAAGGTTATCACTAAGTAATCGCGCGAAAGCGTGATTAGGCTTAGTGAGGATTTCCCCGTGCAAACGGGGAAGTTACCGAACCAGGCTGCGACGATACCTTGACACGTCTAACCCTGGCGTTAGATGTCATGGGGGGAGATTTTGGCCCTTCCGTGACAGTGCCTGCAGCATTGCAGGCACTGAATTCTAATTCGCAACTCACACTTCTTTTAGTCGGCAATCCCGACACAATCACGCCATTACTTGCAAAAGCTGACTTTGAACAACGTTCGCGTCTGCAGATTATTCCTGCGCAGTCAGTTATTGCCAGTGATGCACGCCCCTCACAGGCGATTCGTAATAGCCGTGGCAGCTCTATGCGCATGGCGCTGGAGCTGGTAAAAGAAGGACGAGCGCAGGCTTGCGTCAGCGCCGGCAATACCGGCGCGCTGATGGGGCTGTCGAAATTACTGCTCAAGCCGATTGAGGGCATTGAGCGCCCGGCGCTGGTGACGGTGTTACCGCATCAGCAGAAGGGGAAAACGGTGGTGCTCGATTTGGGCGCTAACGTGGATTGTGATAGTACCATGCTGGCTCAGTTCGCCGTGATGGGGTCGGTGCTGGCAGAAGACGTGGTCGGGATCAACAATCCCCGCGTTGCGTTATTGAATATTGGTGAAGAAGAGACCAAAGGCCTGGACAGCATTCGCGACGCTGCTGAAATGCTCAAACAGGTTCCCTCCATCAACTATATTGGTTATCTCGAAGCCAATGAGTTGCTGACGGGAAAAACGGATGTTCTGGTGTGCGATGGCTTCACCGGAAACGTAACGTTGAAGACCATGGAAGGGGTCGTGCGCATGTTCCTTTCTCTGCTGAAATCTCAGGGAGAAGGCAAAAAAAGCGCCTGGTGGTTGATTTTATTGAAGCGTTGGTTACAAAAGAGCCTGACGCGGCGATTCAGTCACCTCAACCCCGACCAGTATAATGGCGCCTGTCTGTTAGGATTGCGCGGCATCGTGATTAAGAGTCATGGCGCCGCCAATCAGCGAGCATTTTCTGTCGCCATTGAACAGGCAGTGCAGGCGGTGCAGCGACAAGTCCCTCAGCGGATTGCCGCTCGCCTGGAATCTGTATTAGCTAAAAGTGACTGAGCGTACATGTATACGAAGATTTTAGGTACCGGCAGCTACCTGCCAAAACAAGTGCGTACCAACGCCGATCTGGAAAAAATGGTAGATACGTCTGACGAGTGGATTGTCACGCGCACAGGTATCCGTGAACGTCGTATCGCCGCGCCAGACGAAACCGTGTCCACCATGGGTTACGAAGCCGCACAGCGCGCTATCGAAATGGCGGGTATCGATAAAGAAGAGATTGGCTTGATCGTGGTTGCCACGACCTCTGCCACGCATGCTTTCCCAAGCGCGGCGTGTCAGGTGCAGAACATGCTCGGTATTAAAGGCTGCCCGGCGTTTGACGTTGCCGCCGCGTGCGCAGGTTTCACCTACGCGCTGAGCATTGCCGATCAGTATGTTAAATCTGGCTCCGTCAAATATGCGCTGGTTATCGGTGCTGACGTTTTGGCGCGTACCTGCGATCCAACCGATCGCGGAACGATCATTATTTTCGGTGATGGTGCCGGTGCGGTGCTGCTGGGGCAGTCCGAAGAGCCGGGTATCATCTCCACGCATCTGCATGCCGATGGCCGCTACGGCGAGCTGTTAACGCTGCCTAACGCCGATCGCGTTAATCCGGACAGCTCCATCTACCTGACCATGGCGGGTAACGAGGTGTTCAAGGTGGCGGTGACCGAGCTTGCGCACATTGTCGATGAGACGCTGGAAGCAAATAACCTTGAACGCACCGCGCTCGATTGGCTGGTGCCGCATCAGGCGAACCTGCGTATCATCAGCGCCACCGCTAAAAAGCTGGGTATGTCGATGGATAACGTTGTGGTGACGCTGGATCGTCACGGCAACACCTCTGCGGCGTCGGTACCGTGCGCATTTGATGAAGCGGTACGCGACGGACGAATCAAACGGGGCCAGCTGGTCTTGCTTGAAGCCTTCGGTGGCGGGTTCACCTGGGGTTCCGCGCTGGTTCGTTTCTAGTATAAGGAATAAAAAATGACGCAATTTGCTTTTGTGTTCCCGGGCCAGGGTTCTCAAACCGTTGGGATGTTGTCTGAAATGGCAGCAAACTACCCGGTCATTGAAGAGACTTTTCGTGAAGCTTCTGATGCGCTGGGTTATGATCTGTGGGCGCTGACCCAACAGGGTCCGGCCGAAGAGCTGAACAAAACCTGGCAAACTCAGCCAGCGTTGCTGACTGCGTCCGTTGCGCTGTGGCGCGTATGGCAGCAGCAGGGCGGTAAAGCGCCAGCGCTGCTCGCGGGCCATAGCCTGGGTGAATACTCTGCGCTGGTGTGCGCCGGTGTGATTGCGTTTGCTGACGCGGTGCGCCTGGTAGAACTGCGCGGTAAATTCATGCAGGAAGCGGTGCCAGAAGGAACAGGTGGCATGTCTGCCATTATTGGTCTGGATGATGCCGCGATTGCAAAAGCGTGTGAAGAATCTGCTGAAGGGCAGGTGGTTTCTCCGGTTAACTTCAACTCGCCGGGCCAGGTTGTTATTGCTGGTCATAAAGAGGCCGTTGAACGTGCCGGTGCTGCCTGTAAAGCCGCGGGCGCCAAACGCGCACTGCCGCTGCCGGTCAGCGTACCGTCGCACTGCGCACTGATGAAGCCCGCAGCCGAGAAACTGGCGGCTGAGCTGGAAAAAATTACCTTTAACGCACCGACGATTTCCGTTGTGAACAACGTCGATGTGAAATGCGAAACCGCGCCTGAGGCTATCCGTGACGCACTGGTTCGCCAGCTCTATAGCCCGGTACAGTGGACCAAAACCGTTGAGTTTATGGCCTCTCAGGGCGTTGAGCACCTTTATGAAGTCGGTCCTGGTAAAGTCCTCACCGGTCTGACGAAACGTATTGTTGACACCCTGACTGCCTCGGCGATTAACGAGCCGGAAGCGATGTCAGCGGCACTCTCGCAATAAAAGAGGAATACCATGAGTTTTGAAGGAAAAATTGCCCTGGTGACTGGTGCAAGCCGCGGTATCGGGCGTGCAATTGCTGAAACACTGGTCGCGCGCGGCGCGAAGGTGATTGGTACAGCAACCAGCGAGAATGGCGCTCAGGCCATCAGCGAGTATCTGGGTGCGAACGGTAAAGGTCTGGTACTGAATGTGACCGAACCTGCATCTATCGAATCTGTTCTGGAAAATATTCGCGCAGAGTTTGGTGAAGTGGATATTCTGGTCAATAATGCCGGGATCACTCGCGACAACCTGCTGATGCGAATGAAAGATGATGAGTGGAACGATATTATCGAAACCAACCTGTCATCTGTATTCCGTCTGTCAAAAGCGGTAATGCGCGCTATGATGAAAAAGCGTCATGGTCGTATTATCACTGTTGGTTCTGTGGTTGGTACCATGGGAAATGCTGGTCAGGCTAACTACGCTGCGGCGAAAGCAGGTCTGATCGGTTTCAGTAAGTCGCTGGCGCGTGAAGTCGCGTCCCGCGGGATTACTGTAAACGTTGTTGCTCCGGGCTTTATTGAAACGGACATGACGCGTGCGCTGACTGATGATCAGCGTGCGGGTACGCTGGCGGCAGTTCCGGCGGGTCGTCTTGGCGACCCTAAAGAAATCGCCAGTGCGGTTGCATTTTTAGCCTCTGACGAAGCGGGTTACATCACTGGTGAGACCCTCCACGTCAACGGCGGGATGTACATGGTTTAATCACGATCGAAAATATTTGCGTTATTAGGGCAAATGGCCTCAAAATAACGTAAAATCGTGGTAAGACCTGCCGGGATTTAGTTGCAAATTTTTCAACATTTTATACACTACGAAAACCATCGCGAAAGCGAGTTTTGATAGGAAATTTAAGAGTATGAGCACTATCGAAGAACGCGTTAAGAAAATTATCGGCGAACAGCTGGGCGTTAAGCAGGAAGAAGTTGTGAACTCCGCTTCCTTCGTTGAAGACCTGGGCGCAGATTCTCTTGACACCGTTGAGCTGGTAATGGCTCTGGAAGAAGAGTTTGATACTGAGATTCCGGACGAAGAAGCTGAGAAAATCACCACCGTTCAGGCTGCCATTGATTACATCAACGGCCACCAGGCGTAAGTGAACATCTCCAGGCGGTCATTCGACCGCCTGAGTTTTATCTTTTTTAGTCCCACGTATCTCTTTTTTTATCCCTCCCTGGAGGACAAACGTGTCTAAGCGTCGTGTAGTTGTGACCGGACTTGGCATGTTGTCTCCTGTCGGCAATACCGTAGAGTCCACCTGGAAAGCTCTCCTTGCCGGTCAGAGCGGCATCAGCCTAATCGACCATTTCGATACTAGCGCCTATGCAACGAAATTTGCTGGCTTAGTAAAGGATTTTAACTGTGAAGAGATCATCTCGCGCAAAGAACAGCGCAAGATGGATGCCTTCATTCAATATGGAATTGTCGCTGGCGTTCAGGCCATGCAGGATTCTGGCCTTGAGATTACGGAAGAGAACGCAACCCGTATCGGCGCCGCTATCGGCTCCGGGATTGGTGGTCTTGGCCTGATCGAGGAAAACCATACATCGCTGATGAATGGCGGACCGCGTAAGATCAGCCCGTTCTTCGTTCCGTCCACGATTGTTAACATGGTGGCAGGTCACCTGACCATTATGTTCGGCCTGCGTGGGCCAAGCATCTCTATCGCTACCGCGTGTACGTCTGGCGTACATAACATCGGCCAGGCCGCGCGTATCATTGCGTACGGCGATGCAGATGCTATGGTTGCGGGCGGTGCTGAAAAAGCCAGTACCCCACTGGGTGTTGGTGGTTTCGGCGCAGCGCGTGCGCTCTCTACCCGTAACGATAACCCTCAGGCGGCGAGCCGTCCGTGGGATAAAGACCGCGATGGTTTCGTGCTGGGTGACGGCGCAGGTATGCTCGTACTGGAAGAGTACGAACATGCGAAAAAACGTGGCGCGAAAATTTATGCTGAAGTCGTTGGCTTCGGGATGAGCAGCGATGCGTATCACATGACGTCTCCTCCGGAGAACGGCGCGGGTGCTGCGCTGGCGATGGAAAATGCGATCCGTGATGCGGGTATTACCCCTGCACAGATTGGCTACGTTAACGCCCACGGCACTTCTACGCCTGCAGGCGATAAAGCAGAAGCGCAGGCGGTTAAGTCTATCTTCGGCGAGGCTGCCAGCCGCGTAATGGTCAGCTCCACGAAATCCATGACCGGTCACCTGCTGGGTGCGGCGGGTGCAGTAGAGTCAATCTACTCTATCCTTGCGCTGCGCGATCAGGCTGTGCCGCCAACCATCAACCTGGATAACCCGGATGAAGGTTGCGATCTGGACTTCGTTCCGCACGAAGCGCGTCAGGTTAGCGGTATGGAGTACACCCTGTGTAACTCCTTCGGCTTTGGCGGCACGAATGGTTCTCTGATCTTCAAAAAGGTCTGAGCCTGACTGCCCGAAAGCTATAAAAAAAGGTCCGCTTAGCGGGCCTTTTTTATTAGGGAAAATCCCCTTGTCCGGCTTTTAACATCCTGCCAGACTGAGTCTCCACGCATAAGGAGCCACCATGTTTTTAATTAATGGCCTTGAGCAAGAAACGCTGCCGGCAAGCGACAGGGCAATCCAGTTTGGCGATGGCTGTTTCACCACTGCGCGTATTCTTGACGGTGAGGTGAGCCTGCTTGACGCCCATATCCGTCGTTTACAAAAAGCCTGCGAGAAATTGCTGATTCCCTTCATGCAGTGGGACATTCTCGAGCGCGAGATGCGCCGGCTGGCGTCAGGTAATACAAACGGCGTTTTAAAAGTTATTCTTAGCCGCGGCAGCGGCGGGCGAGGGTACAGCGGTTCCGCCTGTCAGCATCCCACGCGTATTCTTTCCGTGTCAGCGTATCCTGCTCACTATGCGCGCTGGCGTGAGGAGGGGGTAACGCTGACGCTGAGCCCGGTACGGCTGGGGCGAAACCCTATGCTCGCCGGAATAAAACATCTTAACCGCCTTGAACAGGTGCTTATTCGTACTCATCTTGAACAGACGGACGCCGATGAGGCGCTAGTCCTTGACAGCGAAGGGTTCATTACGGAATGCTGTGCGGCTAATTTACTCTGGCGGAAGGGCCGTGAGGTCTTCACCCCTTCGCTGGAGCAGGCTGGGGTTAACGGCATCATGCGCCAGTTTTGTTTGCAACAGCTGGCACATGCAGGCTTTCGCGTTGTCGAAGTAAACGCGAAGGAAGAGGCGCTGCTGTCCGCCGATGAAGTTGTGATCTGCAATGCGCTGATGCCTGTTATACCCGTTCGGGCGTATGGTCAACAGCGCTGGTCTTCGCGAGAGCTCTTTACGTTTTTAGCCCCGATATGTGAGCAAATCAAAAAGTCATGAAGAAAATGTTGCGCTTTGTCCTTCTCCTGATCGTTGCGCTGGGTATTGCCGGCGGAGCGGGAGTATGGAAGGTTCGCCAGCTGGCGGACAGTAAAATCCTGATTAAAGACGAGACGATTTTTACCCTGAAAGCCGGTACCGGGCGGATGGCGCTGGGCGAGCAGCTTTACGGGGATAAAATCATCAACCGTCCACGCGTGTTCCAGTGGTTATTGCGTATCGAGCCTGAACTGTCTCACTTCAAGGCTGGTACCTATCGCTTTACGCCCGGCATGACCGTCAGAGAGATGCTGCAGCTGCTGGAAAGCGGTAAAGAGGCACAGTTCCCGCTGCGCTTTGTTGAAGGGATGCGCTTAAGCGATTACCTTAAGCAGCTGCGTGATGCGCCTTACATCAAGCACACGCTCAAAGACGATCGCTATGAGACGGTCGCCGAAGTGCTGAAATTTGAACATCCTGAGTGGGTGGAAGGCTGGTTCTGGCCAGACACCTGGATGTATACGGCGGGCACGACCGATGTGGCGATTCTTAAACGGGCACACAAAAAGATGGTCGAGGCAGTTGATTCCGCCTGGGAAGGGCGCATGGACGGTCTGCCTTATCAAGATCAAAACCAGTTTGTGACAATGGCCTCGATCATTGAGAAAGAGACGGCCGTGGCGGCCGAGCGCGACCGGGTCGCGTCGGTATTTATCAACCGTCTGCGCATCGGCATGCGTCTGCAAACCGACCCGACCGTTATCTACGGCATGGGCGAGAGCTATGCCGGTAAGATCTCCAGAAAAGATCTGGAGACGCCAACGGCGTATAATACCTACGTGATTAACGGCTTGCCGCCGGGCCCGATAGCCACGCCGAGCGAGGCTTCGCTCAAAGCCGCCGCGCACCCGGCCAAAACACCGTACCTCTATTTTGTGGCTGATGGAAAAGGGGGGCATACCTTTAACACCAACCTTGCCAGCCATAATCACTCTGTTCAGGACTATCTGAAGGCACTTAAGGAAAAAAATGCGCAGTAAATACATTGTCATTGAGGGACTCGAAGGGGCGGGTAAAACCACCGCCCGTAACGTGGTAGTGGATACGCTGAAATCGCTTGGCGTCGCTGACATGGTCTTTACCCGCGAGCCGGGCGGTACTCAGCTGGCGGAGAAACTGCGCAGTCTGGTGCTGGATATTAAATCCGTTGGCGACGAGGTTATTACTGACAAAGCCGAAGTGCTGATGTTCTATGCGGCGCGCGTCCAGCTGGTTGAGACCGTGATTAAACCTGCGCTGGCCGACGGCAAGTGGGTGATCGGTGACCGTCACGATCTGTCGACTCAGGCCTATCAGGGCGGCGGACGCGGTATTGACCAGACGATGCTGGCAACCCTTCGCGATGCCGTACTGGGGGATTTTCGCCCGGACCTGACCCTCTACCTGGATGTGACCCCGGAAGTGGGCCTCAGGCGCGCCCGCGCGCGCGGCGAACTGGACCGCATTGAGCAAGAGTCTTTCGATTTCTTTAACCGCACGCGCGCGCGCTATCTTGAGCTGGCCGCGCGGGACAGCGCAATTCGTACCATTGACGCCACGCAATCTCTGGACGACGTCACGCGCGATATTCAACAGACCGTTACGCAGTGGCTACAGGAGCAGCAGGCATGAAATGGTATCCATGGTTGCGCCCGCACTTTGAACAGCTGATCGCCAGCTATCAGGCCGGTCGGGGGCATCATGCGTTACTGATTCAGGCGTTGCCGGGAATGGGGGATGATGCGTTGATCTACGCCATCACTCGTTTTCTGATGTGCCAGCAGCCGGAAGGGCATAAAAGCTGCGGTAAATGCCGCGGCTGCCAGCTGATGCAGGCTGGCACGCATCCTGACTATTACACGCTTGAGCCTGAGAAGGGCAAAAGCGCGCTTGGCATTGATGCCGTGCGTGAAGTCAGCGAGAAACTGTACGAACATGCGCGTCTGGGCGGGGCAAAAGTGGTCTGGCTCAACGACGCTGCGTTGCTTACCGAGGCGGCGGCGAACGCGCTGCTTAAAACCCTGGAAGAGCCGCCGGAAAAGACGTGGTTTTTCCTTTCCTGCCGGGACCCGGGACGTTTACTGGCGACGCTGCGCAGCCGTTGTCGTCTCCATCATCTGGTGGTGCCTCAGGAATCGTGGGCGTTAAGCTGGCTTGAGCGAGAGGTGACAACGTCACAGGAGAGTGCGTTGTCTGCGCTGCGCCTCAGCAGCGGCGCCCCCGCGGCGGCGCTGGCATTACTACAGCCTGATGTCTGGTCGCAGCGAGAAGCGCTTTGCCGGGCCGTTGAGGCTTCACTTAACAACCAGGACTGGCTGAGTTTACTGCCTGCGCTGAATAGCGATCGGGCCGTCGAGCGTCTGCACTGGCTGGCCTCCTTATTGCTCGATGCGCTAAAAATCCAGCAAGGGGCTACGCTGCTGACTAACCCGGACGCGTGGCCCCTGGTGAACATGCTGGCAAGCCGCCTTACAGGCGCGTCTCTGCACGCTATCCTTCATGATGTTTGCGAGAGCCGCGAACAGCTTTTAACCGTGACGGGTCTTAATCGCGAGCTTTTGCTGACCGACCAGTTACTGCTTATTGAACACTACCTGCAACCGGGCGTTACGCCGCCTGTTTCCCATCTCTGAGAGAGACATTATGTTTTTAGTCGACTCACACTGCCATCTTGATGGCCTGGATTATCAATCCCTGCACAACGACGTGGATGACGTGCTGGCAAAAGCCGCTGCCCGCGATGTGAAATTTTGTCTTGCGGTGGCGACGACGCTGCCAGGGTATCGCTCAATGCGTGAGCTGGTGGGCGTTCGCGATAACGTGGTGTTCTCCTGCGGCGTTCATCCGCTGAACCAGGATGAAGAGTATGACGTAGAAGAGCTGCGCCGACTGGCAGCAGAAGCGGACGTAGTGGCGATGGGTGAAACCGGGCTGGACTATTTTTATACGCCGGAAACGAAAGCGCGCCAGCAGGCGTCTTTCCGCAACCATATCCGCATCGGCCGCGAACTGAATAAACCTGTCATCGTACATACGCGCGATGCGCGCGCCGATACGCTGGCGATCCTCCGGGAAGAAAACGTGACGGATTGCGGTGGCGTACTACACTGTTTCACAGAAGACAGAGAAACGGCGGGTAAACTGCTTGATTTGGGGTTTTATATTTCGTTTTCCGGGATCGTGACGTTCCGTAACGCTGAGCAGCTCCGTGATGCTGCGCGCTACGTCCCGCTCGATCGCATTCTGGTGGAAACAGACTCTCCGTATCTGGCGCCGGTACCACATCGCGGTAAAGAGAACCAGCCGGCCATGACGCGAGACGTCGCAGAGTACATGGCCGTGCTTAAAGGCGTCAGTATCGAAGAGCTGGCCCGCGTCACGACGCAAAACTTCTCTACGCTGTTCCATATCGACCCCGCCCGCCTGCAATCCGTCTGATAAGCCTGTTTTTTTTAGGCTCGTAATTAATAAATAAAACGAGTAAAGTTCACCGCCTCATTTGGGGCGGTGACGGTGTTCTTAGAAACATCCAGACATGCTTTTTGTAAATTACTGAAAGTTTTTCGACCGTCTTAAGCTGAAACGTGATAGCCGTCAAACAAACTCAGAGGGAATTATTTTACTCTGTGTAATAAATAAAGGGCGCTTAGATGTCCTGTCCACGGCACGGTACTCCCCCCGGGCCAATGCGTGAAAGCGTAAAAAAAGCACAAATACTCAGGAGCACTCTCAATTATGTTTAAGAATGCATTTGCTAACCTGCAAAAGGTCGGTAAATCGCTGATGCTGCCAGTATCCGTACTGCCTATCGCAGGTATCCTGCTGGGTGTCGGTTCTGCTAACTTCAGCTGGCTGCCAGCCGTAGTTTCCCATGTGATGGCTGAAGCAGGCGGTTCCGTCTTTGCTAACATGCCTCTGATCTTCGCTATCGGTGTGGCGCTGGGCTTCACCAATAACGACGGCGTTTCTGCGCTGGCTGCAGTGGTTGCTTACGGCATCATGGTGAAAACCATGGCTGTGGTTGCGCCGCTGGTTCTGCATTTACCGGCAGAAGAGATTGCCGCGAAACACCTGGCAGATACCGGTGTTCTGGGCGGTATCATCTCCGGTGCGATTGCAGCGTATATGTTCAACCGCTTCTATCGCATCAAGCTGCCTGAGTATCTGGGCTTCTTCGCGGGCAAGCGTTTCGTTCCGATCATCTCTGGTCTGGCAGCGATTTTCACTGGCGTGATCCTGTCCTTCATCTGGCCACCGATCGGTTCCGCTATCCAGACCTTCTCTCAGTGGGCTGCTTACCAGAACCCGGTTGTGGCGTTTGGTATCTACGGCTTCATCGAGCGTTGCCTGGTGCCATTCGGTCTGCACCACATCTGGAACGTTCCATTCCAGATGCAGATTGGTGAATTCACCAACGCAGCAGGTCAGGTGTTCCACGGCGATATCCCACGTTACATGGCGGGTGACCCAACTGCAGGTAAACTGTCTGGTGGCTTCCTGTTCAAAATGTACGGCCTGCCGGCTGCTGCGATTGCAATCTGGCACTCTGCTAAGCCAGAAAACCGTGCAAAAGTGGGCGGTATCATGATCTCCGCAGCGCTGACCTCGTTCCTGACCGGTATCACCGAGCCGATCGAGTTCTCCTTCATGTTCGTTGCGCCAATCCTGTACATCATCCACGCTGTACTGGCTGGCCTGGCGTTCCCAATCTGTATCCTGCTGGGTATGCGTGACGGTACGTCCTTCTCTCACGGCCTGATCGACTTTATCGTTCTGTCCGGTAACAGCAGCAAGCTGTGGCTGTTCCCAATCGTGGGTGCGTGCTACGCCGTTGTTTACTACACCATCTTCCGCGTGTTGATCAAAGCACTGGACCTGAAAACTCCGGGTCGTGAAGATGCAACTGAAGACAGCAAAGCAGGCGCGACCAGCGAAATGGCTCCGGCACTGGTTGCTGCGTTCGGCGGTAAAGAGAACATCACTAACCTGGACGCGTGCATCACTCGTCTGCGTGTGAGCGTTGCCGACGTTGCGAAAGTGGACCAGCCGGGTCTGAAAAAACTGGGTGCAGCGGGCGTGGTTGTTGCAGGTTCGGGCGTTCAGGCTATCTTCGGTACTAAATCCGATAACCTGAAAACCGAAATGGATGAGTACATCCGCAACAGCTAAGCTGTGACCTGGGGAGACTAAGGCAGCCGAATGGCTGCCTTTTTTATTGCTGTGGTTTGTTGTGCCAACACTCAGAAGTCGTAGCTCGCGCTCACCGAGACGTTCAGCGGTGCGCCATAAACCACGTAAGAGCCGACGTAATCGTAATACTCTTTGTCGAACAGGTTGTTGACGTTCGCCTGAATAGCAAAATCTTTGGTGACCTGATAGCGGCTGAACAGATTAACCAGTCCGTAGCTGCCTTGCTCTGCGCGGGATTGTCCCGCCGGGCCACCGTCCACATCCGTCCACACTTTGTTCTGCCAGTTTACGCCACCGCCCACCGTCAGCGCCGGCAGCATTGGCAGTTGATAACGGGTAAACAGCTTCATTGTCGTGCGCGGCTGATCGGAACTGACAGCGCTGCCGTTCTTATCTTCCGCAATGTAGCGGGTCGCGCCGAACGTCAGCTGCCAGTTATCGGTCAGGGCGCCGTTTAGCTCGAACTCAATCCCTTTGCTGACCACGCCGTCCAGCGATTCATAAATCGACTCACCGCTCGGCATGTAGGTATAGGTGTTGCTCGCCACGTTATCCTGCTCGATGCGGAAAATCGCCAGCGAGGTGGTCAGACGGGTATTAAACCAGTCTGCTTTAACACCGGCTTCGTAGCTTTTGCCCGTGGTTGGATCGAGATAACGTCCGCTGGCGTCGCGCTTGTCCTGCGGCTGGAAGATGGAGGTATAGCTGACGTAGGTCGACCAGTCTTCGTTGATATCGTAGACCAGACCCGCGTAAGGCGTTACGTCATCTTCAGTGCTTTCCAGACGGGTGTCAGGAGAGCCCGCCGGGTTATAGCGAATGTTGTAGTTGGTGTAGCGCGCCCCGAGGATCAGGTGCAGCGGGTCGGCCAGCGAGAAGCGGGCGGAGGTGTACGCTGAGGACTGGCGAATGTCATCCTGGCTGTAGAGCTTCCACGGGGTCCACTGCGGATCGGCGATATTTCCGTTCCAGTTTTTGAAATTCCCCACGTCCACCATGCCGTACAGCGCATCCGGCATTCTGTTGTCATAGTGGTTGCGCTGTCGGCTGAAGCTGCCGCCAAACATCATCTCATGCTGGCGGCCGAAAAGATCGAAGCCGCCGCGCAGGAAGGCATCAACCGCATCCTGTTTGCGTTCACCTCTGTTCCAGCCGCCGTAGCCAACCATGCCCGCCCCGGTCTCTTTTTCCGGATAGCCGGACATATACATCAGCTTGCTGTCGAAGTTGGTCTCCGCGTGCATGCCGTTGACGTGCGCTTCCCAGCCGTTGTCGAAACGCTGGGTCAGGTTAGCAAAGATGCGGGTGCTATCCTTGTCCGAGTAGGCCCAGTCAGGCGCAACGGTCTGGCTGCGATTATAGTCGGTTTTACTCCCGTCGCTGTACCAGGTCGGCAATCCGCCCCAGGTTGGATCGGCGGTGTGGCTTTCCTGATATTCATACCCTACAGAGAGGGTGGTGCTGTCGGTGACGTCCGCATCCACCACGCCGTAGAGGAACTTGTTCCGGTAGTGGTAGTTATCCACGAAGCTGTCGTTGTCCTGATAGCCCGTAATCAGGCGTCCCCGTACCTTCCCGGACTCTACCAGCGGTGCCTGGAGATCCAGCACGTAGCGCTGTTTGTCCCAGCTGCCGTAGCTGGCCGAGACATTGCCTTTGAACTCATTGCTGTCCGCATGCTTACGCACCATATTGACGTACGCCGCCGGGTTACCGGTGCCGGACATCAGCCCGGTCGCGCCGCGAACCACTTCGATACGGTCGTAAATCGCGGTATCGGCGGCGGTGTCGCCGAAGTTCCACACTTCGCTGATGGAGGTGGGCAGGTCGTCAAAGGCGTAGTTACTGACGAAAAATCCGCGCGAGTAAAATACGGTACGATCGCTGTCCTGCACCTGCGCTGTTACGCCAGTCGTGTTGGTTAACACCTGGCCGATAGACTGCAGGTTCTGATCCGCCATGCGCTGTTGGCTAATGACGCTAACGGACTGTGGGATATCACGGGGAACCAGCAACAGCTTTGTGCCGGTGGTGGTGGTTTTTACGCTGTAATCCCGGTCCTGACTTGCGGAAGGATCCTGCGTATTGTCAAAACCTCCATCCACGACGACGGTGTCTTCGGTTGCTGATGCAGCGAAAGCGGCGGCTGGCGTCAATGCCATAGCAATACAGGCTGCCAGCAACGAAGGCGTTGCGACAGGCTGACGTTGCCCATCCCTGGTGTGATCAATGAAAGACATTATCAAACCCTTATGAACGGTGAAGAGTGTTTGCGTCAGTCCCACAAATACGGTCTGACGTCGTTTTCTATGTTAAAAATGCGCATGAAAATGCAAATGCGAAATATACGCATTGCCATTAATGCTGTAAACAGATGTGTCGTGCGAAACTGAAATAATGTTTCAGCCCGTTAAGGCACGCGAGCGGTCACTCTTCAGTCAGCTGATGAATATTCAGCAAAGAATTCGGGGGAGAAGGTTGAAAGGACAGGAGAAACTCGCTCATACTCTTGAATTGTGTCACACAGTCCTCCAGAGAGTGTGTTAACAGCGGACGCACCTAACAAAAAAGGAAAAGGTCATGGCTGAAGAAACGATTTTCAGTAAAATTATTCGCCGCGAAATCCCGTCGGATATCGTCTATCAGGATGAACTGGTAACGGCTTTCCGGGACATTTCCCCTCAGGCACCGACACACATCCTTATCATTCCTAATATTCTGATTCCGACCGTAAACGACGTAAAAACCGAGCACGAAGTGGCGTTAGGTCGTATGCTGACGGTGGCGGCGAAAATTGCCGAGCAGGAAGGCATAGCGGAAGACGGTTATCGTCTGATCATGAACTGTAATCGTCATGGCGGCCAGGAAGTTTATCATATTCACATGCATCTGCTGGGTGGACGTCCGCTGGGACCGATGCTGGCTCACAAAGGTCTGTAAAATGTTTAAAGGGCGTATTGCAGCGCTGGTAATGACGATGATGGTTGTGGGGTGCAGCACGCGTCCGGCGATCCCCGTCAGCGATGAACAGACGCTGGTGATGGAATCCTCCGTGCTGGCTGCGGGCATCACGGCGCAACAGCCCGCAATGACCATCAGTGAAATTAAATCTTCTGCCTCCTCTACGCTCTATAACGAAAGAAATGAACCGGTGACGGTCCACTACCGTTCTTTCTGGTATGACGTAAGAGGTCTTGAGATGCACCCGCTGGAGGCGCCGCGCAGCGTCACTCTTCCGGCAAGGTCGTCGGTAACGCTCTATGACAGCGCCAGCTATCTGGGTGCGCATAAGGTGAGACTTTATCTTTATCTCTAAGGGGTGAACCTTGATTAAAAATATGAGCCGTTATGCGCTCGTGACCGCATTCGCGCTGTTCCTCGCAGGGTGTGTGACCCGTACAGAACAGCCAGCACCTGTGGAAGAGGTAAAGCCGGGTACCGAGCAGCCGACACCGCCAACGCAGACCCAGCCAACCGTGCCGTCTGTACCGTCTATTCCGTCACAGCCTGGCCCGATTGAACATCAGGACCAGACGTCACAACCTGCGCCGCGCGTGCGCCATTACGACTGGAACGGTGCGATGCAGCCGATGGTCGGTAAAATGCTGCAGGCTCAGGGCGTGACGGCAGGCAGCGTGCTGCTGGTCGATAGCGTGAACAACCGTACCAACGGTTCGCTGAATGCGGGCGAAGCGACAGAAACGCTGCGCAATGCACTGGCAAACAACGGTAAGTTTACGCTGGTCTCTGCTCAGCAGCTCGCATTAGCCAAACAGCAGCTGGGCCTGTCTCCGCAGGATAGCCTCGGCACCCGCAGCAAGGCGATTGGCATTGCCCGCAACGTTGGTGCCCAGTATGTGCTGTACTCTAATGCGACCGGTAACGTGAATACCCCAGCCCTGCAGATGCAGCTGATGCTGGTTCAGACAGGCGAAATTATCTGGTCAGGTAAAGGTGCGGTTACGCAACAATGACACCACGCGTGAAGAGATTCTGACGCGTTATTTTCCACAGTACCGCCTTATCGCGCCGCAGGCCCACTCCGGGCTTAGCGGCGCGAGTTGCATTATAGCGCGGGGCGCGCACCGTCTGGTCTTGCGGCAGAACCACGATCCCTTCGCCCCGGCTTTCCAGTTTCGCCGTCAGTTTCGCGCCCTCAAACGCCTTCCGTCGGATCTCGTGCCTGAACCCCGATTTTTCAGCAAGGGCTGGATGGCCGTCGACTATCTGGAGGGGGAGGTGAAAAGCGCGCTGCCGGACACCCCAGCGCTTGCGGCGATGCTGTATCATCTGCACCAGCAACAGCGTCTGGGGTGGCGAATCGCCTTACTTCCACTGCTGGAAAACTACTGGCAACAAGCCTCTCCAGCAAGACGTACCCCAGTGTGGCTTGCGCATCTCAAACGGCTGCGTAAAGCGGGCGAGCCGCAACCGATTCGGCTCTCGCCGTTACATATGGATGTGCACGCCGGGAACATCGTGCATACGCCACAGGGCGCCAGGCTTATCGACTGGGAATATGCCGGAGACGGCGATGTGGCGCTGGAGCTGGCCGCGGTCTGGACGGAAAGTGAAGCCGCGCGGCAGAAACTCATCAGAGAGTATGCCAGCGTTGCGCACTTTAACGCCGATGCGCTGGCACGCCAGGTGAGACGCTGGCGGCCTTGGGTCATCATGCTGATGGCGGGCTGGTTTGAGATGCGTTTGCAGCAGTCCCGAGATAAACAATTTATTGCGCTGGCAGACGATGCCTGGCGCCAGTTACAAACGAAAGGATAAGAGAGGTGAGTGTGGGTCCAGTCATGTTGGATGTAGAAGGGTTTGAGCTGGATGCGGAGGAGCGTGAAATTCTGGCGCATCCGCTGGTGGGCGGCCTGATCCTGTTTACCCGCAACTATCACGATCCGGCGCAACTGCGTGAACTGGTGCGCCAGATCCGCGCCGCGTCGCGCAATCATCTGGTGGTGGCCGTCGATCAGGAAGGCGGCCGCGTGCAGCGTTTTCGCGACGGTTTTACCCGCCTGCCGGCAGCCCAGTCTTTCGCCGCGCTGCTCGGCACGGAAGAGGGTGGGAAACTGGCGCAGGAAGCCGGCTGGCTGATGGCCAGCGAAATGATTGCCATGGATATCGACATCAGCTTTGCCCCGGTGCTGGACGTGGGTCATATCAGCGCCGCGATCGGCGAGCGCTCCTACCATGAAGATCCGCGTATTGCGCTGGAAATGGCGACCCGGTTTATCGACGGGATGCACGAGGCGGGAATGAAAACCACCGGGAAACACTTCCCGGGCCACGGGGCGGTGACGGCGGATTCCCACAAAGAGACCCCGCGCGACCCGCGTCCGGAAGCGGAAATTCGCGCCAAAGATATGTCGGTGTTCCGCTCGCTTATCACCGATAACAAGCTGGACGCCATTATGCCAGCACACGTGATTTACAGCGATGTCGATCCGCGTCCTGCCAGCGGCTCCCCGCACTGGCTGAAAACCGTTCTGCGCCAGGAACTGGGTTTCAACGGCGTCATTTTCTCCGACGATCTGTCGATGGAAGGGGCGGCAATCATGGGCAGCTATGCTGAGCGCGGTCAGGCCTCGCTGGATGCAGGTTGCGATATGATCCTGGTCTGCAATAATCGTAAAGGTGCCGTTAGCGTGTTGGATAACCTGTCACCGATCAATGCTGAGCGTGTTACGCATTTGTATCATAAAGGTTCATTTAGCCGTCAGGAGCTGATGGATTCGGCGCGCTGGAAGTCGGTCAATGCCCGGCTTGAAGACCTGAATGAGCGCTGGCAGGCACATAAAGCCAGCCTGTAAACCCTCCCGGAAGGCGTAGCGTGGTGAGAAGACAATGATCATCTATTTACACGGTTTTGACTCAAACAGTCCTGGTAATCATGAGAAGGTGCTACAGCTGCAGTTTATCGATCCCGATGTACGGCTGATTAGCTACAGTACGCGCCATCCGAAGCATGATATGCAGCATCTGCTCAAAGAGGTGGACAAGATGCTGCAGCTTAACGTCGACGATCGCCCGTTGATTTGCGGCGTGGGGCTGGGCGGCTATTGGGCGGAGCGGATTGGCTTCCTGTGCGACATCCGCCAGGTGGTCTTCAATCCTAACCTTTTCCCGAATGAGAACATGGAAGGCAAAATTGACCGCCCGGAAGAGTATGTCGATATTGCGACCAAGTGCGTGAGCAACTTCCGTGAGAAAAACCGCGATCGCTGTCTGGTGATCCTCTCGCGTAATGATGAAGCACTGAATAGCCATCGGGCCGCAGAGCTGCTGCATCACTATTACGAGATCGTCTGGGACGAAGAGCAGACCCACAAGTTCAAGAACATCTCCCCGCACCTCCAGCGCATCAAAGCCTTTAAAACGCTGGGCTAAACCACAGCCTGCCACTTCAGAAACCCGGTCGCGAACGCGCACCGGGTTTCTTTTTGTCCAGAATTGTCTACTTTTAAGCCATCAAAACTTGATGCATATCAATTTTGGTATGACCAATGCGCCTGACGTGTTATTCTCAATGCACCTGAATGGTTTCAGTGCTGTAACCTGTTGTTAATTAAGGGTTATTTTCATAACTTTTAATTAACAATTGGTTAATAATTTGAGGGGGTCACGTTGACTACGCCATTGAAAAAGATAGTGATTGTAGGCGGTGGTGCTGGCGGGCTGGAGCTGGCCACACAGTTAGGCAAGAAGCTGGGGCGCGGTAAAAAAGCCAAAATCACGCTGGTGGATCGTAACCACAGCCATCTGTGGAAACCGCTGCTGCACGAAGTGGCGACCGGCTCACTGGATGAGGGCGTGGACGCGCTGAGCTATCTGGCGCACGCGCGCAACCATCATTTCCAGTTCCAGCTGGGCTCGGTGGTTGACATCAACCGTGAGAGCAAAACCATTACCCTGGCCGAGCTGCGTGATGAAAAAGGCGAGCTGCTGGTCCCCGAGCGCAAGCTGGCGTATGACACGCTGGTGATGGCGCTCGGCAGTACCTCCAACGACTTCAACACGCCGGGCGTTAAAGAGCACTGTATCTTCCTCGATAACCCGCACCAGGCGCGTCGTTTCCATCAGGAAATGCTGAACCTGTTCCTGAAGTACACCAGCAATCTGGGTGCGAATGGCAAGGTTAACATTGCCATTGTCGGCGGCGGCGCGACAGGCGTTGAGCTGTCCGCAGAGCTGCACAATGCGGTTAAACAGCTGCACAGCTACGGTTACAAAGGGTTAACTAACGAAGCGCTGAACGTGACGCTGGTTGAAGCGGGTGAGCGTATTCTGCCTGCGCTGCCTCCGCGCATTTCCGGCGCAGCGCACAATGAACTGACGAAACTGGGCGTGCGCGTCCTGACGCAGACCATGGTGACCAGCGCTGACGAAGGTGGACTGCACACCAAAGACGGCGAGTACATCAAAGCGGATCTGATGGTCTGGGCGGCAGGTATCAAAGCGCCTGACTTTATGAAAGATATCGGTGGTCTGGAGACGAACCGCATTAACCAGCTGGTCACCGAGCCGACGCTGCAAACCACGCGCGACCCTGAAATCTTCGCTATTGGTGACTGTGCCTCCTGCGCGCGTCCTGAAGGGGGCTTCGTGCCGCCGCGCGCTCAGGCCGCGCACCAGATGGCAAGCCTGGTGCTGCACAACATCCTGGCGCAGTACAAAGGCAAGCCAATGAAGGCGTATGTCTATAAAGACCACGGTTCTCTGGTATCGCTGTCAAACTTCTCTACCGTCGGTAGCCTGATGGGTAACCTGATGCGTGGCTCGATGATGGTGGAAGGGCGCATTGCACGCTTCGTGTATATCTCCCTGTACCGTATGCACCAGATCGCGCTGCACGGCTACTTTAAAACGGGCCTGATGATGCTGGTGGGCAGAATCAACCGCGTCATTCGTCCACGTCTGAAGCTGCACTAATCTTTCACTCCCTCCGGGCCCTCCGGAGGGATTTTTTAGCATATCATGCTGCTCGTCGTGGATTAGGTGCCTAAGAGTTCTCCTAAACGCGATATATCTCTCCCCGATCTCCACTTTTTGATCCTTTGTCTTATTGGCGAAGCCGCGCCTCCATAGCAGAATTGTTACCAATAGCAACAAAGGAGGAAGTCCCGTGAATAAATCAATGTTGGCGGGTATAGGGATCGGCGTCGCAGCTGCGTTAGGTGTGGCTGCTGTTGCCAGTCTCAACGTTTTAGATCGCGGCCCGCAGTATGCGCAGGTGGTTTCTGCAACGCCTATTAAAGAAACCGTAAAAACCCCACGTCAGGAGTGCCGTAACGTCTCCGTAACCCACCGTCGTCCGGTACAGGATGAAAACCGTATTGCCGGCTCTGTTCTGGGTGCGGTAGCGGGTGGGGTGATTGGTCACCAGTTTGGCGGTGGTCGGGGTAAAGATGTCGCGACCGTGGTCGGCGCGCTGGGTGGCGGCTATGCCGGTAACCAGGTGCAGGGCGCAATGCAGGATAACGATACTTACACCACGACCCAGCAGCGCTGTAAAACCGTCTATGACAAGTCGGAAAAAATGCTGGGCTATGACGTGACCTACAAAATTGGCGATCAGCAGGGCAAAATCCGCATGGATAAAGACCCGGGCACCCAAATTCCACTGGATGGAAACGGCCAGCTGGTACTGAATAACAAAGCGTAAAAAAGATGTTCTCTGAACTTAGCTCCTCAAGCGCTCAGGCTGAGGAGCTTTTTTTTGCGTCAGATTTTGAGCAGTTCAGGCCACAGGCGCAGCGTGGTGTCGGAAATGTTCTGCAGTTTTTCCAGCGTCGCCCCTTCACGGGCGCTGATCGACATTCCCTGTAAAATACAGCTCAGGTATTGCGCCAGCATCTGAGGCTGGCAGTGTGCGGGAATTTCACCGCGCTGCTGGCGCTGAGCCAGAAATGCGCTGAGCGTCTCCTCCTGCATCGCATGACGCGATTTCACCGTATTGGCGATCTCTTTTGATGCTGCCGCCAGGGTGGCAGAGGTGTTAATCATAAAGCAGCCCGCGGGCGTCTCTTTACTGGTGAAGCAGGTGGCAACGGCGGTAAAGTAATCCCGTAGCGCCTGTTCAACGCTTTTCTCTTCACAAAATAGCTGGGCTTCGTGTTTCGCCGCAAAGCGCGAAATGTACCTGTCCAGCACCGCCCTGAACAGCCCCTCTTTATTGGTAAATTCAGCATAAAGCGTCGGCGCTTTAGCTCCGGTGGCTTCTACCAGATCGGAAAGCGAGGTCGCTTCATACCCATGTTGCCAGAAGAGAGTCATGGCCTTATCAAGCGCTGCATCCCTGTCAAACACTTTTGGTCGGCCACGGCTTTTCTTCACACAACTCGTGACGTCGGTTGTCATTTGCCGTTGGTCCTCTGTTGGTTTGTTGAATGACCATTATAAAAATAAACGCAGCCCACCACCAGTGCAGAATGCTTAAAAATAAATTAATCATATATGTATGAAAAATAACAATTTTAAAATTTAATTAATGCTCGTTATAAAAATGTGTTGACGCGTGAGCTGGATCACATTTATGATTTACCTATCGATCGTTAACTAAATAGCTAACGACCAAAAAATTCATCTGCCAAAGGTAAACATTATGAAAAACGTAAAAACCCTCATCGCTGCTGCTGTACTGAGTTCACTCTCTTTCGCAAGCTTTGCTGCTGTACAGGTACAATCCACTCCAGCCGATCAGCATAAAGTCGGGACGATCTCTGCATCTGCCGGGACTAACCTGGGCTCTCTGGAAGATCAGCTGGCACAAAAAGCGGAAGCAATGGGTGCAAAATCTTACCGCATCACCTCTGTGACCGGTCCTAACACCCTGCACGGCACTGCTGTCATCTACAAATAAGCCGGGCATAAACCCTCATTTATGCCACTGCAATAAAAAACGCCCTGCTTAGCAGGGCGTTTTACTTTCCGTCTTACATGGACTGCTGGACGACATTGTGATGCCGGGTGACATCGGTCGGCATGCCTGACCGCGCTTCCATCGCGCGCTCCATCACCAGGCTATCGGTATTCGCATTCGTTTTGAAGCTCACCATCGTAGCACTCAGGTTAATGGGTAATGTCTGGGGATCATCGCCGATATTTTTTGATAGCGGCTGGTGAATCTCAACCAGCCGCACGCCGCCTGGCTCTTCAGAGACCTTAATCGGCGTATTGATAATATTCACCTTCGTTCCCGGCGTAACGACGTTAAACAGCGTTTTGATATCGTCATCGCGCAGACGAATGCAGCCGGAGCTGACGCGCATGCCGATGCCAAAATCCGCGTTCGTACCGTGCAGCAGGTACACACCGCCATATGCGGCAAGGCGGATCGCGTGATGACCCATCGGGTTATCCGGGCCTGCCGGAACCACGGCAGGAAGATCGATGCCCTGGGCCTTATAGCGGGCGCGAATGTTGGCCGTCGGCGTCCAGGTTGGGTTGGCGCGTTTATCCGAGACGGTGGTGACCATCGTCGGCGTCAGCGTATCGCCGCCCAGTTGACCAATACCGATAGGGTAGACGGTAACCTCATTTTTACCCGGCGGGTAATAGTACAAACGCAACTCCGCCAGGTTGATCACGATCCCCTCGCGCGGGGCATCCGGCAGGATAGTCTGTAATGGAATGGTCAGTACGCTGCCCGCGCGCGGGACGTACGGATCGACGCCGGGGTTCGCCTGCAGCAGGGCCAGAAAACCGACGTTATATTTTTTGGCTATCGCTTCCAGTGAGCCACCATTGTTTTCAACCACATGAAAACGGTTTTCGCCCACCACCTTGCTGCCGGGCGGGGGAAGGGGCCAGGTGTTTGCCCGAGCAGGAAGCGCAACCGCGACGGTGGCTGCCAGCGCAAACAGGGTTATCCAGCGGGTAAAACGCGAAGAGGTCATCATCACCATAATCCATATAAATGATAAGGTTATTGTTTTATAAGGGGTTAAAGATAATTATGGCGAATGGGTGTGTCGGGAAGATCGGGTGAAGTGCAAAGAGTTTGTAAATTGTCCCCCCGCCAGCACTGCGCTAACGGGGGGAAGGGCGAGTTACGCGACAGCGTTCTCTTCCAACTGACGCATAAAGTTACGCACCCAGTCCATGCGCGTTTTGCGCTCCGTCAGCTCCTGGGTAAATTTCAGTCGCGTCGGGCCATCAAGACGGAAGTGCTGCGGCTGTTTTTGCAGCAGGCCGATCAGCCACATCGGGTTGACGTGGTTCTTCTCGGCAAATTCAATGACGCCGCCTTTTTCGTTGCCCTCAAGCTTGCGAATGCCCAGCTTCTGCGCCTGCTGGCGCAGGCGCGCGATATCCAGCAGGTTACGCGCAGCATCTGGCAGCAGGCCGAAGCGGTCGATCAGCTCAACCTTAATTTCTTCCAGCTCGTTTTCCGTCTTCGCGCTGGCGATGCGCTTGTAGAACGACAGTCGGGTATTCACGTCCGGAATGAAATCGTCCGGCAGCAGGGAAGGCATTCGCAGCTCGACCTCGGTTTGCTGGCTGGTCAAATCTTCCAGAGACGGCTCGCGCCCGGCCTTCAGGGCGTCCACCGCGTTTTCCAGCAGTTCCATATAGAGCGAGAAGCCGATGGTCTCCATGGAGCCGCTCTGGTCCTCACCCAGCAGTTCACCTGCGCCGCGGATCTCCAGGTCGTGCGTGGCAAGCGCGAAGCCTGCGCCGAGGTCTTCCAGCGAGGCGATGGCTTCCAGGCGCTTTTGCGCGTCGGTGGTCATCGCTTTCGGATGCGGCGTCAGTAGCCAGGCGTAGGCCTGATGGTGCGAACGCCCGACGCGGCCGCGCAGCTGGTGAAGCTGGGCCAGGCCGAAGTGATCCGCGCGTTCGATGATAATCGTGTTCGCCGTTGGAATGTCGATCCCGGTTTCGATGATGGTGGTACACACCAGCACGTTAAAGCGCTGGTGGTGGAAGTCGTTCATCACCCGCTCCAGCTCGCGTTCGCGCATCTGTCCGTGACCGATGGCAACACGCGCTTCCGGTACCAGTTCCGCCAGCCTGTCGGCGGCTTTCTGGATGTTTTCCACGTCGTTATACAGGTAATAGACCTGACCCCCGCGCAGCACTTCACGCAGAATGGCCTCACGCACCACCAGATTGTCGTACTCGCGGACAAAGGTTTTTACCGCCAGACGACGCGCCGGCGGCGTGGCGATAATCGACAGATCGCGCATGCCGCTCATCGCCATGTTCAGGGTTCGCGGGATCGGCGTCGCGGTCAGGGTCAGGATATCGACGTCGGCGCGCATCGCTTTGATGCGCTCTTTATGGCGAACCCCGAAGCGGTGCTCTTCGTCGACGATCAGCAGCCCCAAATCTTTCCACTTCACGTCGCTTTGCAGCAGCTTATGGGTCCCGATCAGAATATCGATCTTGCCTTCGCTTGCCTGCTCCAGGATCTGCGTCTGCTCTTTGGTGCTGCGAAAACGCGACAGCATTTCGATGCGTACCGGCCAGTTGGCGAAGCGGTCGCGGAAGTTGTCGAAGTGCTGCTGAGCGAGCAGGGTGGTTGGCACCAGCACCGCCACCTGCTTGTTGTTTTCCACTGCAAGGAAGGCGGCGCGCATTGCCACTTCGGTTTTGCCGAAGCCGACGTCGCCGCAGACTAAGCGGTCCATTGCCAGCGGCTGGCACATGTCGCTCAGCACGGCATTGATCGCCTGGGCCTGATCCGGCGTGGTTTCAAACGGGAAGCTGTCGCAGAAGAGCTGATACTGTTCTTTGTCGTGCTTAAAGGCGAAGCCCTCTTTGGCCGCGCGCTGGGCGTAGATATCCAGCAGTTCGGCCGCCACGTCGCGCACTTTTTCCGCCGCTTTCTGGCGTGCACGCGCCCAGGCGTCGCCGCCCAGCTTGTGCAGCGGCGCATTTTCCTCCGCGCCGCCCGCATAGCGGCTGATCAGGTGCAGCGACGAGACCGGTACATAGAGTTTGGCGTCGTTGGCGTAGGTCAGCATCAGGTATTCACCTTTGATACCGCCCGCTTCCAGCGTGGTCATCCCCTGATAGCGGCCAACGCCGTGCTCCAGGTGAACAATCGGCTGGCCTGGATGCAGCTCGGCCAGGTTGCGGATCAGCGTGTCCGGGTTGATGGTCCGACGGCTGTCCTGACGGCGGCGCGCGACGCGCTCGCCCAGCAGGTCGCTTTCGCAAATCAGCGCCAGGTTGTTGAGCGTGTCGATGAACCCGTGCTCGGCGGCGCCGATCATCAGATAACGACCGTTTCCGGTTGCTTCGCTCAGGCGAAGAATGCGCTTCGGCGCCACCTTAATGCGTCCCAGCAGCTCACCCAAAGCTTCGCGGCGGCCTTCACTCTCAACGGAGAACACCACCGGCCCGGTAAAGGATTCCAGGAACTTGCGCAGATTATCCAGCGGCGATTTCTGCTGCGCCTGTACGGCCAGCTCCGGCAGCGTGCGGAAGGCGAGGTTGGTATTGGCGGCCTTATCGGCAAGCGAATCGGTTTTCAGCTGCATGCGCGGCCAGCGCTTCAGCTCGGCGTTGAGTTCGTCGGTGCGCAGCCACAGCGCTTCCGGCGGCAGGAGCGGACGCATCGGGTCAACGCCCCGGTTTTCGAAGCGTGCGCGGGTTTCGCTTTCAAAGCGGCTGGCGCTGGCGTCGATATCGCCGGTGTTCACAATCAGCGTATTCGCCGGGAAGTAGCTGAACAGGGCGGGCAGCGGCTCGCTGAAGAACAGCGGCTGCCAGTATTCGATTCCGGCCGGGAGCGTACCTTTGCTGACCTGCTGATAGATATGTTCTGCATCGCGCTTTACGTCGAATCTGTCGCGCCACTGGCTGCGGAACAGCTCGATGGCGGTTTTGTCCGTCGGGAACTCGTGGGCAGGCAGTAAATTGATGGATTCCACCTCTTCCAGCGTGCGCTGGGTGTCGGCATCGAACACGCGCAGGCTGTCGATTTCATCATCAAAGAAATCCAGACGATACGGCTGGTCGCTGCCCATCGGGTAAAGGTCGAGCAGCGCGCCGCGGGTGGCATATTCCCCGTGCTCCATGACCTGATCGACATGGCGATATCCGGCACCGTCAAGCTGGTCTCGCAGGGTGTCGCGAGACAGGCGCTGGCCTTTTTTCATCACCAGCGCGTGGCCGTGCAGATAGCTGTGCGGGCAGACGCGCTGCATCAGGGTATTCACCGGCACAATCAGCACGCCGCGCTGCATGGTCGGGAGTTGATAGAGCGTCGACAGGCGCGAGGAGATGATCTCCTGATGCGGGGAGAAACTGTCATACGGCAGCGTTTCCCAGTCGGCCAGGCTGAACACCAGGCTATTGGTGAACTGGCGAATTTCATCGTGCAGGCGCAGGGCGTTTTGCATATCCGGGGCAACCAGCACCACCGGGCCAGGGTGCCGCTCAGCGATTTCTGCCACCAGCGTGGCGCAGGCCGCGCCCGTGAGTTCACCCAGCTGGCGCTGGTCGCCCGCTTTGACGGGCAAGGAATAACGATAGTGTTCAGGCATGGCTATGTCAGAGTCTCTTATGGATATACCAACAGTATTGGGGCATATCACTGATACGCAATGTCTTTATTATCCTCGATCGTTTTACATAAGCAAATTGTAACCGCACGGCAGGGCTAAACGCCCCCAAAACGGGGGCGGAGAGGGCATTAACGGGTGGCAGGTGACAGGCTCCGCGCAGACGGAGGAGAGAAGAAAAGGTCCCCGAACAGCGCGGTGGAAATTTTACGCACCCCGAGCCCGGCAAGGGTACAGATAAGCAGGCTGGCAATCGGGTAGACCAGTATTAAGCACAGTTCTGCCCAGACCGGCCAGTAAGCGGCATTCATCTCGCCGATCAGGATCAGGCTGAAGGCCTCAATTAAGATGCGGTGGGTGGTATAGATCGCAATGGTGTTTGAGCCAATCACGTTCAGCAGGTTGTTGGGATGTACGGCATAACGTTGCTCAAGGCTGTAGAACAGCTTCATGATCAACACGATCGACAGCAGAGAAAGCAGGAGAGGAACGTTAGCAAACCACAGCACCACGGAGACGGCCGCGAAAGCGCCAGTAGCCAGCCAGGTGCGGCGCAGGTTGAAGCTTTTCATCCACGCCATCAGCTCGGCGCCATACCACGCCCCCAGGCTGTAGTAGATCATGTTGCGTACCACGCTGTTCATTCCCCACCACGGCAGCGGCAGGAAGTTGATCGCGATGCTCGCCAGCGCAAGAAGTCCGAGTACCGGCAGCTTCCAGCGGCTCAGCAGTTTACACAGCGTGAAGTAGACCACCAGAGCATACAGATACCACAGGCTGGTGCTGGCGGTGAGCATGCCCCGCACAAATCCTGCCAGAGAATCGGCGTAGGCCGCGTTCGACGAGGTGGCAAGCTCGCGATCGGGCGCCAGCCAGGCGTTCAGGTGGGTCAGCGCCTGCCATTGCAGGATCCCCCACAGCGCCAGAACCCAGACAATGCTCCAGATCCGCTTGTCGAGGCTGGTGCGCCAGTCTACCTCATCAATATAACGACGGATCAGATAGCCGGAGATAAAGAAGAAAACCGGCATCCGGAACGGGGCGAGATAGAGGTTAAAATAGACCCAGCATTTGGCGAGGAGACCGGAGAGCGGATGCTGTAGCCCGCTGAGATGAGGATAAAAGGTGATAACCGAGTGGTAAATCACCACCAGACAGATGCACAGCCCTTTTATCTGGTTTATCCATAATGCTTTTTGCTTCATTGTTCGCAACTACCTTATTGCCATAGACGAACGAGCAATTGTTGTTAAACGAAACCGTGATGTAATGGGTAACAGTCTGTATCAGGAGGTTTTTCGGAAAAGGTGGAGGTTGCGAGGCGCGGTTTCAGACATTAGTACCCTGATTTATCTGAATTTTTCGGAAAAATGATTACCAAAGCTTACGGTTTCAGTCATTTACGCTTAACGGATTCGCTTATATACTCGTGGGTCTGCTATCAGCAAACAGACGGACTTCATGTATCAACCTGTCGCACTCTTCATAGGCTTACGTTACATGCGTGGGCGCGCCGCGGACCGCTTCGGTCGCTTTGTCTCCTGGCTTTCGACTATTGGCATTACGCTCGGCGTGATGGCTCTGGTGACGGTGCTTTCCGTCATGAATGGCTTTGAGCGCGAGCTGCAAAACAACATCCTGGGGCTGATGCCGCAGGCCGTTCTCTCATCGAATAACGGTTCCGTTAACCCGCAACAGCTGCCGGAAAGCGCGGCGAAGTTACAGGGCGTCACGCGCGTTGCGCCCTTAACCACTGGCGATGTGGTGCTGCAAAGCGCCCGCAGCGTGGCGGTCGGCGTGATGCTGGGGATTGACCCGGCGCAAAAAGACCCGCTGACGCCGTTCCTGGTTAACGTGAAGCAAACCGATCTGGAAGCCGGAAAATACAACGTGATTCTGGGTGAGCAGCTTGCCGGGCAGCTTGGCGTCAACCGCGGCGATCAGCTGCGCGTGATGGTGCCGTCCGCCAGCCAGTTTACGCCAATGGGTCGCCTGCCGAGCCAGCGCCTGTTTAACGTGATTGGTACTTTTGCCGCCAACAGCGAAGTTGACGGCTATCAGATGCTGGTGAACATTCAGGATGCGTCACGCCTGATGCGTTACCCGGCGGGAAATATCACCGGCTGGCGCCTGTGGCTCGATCAGCCGCTGAAGGTCGATACCCTCAGCCAGCAAAAACTGCCGGACGGCACCAAATGGCAGGACTGGCGCGAGCGTAAAGGCGAGCTGTTCCAGGCCGTGCGCATGGAAAAAAACATGATGGGGCTGCTGCTGAGCCTGATCGTCGCCGTGGCTGCATTTAACATCATCACCTCGCTGGGCCTGATGGTGATGGAGAAGCAGGGCGAAGTCGCCATCCTGCAAACCCAGGGTTTGACGCCGCGCCAGATCATGGCGGTCTTTATGGTGCAGGGGGCCAGTGCAGGCATTATCGGCGCGCTGTTGGGCGCCGTGCTCGGCGCACTGCTTGCCAGCCAGCTTAATAATTTAATGCCGATCATCGGCGCTCTCCTTGACGGCGCGGCGCTGCCAGTGGCTATCGAGCCGCTGCAGGTGGTCGGAATTGCGCTGGCCGCGATGGCCATTGCGCTGCTTTCTACGCTTTATCCTTCCTGGCGCGCTGCCGCCACTCAACCCGCTGAGGCTTTACGTTATGAATAAGATCCTGTTGCAATGCGACAACCTGTCCAAACGCTATCAGGAAGGCACTGTGCAGACTGACGTGCTGCACAATGTGAGCTTCAGCGTGGGCGAGGGCGAGATGATGGCGATTGTCGGCAGCTCCGGCTCGGGCAAAAGTACTCTGCTGCACCTGCTGGGCGGGCTGGACACGCCAACCAACGGCGACGTGATCTTCTCCGGTCAGCCGATGAGCAAAATGTCCTCTGCGGCGAAGGCCGAGCTGCGTAACCGCGAGCTGGGCTTTATCTACCAGTTCCATCACCTGCTGCCGGACTTCACGGCGCTGGAAAACGTGGCGATGCCGCTGCTGATTGGTAAAAAGAAACCGGCAGAAATTAACGCCCGCGCCAGCGATATGCTGAAAGCGGTAGGACTGGGCCACCGGGGAAATCACCGCCCGTCGGAGCTGTCCGGCGGCGAGCGCCAGCGCGTGGCGATTGCCCGCGCGCTGGTCAATAATCCGCGCCTGGTGCTGGCGGATGAACCGACCGGTAACCTGGACGCGCGCAATGCGGACAGTATCTTCCAGCTTCTCGGCGAGCTGAACGCCTCGCAGGGAACCGCGTTTCTGGTGGTGACTCACGACCTGCAGCTGGCAAAACGCATGGGTCGCCAGCTTGAGATGCGCGACGGCCATCTGAACGCGGAACTGACCCTGATGGGAGCAGAGTAATGGCGTCACCGTTATCGTTACTCATCGGGTTACGTTTTAGCCGCGGTCGCCGACGCGGCGGCATGGTGTCGCTGATCTCCGTGATCTCCACCATCGGTATTGCGCTGGGCGTGGCGGTCCTGATTGTCGGCTTAAGCGCCATGAACGGCTTTGAGCGCGAGCTGAATAACCGCATTCTGGCGGTGGTGCCGCACGGGGAGATCGAGCCGGTTAACCAGCCGTGGGCCAACTGGAGCGATGCACTCACCAAAGTGGAAAAAGTGCCGGGCATTGCCGCGGCTGCACCCTACATTAACTTTACCGGGCTGGTGGAGAGCGGGGTTAACCTGCGCGCCATCCAGGTAAAAGGGGTCAACCCGGCCCAGGAGGAGCGGCTCAGCGCGCTGCCGAAATATGTACAGAACGGCGCGTGGGCGAATTTTAAGGCCGGCGAGCAGCAGATCATTATGGGTAAAGGCGTTGCCGATGCCCTGAAGGTGAAGCAGGGCGACTGGGTGTCAATCATGATCCCGAACGCCAGCGCCGATCACAAACTGCAGCAGCCAAAACGCGTGCGCCTGCACGTTACCGGTATTCTTCAGCTGAGCGGCCAGCTTGACCATAGCTTTGCGATGGTGCCGATGGAGGATGCACGCCAGTATCTCGACATGGGCGACAGCGTGACGGGCATTGCCATTAAGGTGAACGACGTCTTTAACGCCAACAAACTGGTGCGTGATGCCGGCAGCGTGACCAATAACTATGTCTACATCAAAAGCTGGATCGGCACTTACGGATATATGTACCGTGATATCCAGATGATCCGTGCGATCATGTATCTGGCGATGGTGCTGGTGATTGGCGTGGCGTGCTTTAATATCGTCTCGACGCTGGTAATGGCGGTTAAGGACAAGAGCGGCGACATCGCCGTGTTGCGTACCCTTGGGGCAAAAGACGGTCTTATTCGCGCCATCTTCGTCTGGTACGGTTTGCTGGCAGGGCTGTTCGGCAGCCTTTGCGGCGTGGTGATTGGCGTGGTGGTTTCTCTGCAGCTGACGCCGATTATCAACGGCATTGAAAAGCTTATTGGTCACCAGTTCCTGTCCGGTGACATCTATTTTATTGACTTCCTGCCGTCTGAACTGCACTGGCTGGACGTTTTTTATGTGCTGGTTACAGCACTTTTACTGAGTCTGCTGGCAAGCTGGTATCCGGCGCGTCGCGCAAGCCGAATTGATCCGGCGAGGGTATTAAGTGGCCAGTAATTACGTCATGGTGTAGCGGTCCTGAGGCCGCTATGTCAGAAAGAGGAATGCGTTATGTATTATGGATTTGATATTGGCGGCACCAAGATTGCGCTCGGCGTGTTTGATAAAGACCTCAAACTGCAGTGGGAAACCCGCGTTCCCACGCCGCGCGAAAGCTACGATGAATTTTTAACCGCCATTACTGCGCTGGTGGCGCAGGCGGATGAACGCTTTGGCGTGAAAGGTAGCGTCGGCATTGGTATTCCGGGCATGCCGGAAACCGATGATGGCACGCTGTATGCCGCCAACGTGCCTGCCGCCAGCGGTAAACCGCTCCGCGCCGACCTCTCGGCCCTCCTTGAACGCGACGTGCGTTTAGATAACGATGCCAACTGCTTTGCTCTCTCTGAAGCCTGGGACGATGAATTCCGCCGCTATCCGCTGGTGATGGGGCTGATCCTCGGTACCGGCGTAGGCGGGGGGATTGTCATCAACGGCAAGCCGATTACCGGGCGCAGCTACATCACCGGCGAGTTTGGTCATATCCGTCTCCCGGTGGATGCGCTGGAGGTGGTGGGGCGTGATTTCCCGCTGACCCGCTGCGGCTGCGGCCAGCACGGCTGTATCGAGAATTATCTCTCAGGACGCGGGTTTGCATGGCTTTACGAACACTTCTATCATCAGAAACTTGAGGCCCCTCAAATCATTACCCTGTGGGAGCAGGGGGATGCGCAGGCGCGTGAACACGTCGAGCGCTATCTGGATCTGCTGGCGGTGTGTCTGGGAAATATTCTCACCATCGTCGACCCGGATCTGCTGGTGATCGGGGGAGGGCTGTCAAACTTTACTGCGATAACGGAACGGTTGTCCGGGCGTCTGCCCCGACATTTATTGCCGGTCGCCCGCGTGCCGCGCATTGAACGCGCGCGACACGGGGACGCGGGAGGCATGCGCGGAGCCGCATTCCTTCATCTCACCGATTAGTTTACGAGGTCTTTATGCTGTCGCGTCGCCAGGGTCGACTCAGCCGTTTTCGCAAAAACAAACGCCGCTTACGAGAGCGCTTGCGCCAGCGGATCTTTTTCAGAGACAGAATAATGCCAGAAGCGATGGATAAACCCAGAGTGGTGGTACTGACCGGGGCGGGGATCTCCGCCGAGTCAGGAATTCAAACCTTCCGTGCGGCAGACGGGCTGTGGGAAGAGCACCGCGTCGAGGACGTGGCGACGCCGGAAGGCTTTGCCCGCGATCCGGATCTCGTGCAGGCGTTTTACAACGCTCGCCGTCGGCAGCTTCAGCAGCCTGAGATTGCGCCAAACGCGGCGCATCTGGCGCTGGCGAAGCTGGAAGAGGCGCTCGGGGATCGTTTTCTGCTGGTGACGCAGAATATCGACAACCTGCACGAGCGGGCCGGTAACAAGAACATCATCCACATGCATGGCGAGCTGCTTAAAGTTCGCTGCGCCTGGAGCGGCCAGGTGCTGGACTGGAAAGAGGACGTGCTGCCAGAGGACAAGTGCCACTGCTGCCAGTTCCCGTCGCGCCTGCGTCCGCACGTGGTCTGGTTTGGCGAAATGCCGCTGGGGATGGATGAGATCTACAGCGCGCTGGCGATGGCGGACGTGTTTATCGCTATTGGCACATCAGGGCACGTTTACCCGGCTGCGGGGTTTGTTCACGAAGCGCGACTGCACGGGGCGCATACGGTGGAGCTCAATCTGGAGCCGAGCCAGGTGGGCAGCGAGTTTGAAGAGAAGCAATATGGCCTGGCGAGCGAAGTGGTGCCAGCGTTTGTAGATAAGCTTCTGAAGGGGCTGTAAGAGTAACGGGCGACGTTGCGTCGCCCGTTATGTATTGCATTAACGACCTGCTTTTAACTTCTGATAATACTCTTCGTAAAGGCGGCTCGCGTCGCCTACATCGTTCTGCCATTCTCCTTTGCTGATGGTTTCGGCATCCGGATAGAGTGACTTATCGTTAGCCACGTCAGGCTTCAGCAGCTTGCGGGCGGCCAGGTTTGGCGTCGGGTAGCCAATCGTCTCGGCTACCTGTTTCGCCACGTCCGGACGCAGCAGGAAATTAATCAGCTTCAGCGCACCGTCCACGTTCTTCGCGTTGGCCGGGATCGCGAGGCTATCCATCCAGAAGATCCCGCCTTCCTTCGGCCAGACCACCTCCAGCGGCGTCCCGGCCTGACGGGCAACATACGCAGAGCCGTTCCACACCATCCCCAGGTTTACTTCGCCTTCCATATACGGGTTTGCCGGGTTATCAGAGTTGAATGCCGCCACGTTAGGCATCAGCTTTTTCAGCTCGTTGTAAGCCGCGTCGATCTCTTTCGGATCGGTGGTGTTACCGGAATAGCCAAGTTTACGCAGCGCGATCTGGAACACTTCACGCGCGTCATCGGTTAACAGCAGGCTGCCTTTGTATTCCGGTTTCCACAGATCCGCCCAGCCGGTGACCGTTTTCGGATCGATGGCCTCGCTGTTCACGCCAATCGCCGTCGCGCCCCAGATGTACGGAATGGAGTAGTCGTTATTCGGGTCGAAAGGCTTGTTGAGCATCTCAGGATCGAGGTTTGAAAAATTAGTTAGCTTCGTTTTGTCGATCTTCTGGATCATGCCCTCTTTGCGCATTTTGTCGACAAAGTACGTGGAAGGAACCACCAGATCGTAGGCGCCGTCCTTGTAGGTTTTGAGCTTGGCGTACATGGTTTCATTCGACTCGTAGGTCGAGTAGATCACCTTGATGCCCGTCTCCTTTGTGAATTGCTCCAGCAGGCCCGGCGGCACGTATTCCGTCCAGTTGTAGAAGTAGAGCGTTTTGCTGTCATCAGCGTGCGCGACACCCATGCCGAGCACCAGCGCCGCAGCGGCGAGCATTTTTTTCATTTCATTGTCCCCTGAGATTTTGTTTTATCACGAGCAAGAACCTGGCTGGCGATCACCAGAACCAGCGAAAACAGCAGCAGTATGGTCGCCAGCGCGTTCACCTCCGGTGAGACGCCAACTTTTACCATCGAATAGATCTTCAACGGCAGAATTTCGTAGCTCGGCCCGGTAACGAAGGAGGAAACCACGACGTCATCCATCGACAGGGTAAAGCTGAGCAGCCATCCGGCGGCGACGGCAGGCATCGCCAGCGGCAGGATGATTTTGCGCAGGATGATCATCTCGCTGGCACCCAGATCTTTCGCCGCTTCCAGCATGCGCACGTCGAACCCTTTCAGACGCGCGTAGACGGTGACCACCACAAACGGCAGGCAGAAGGTGATATGGGAAAACAGCAGCGACCAGAAGCCAAGCTGTACGCCCAGCAGCATAAACAGCACCAGCAGCGAAATCGCCATCACGATGTCCGGCGACATCATCACTACAAACAGCATGCCGCTGACGAACGGCTTGCCCCGAAAACGGTAGCGATACAGCGCCACGGCGGTCAGCGAGCCAATCAGCGTGGCGAAGGTGGCGGAGACGATCGCCATCGTCAGCGAGTGCTGTGCGGCCTGCAGCAGGCTGTCATTGTTCATCAGCAGGCTGTACCAGTTGGTGGTAAACCCCTGCCAGTTGATCCCGAACCGCGAGCTGTTAAACGAGTTCACGATCAAAATGATAATCGGGATATAAAGGTAAGCGTAAATGGCGGTCATAAAACCGCCGCGAAGCAGTCGACCGATCATTCGAGTTCCACCTTCTTGTTGAGCAGGCGAGAAGCGCGCCAGTAGACCAGCAGCATCAGCCCCATCACCACCGTGAGCGTAATGCTGGTCGCGGAGCCGAACGGCCAGTCGCGGATGTTCAGGAACTGGCTCTTAATCACGTTGCCGATAAGCAGGTTTTTCGCCCCGCCCATCAGGTCAGAAACGTAGAACAGGCCCATCGCCGGGAGCATCACCAGCAGACAGCCCGCAATAATACCGGGCATGGTCAGCGGAATGATAATGCGGATAAAGGTCTGCAGCTTGCTGGCCCCCAGATCTTTTGCCGCTTCCAGCAGCGGTTTATCGAGCTTCTCAATGCTGGAGTAGAGCGGCATCACCATAAACGGCAGCAGGATATAGACCAGGCCAATGATTACCGCACCTGGGGTAAACATGATGCGCACTGGCGTATCAATCACGCCCAGCCAGAGCAGAAACGCGTTGAGGTAGCCTTTGGTGCTAAGGAAGATTTTCAGCCCGTAGATGCGAATCAGCGAGTTGGTCCAGAACGGCACAATCAGCAGAAACAGCAGCAGCGGGCGCACCTTTTGCGGCAGTCCCGCCAGGAACCATGCGAAAGGGTACCCCAGAAGCAGGCAGGCCACGGTGGCAATCAGCGCCATATTGAGCGAGTGCAACAGCACGTCGAAATAGAGCGGATCGAGCAGGCGCGCGTAGTTGTCCAGCGTAAAGACCAGCGAAACGAAGTTTGCATCGTCGCGGGTCAGGAAGCTGGTGGCGATGATCATCAGGTTGGGTAAAAAGACAAATAACACAAGCCAACCGACGATAGTGGCAATGACCACCTTCTGGAACTTACTTGTGTTCTTCATCAGCCAGCACAACCTCCCAGCTTTCTACCCAGTTGATAACCATTTTCTGGTCAAGAGAGTGGTCAAAGTCAGGATCGTCCTCGTTAAAGAATTCGCTGACCATCACCATTTTGCCGTTCTCCAGTTCCACAACGGACTCGAGGGTCATCCCTTTATAGTTACGTTCGCGAACGTAACCGATCAGACCTTCGACGTCGGCCGTGTCGTGGATCTCATCAACGCGGAGATCTTCCGGGCGCAGCAGGACGTTGAGTTTTTGTCCTTTCTCGACGGCAAAGTTCACGGTGATAATGCAGTCGCGCCCCTCCACGTTCGCGCGAACGCGCTGTGCATCCAGACGCTCAATCACCGTGGCGTTGAAAATATTGATCTCGCCAATAAAGCTGGCGACAAACAGGTTTTTCGGCTCTTCGTAAATTTCACGCGGCGTACCGTCCTGCTCAATCTTACCATCACGCATTACCACGATACGGTCTGACATGGTCAGCGCCTCTTCCTGATCGTGGGTGACAAAGACAAAGGTAATACCGAGCTTGCGCTGTAGCGCTTTCAGCTCGTTCTGCATCTGCTTGCGCAGCTTGTAATCCAGCGCGGAGAGGGATTCATCCAGCAGAAGCAGGCGCGGTTTATTGACGACCGCGCGGGCAATGGCCACGCGCTGCTGCTGACCGCCGGAGAGCTGGTGGGGCTTTCGCTGGGCAAACGTCTCCAGCTGAACCATGCGCAGGGCTTCGGTGACGCGCGGTTCGATCTCATTAGCCGGGGTTTTTTGCATCCGCAGGCCAAACGCCACGTTCTCAAACACGGTCATGTGCGGGAACAGGGCGTAGCTCTGAAAAACGGTATTGACGTGGCGATCTTCGGCAGGAACCTGGGTTATGTCCTGGTTCTCAAGATGGATGCGGCCATTATCAACGCTTTCCAGCCCGGCGATAAGGCGCAGTACGGTGGTTTTGCCGCAGCCGGAAGGGCCAAGCAGCGTAAGAAACTCACCATCATTGATGGTCAGGTTGAGGTCGGAAATGACGTCTTTGCCATCAAAGCTTTTACGAATTCGTTCCAGTTGCACTAGCGGTGAACGAGAACGGGATTGTGTATTCAATTTTTGCGCTGTCCCATATAGACGCCTCAGGCAGCAGACTGAAGCGGGGTTTGTGTGTAACCACCTTGGTGACTCGTAATGAGGGCGGACATTCTACGGCAATCCCCCGTAATCGCCAATCCTTGTCACTGATTCATAAGCTACATTTATTAACGCATAAAGATATAAACGTAAAAAGTTCTCGTTTGCGGGATAAAAGTGACCTGACGCAATATTTGCGTTTTGATGCTTACTGATAATGTTGTCACAAAAAGTGAGGGTGACTGCATGGATAAATTACTTGAGCGTTTTTTACAGTATGTTTCGCTGGATACCCAATCTAAGCCGGGTGTCCGCCAGGTGCCAAGCACCGAAGGCCAGTGGAAGTTGTTAAACCTGCTTAAAGAGCAGCTTGAGGCCATGGGGCTGGTCAACGTCACGTTAAGCGAAAAAGGCACTGTGATGGGAACGCTGCCGGCGAATGTGCCGGGTGATATTCCGGCGATTGGCTTTATTTCTCATGTCGATACCTCACCTGATTTTAGCGGCAAACACGTGAACCCGCAGATCGTGGAAAACTACCGCGGCGGTGATATCGCGCTGGGGATTGGCGACGAAGTGCTCTCTCCGGTGATGTTCCCGGTGCTGCACCAGCTGCTCGGCCAGACGCTGATCACCACCGACGGCAAAACGCTGCTGGGGGCGGATGACAAGGCGGGCATCGCGGAAATCATGACGGCGCTGGCGGTGCTGAAAGGTAAAAACATCCCGCACGGGGACATCCGCGTTGCTTTTACCCCAGATGAAGAGGTGGGTAAGGGCGCGAAGCACTTCGACGTGGACGCTTTTAACGCGCAGTGGGCGTATACCGTCGACGGCGGTGGCGTGGGCGAGCTGGAGTATGAAAACTTCAACGCGGCGTCGGTGACCATAAAAATTGTCGGAAACAACGTTCACCCAGGGTCTGCCAAAGGGGTGATGGTGAACGCGCTGTCGCTGGCGTCGCGTATTCATGCGGAAGTCCCGGCGGAAGAGAGCCCTGAACAGACAGAGGGGTACGAGGGCTTTTATCACCTCACCAGCATCAAAGGCACCGTGGACAGCGCGCAGATGCACTACATCATCCGCGATTTTGACCGTAAAGCTTTTGAGGCGCGCAAGCGCAAAATGATGGAGATCGCCAAGAAGGTTGGGAAGGGATTGCATCCTGACTGCTATATTGAGCTGATCATTGAAGACAGCTATTACAATATGCGCGACAAGGTGATGGCCCATCCGCACATTCTGGATATCGCCCAGCAGGCGATGCGAGACTGCGATATTGAACCGGTCTTAAAACCGATTCGCGGCGGAACTGACGGCTCGCAGCTATCGTTTATGGGGCTGCCGTGCCCGAACCTGTTTACCGGGGGCTATAACTACCACGGCAAGCATGAGTTTGTGACGCTGGAAGGGATGGAAAAGGCGGTGAAGGTGATTGTGCGCATAGCCGAGTTAACCGCTAAACGCTAAAAAAATGCCCGGTGGCGCAGCGCCACCGGGCATTGTCACAACTCAGTCCTCAAAGAACCAGTACCCGCTGTTGACCAGCGCGGCCAGCATCGCGAGGAAGGATGGGTCTTCCAGCGCGTCACCAAAGGTTTCTGAAGTCAGTACCATATGGCTGGCAATGGCTTCCAGCGCCGGACGGTGCGGGGAGTCGAGCTTCTCACCGTTGACGAAGACCTCTTCACCAATGCGCAGCACGCGTAATCCGCCCAGACGAACCAGCTTGTCACCCTGCTGCAGCGCATCATAGATCTCATCTGCCTGATACGGCGGCTCCGGCGGTGCAACGTCCAGCTCGTGGCGTGACTGGCTGATAAATTCGCCAAACCACTGCCTGAAATGTTCCGGCTCGTTGATCAGATCCAGCATCATGCCGCGCAGCTTATCCAGCTCTTCTGGCACGATGTCTGCCGGATGCTCGCGCGCAGGCACATCCGGATCGCTGTAGCGATAGCTTCCCAGCTCGCGCTGCAGGACATAGTCGGCAAAGCCGCTGATCATTTCGCGGCCGCTTGGCGCACGGAACCCGACAGAGTAGTTCAGCGAGTTCTCCAGGGAGTAACCTTCGTGAGGGAATCCTGGCGGAATGTAGAGAATATCGCCTGGCTCCAGCTCTTCGTCGATAATGCCTTCGAACGGATCCACCTGAAGCAGATCCGGGTGCGGGCAGTGCTGCTTCATCGGCACTTTTTCGCCCACGCGCCAGCGGCGGCGGCCCGTGCCCTGAATGATAAACACGTCGTACTGGTCCAGATGCGGACCCACGCCGCCGCCAGGTACGGAGAAGGAGATCATCAGATCGTCCATTCGCCAGTCTGGCAGGGCGCGGAACGGGCGCATTAGCGCGGCAGTCGGCTCGTGCCAGTGGTTAACCGCCTGCACCAGCAGCGACCAGTTGCTTTCGCCGAGATGATCGTAGCTTTCGAAAGGACCGTGGCTGACCTGCCATTTCCCGTCCTGGTGGCTGACCAGACGGCTGTCGACTTCGTTTTCCATGGCCAGACCGGCCAGCTCGTCAGGTGAGATAGGGTCGACAAAGTTGCTGAACCCGCGTTTCAGAACCACCGGGCGCTTTTGCCAGTAACGTTCAATAAACTCGGGCCAGTTAAGTGTTAAATGATAATCCATATTTTTTTATCCGCAGGCTCTTACTGACTCGGATTATAACGGAAGCTCAGCCCCCCGGCTGCGAGATCCTCGCATTTTTCACATAACGGGTTAACTATCATCCGATGTGGGCTGCTGACGACCAAAAATCACTTCCATTCTGGCCCCGCCGAGCAAGCTTTCGCTGGTTTCGATTTTTCCGTCATACTGGTCGACAATCTCGCGGGCGACGGCTAAACCCACGCCCTGACCGGGGCGCAGCGTATCCGCTCGCTGACCGCGATCGAACACCACATCACGTTTATTAATCGGGATCCCGGGGCCATCATCCTCAACGATAATGTGTAACTCGTTATCCGTCTGGCGCGCCGATACTTCAACAAACTCCAGGCAGTATTTACAGGCGTTATCCAGCAGGTTCCCCATCACTTCCATAAAGTCATTTTTTTCGCCAACAAAGCTAATCTCAGGCGAAATATCGAGGCTGATGTTCACCCCTTTACGCTGATACACCTTGTTAAGGGCGGACGTGAGATTATCCAGCAGCGGGGCCACCGGGTGCAGTTCGCGGCTCAGGAGCGCGCTGCCGGAACGCATGCTGGCGCGGTGCAGATAGTAGCCAATTTGCTGCGAGATTCGGCTGATTTGTTCCAGCATCACCGGCTCGGCATCGTCGACGCTCAGCCTTGAGCTGCGCATGGAACGCAGGGTGCTTTGCATTACGGCCAGCGGCGTTTTCAGGCTGTGGGTGAGGTCGGTCAGGGTCGTACGGTACTTATCATAGCGTTCACGCTCGCTTTTCAGCAGGCGATTGAGGTTACGCACCAGACTGGTCAGCTCACGGGTGGTTTCCGGATTGAGCTTTTCACGATGATGTTCCTCAAGCTCGCGCACCTCTCGCGCCAGGGACTCAATAGGGCGCAAGCTCCACCACGCCGCCACCCAAAGCAGCGGGATCACCAGCAGCAGGTTTGCGGCCAGAACATAAACGAACCAGCCCCAGACCTTATAGGAACGTTTTAGCTCAACCGGAATGGTGTCGATCACCACAATGGTTAACTGCGGCATGTTCATGGTCGCCGGGTAGATATTGATCGCCACCGAGTGCGTCAATTCCGTCTCGGCATCGTCAGCCCGGATTTCATTGAGCTTTTGCTGCATCGAGCGATCTTCGCGAATCAGCGTGCTGGTGGTATTGAGATCGGCTTCTATCTCATGAAACCCGTTGGTTTTGAGCCACTCCGGACGAATGCTTTTCGCCAGCCACGGAATATCGCGTTGCGCCCAAAGCAACTTTCCCTTTTCATTGTAAATCAAGGCTAAAGTAGGACTCTGTTGATCCAGGTTCTCTGGCATTTCAACGGTGATGTGGTTGTCTTCCCATGTGGCCAGGGTATAGAACAGATTACTTTCGCCGCGTAACAGTCGAAAGGTCGTTTTATCGAAGCTGACGCTGTAGCCCACCAGGGCGACCAGACCGTAGGAGAGCGACAGCACCAGCACCACCGCGGCGGTTGCCAGTAAAAAACGAACCCGCAGCGAGAGGGGCAGAATGTGGCGCAAAATCCGTTTCATTTAGCGTAATTCGAACAGGTAGCCCTGGCCGCGGACGGTCGTAATCACGTCCTGTGGATACTGCGCCTGAATTTTCTTACGCAAACGGCCCATCAGCACGTCTATGGTGTGACTCTCGCGCAGCTCAGCGTCAGGGTAGAGCTGGAGCATTAAGGAGTCTTTGCTCACTACTTTTCCGCTGTTACGGATCAGCGTTTCCATAATGGTGTATTCGAACGCGGTGAGCTTGATCACTTCATCGTTAATCGACAGCTCGCGACGGGAGAGATCCACCTGGAAAGGCGGAATGGAGATAACCTGTGAAGCCAGCCCGCTGTTGCGGCGTAACAGCGCCTGCATGCGCGCCGCCACTTCTTCAATGTGAAACGGTTTGGTGACGTAATCATCCGCACCGGCGCTGAGCACTTCAACTTTGTCCTGCCAGCCTTCGCGGGCGGTGAGAACCAGAACCGGCAGGGAAACGTCATGGCTGCGCCAGCGACGAATTAACGACAGGCCGTCTTCATCAGGCAGGCCTAAATCGACAATGGCGATGTCCGGCAGGTGTTCATTGAGATAATAATCGGCTTCTTTTGCATCTTCAGCATCATCCACCTGATGTCCCATCTCCTGAAGCTGAACCTTCAGGTGGTGGCGTAGCAATGCGTTATCCTCAACAACCAGTACGCGCATCATCTTTTCTCCCAGAATAAATAGTATGAATAGTTTAACGCTGATTATGTTGCTGTGGGGATAAACATTCAGTAAACCGGGGAAAAGCAACCCCCTTTCCGGGCGGAAAGGGGGGGAAGGAACATTACTTCAGCTCATCAACCATGGTGATGGCGCGGCCAATGTAATTCGCCGGAGTCATGGCCTTCAGGCGGGTTTTCTCTTCTTCCGGCAGTGCCAGACCGTCGATAAACTGTTTCATGCCTTCGGCATCGACGCGTTTACCGCGTGTCAGCTCTTTCAGCTTCTCGTACGGTTTTTCGATACCGTAGCGGCGCATCACGGTCTGAATCGGCTCTGCCAATACTTCCCAGTTGTGATCCAGCTCGTCAAGAAGACGATCACGGTTCACTTCGAGCTTGCTCACGCCCTTCAGGGTGGACTGATACGCGATCAGCGCGTAGCCAATGCCCACGCCCAGGTTACGCAGCACGGTGGAGTCGGTCAGGTCGCGCTGCCAGCGGGAAACCGGCAGCTTGCTCGCCATATGCTGCAGCACGGCATTCGCCAGGCCCAGGTTGCCTTCGGAGTTTTCGAAGTCGATTGGGTTCACTTTGTGCGGCATGGTGGAAGAGCCAATTTCCCCGGCGATGGTCTTCTGCTTGAAGTGGTTCAGCGCGATGTAGCCCCACACGTCGCGATCGAAGTCGATCAGGATGGTGTTGAAGCGCGCGATGCAGTCAAACAGCTCTGCAATGTAGTCGTGCGGCTCAATCTGGGTGGTGTACGGGTTCCACTGGATCCCCAGAGAGGTCACGAACTCTTCGCTGAACTGATGCCAGTCCACTTCCGGGTAAGCGGCAATGTGGGCATTGTAGTTACCGACCGCGCCGTTAATTTTACCCAGAATTTCAACCTGCTCCAGCTGACGGTATTGGCGCTCCATACGGTACGCCACGTTCGCCATCTCTTTACCCATCGTGGATGGGGTGGCTGGCTGGCCGTGAGTACGGGAAAGCAGCGGAATGTCACGGTATTCCACGGACAGCGCTTTCACCGCGTCGATGATTTTACGCCAGTAAGGCAGCACCACTTCTTTACGCGCGGTGGAGAGCATCAGCGCGTGAGACAGGTTATTGATATCTTCGGACGTACAGGCGAAGTGAATGAACTCGGATACCGCATGCAGGGCCGGGACGCTTTCCACTTTCTCTTTCAGGAAATACTCAACCGCTTTCACGTCGTGGTTGGTGGTGCGTTCAATGGTCTTAATGCGCGCGGCATCTTCTTCGCTAAACTCAGCAACGATTTTATCAAGGTAATCGTTTGCCTTTTCGTCAAAAGCAGGAACTTCCTTGATTGCTGCCTGGGCGGCCAGCTTCTGCAGCCAGCGTACTTCAACCTGAACACGGAACTTCAGCAAACCATATTCGCTGAAGATCCCGCGCAGCGCGCTGACTTTATCGCCGTAGCGTCCATCGACAGGGGATACGGCGGTCAGTGAGGATAATTCCATAATTCGCAACTCCGGGAGGTTAACAATGAGCAAGAATTTGTTTTGCCTGAGTAGTCAGGCGATTACGAGAAAACATTAACTGCAGGCGGCCACCGCCAACCTGATGCCACAGCACGGCGGCGCGGATCCCAGCCAGCAGGGAAGCGCGGACCTTCGCCTGCACCTGCGGGCTTTGCAGTACGGCAGGGGAGCCGGTGACCTGAATGCGCGGGCCCAGCGGGCTGATGACGTCAACGTAAATGCCCGCCATGGCGCTCAGCAGCGTTTCAGACTGCAGGTCAAAATGGTCGAGCTGACGCTGTAGCCCGGCGATGCGATCGCCCAGGGTATTGAGCGCGCCTTTTGCCGCGCTCAGCTTACGCTCAAGCACCATCAGGCTTAAGGTGTAGCGGGTCAGTTCCGCGTTTAACCCCTGACGGCTACTGGCGTTGAGCACGCCAAGCAGGGTTTCAAGACCGAGACGAAGATTGGTTTCGCTGCCGCCGAACACGCCCAGGGTTGAACCGGGGTTGAGGTCGATAACGCTGTTGAGCGAAACGTGCAGGGCATCAGCGTCACAGTGACCCTGATGCGCCAGCTGTTGCACCAGACGAGCAGACTGGCAAATTCCTGCCAGCGCAAGGGTGATGTCATAATAATTCTTCGCCACACGGTCTCCTTTATGTGTGCAATCGGTTAAACAGCGGGCAGCGGCAGGCGCTGTTCAATGATCCCGCCGCCCAGGCAGATTTCGCCGCTGTAGAAGACAGCAGACTGGCCCGGGGTAACGGCGGCGACCGGCTCGTCGAAACGGACGTCAATACGGTCGTCATCAAGCGCGGTGATGGTGCAAGGAATATCGGTCTGGCGGTAGCGCGTTTTCACCGTGCAGCGCAGCGTGCCTTTCAGGGGCTCGCGATCGACCCAGTGCAACTGCTGTGCGATAAGGCCAACGGACATCAGACGCGGGTGGTCGTGACCCTGAGCCACCACCAGAATATTGTTTTCGACGTCTTTGTCGACCACGTACCACGGATCTTCGCTGCCTTCTTTCGTCCCACCAATACCCAGGCCTTTACGCTGGCCTAAGGTGTGGTACATCAGCCCCTGATGCTGACCAATCTCGTCGCCATCAACGGTGACAATTTTACCTGGCTGTGCAGGCAGGTAGCGGCCCAGGAAATCACGGAATTTGCGCTCGCCGATAAAGCAGATACCGGTGGAGTCTTTTTTCTTCGCGGTGATCAGGTCCAGCTCTTCGGCAATTTTACGCACTTCCGGCTTTTCCAGTTCGCCGACCGGGAACAGGCTTTGCGCAATCTGTTCGTGGCTCAGCGTATAAAGGAAGTAGCTCTGGTCTTTATTGCCGTCGAGGCCGCGCAGCAGCTGGCTTTTGCCATTCACGTCCGCACGACGCACGTAGTGACCGGTCGCAATGTAGTCAGCGCCCAGATCTTCCGCGGCGAATTCCAAGAAAGCTTTAAATTTGATCTCTTTGTTGCACAGAATATCCGGGTTCGGGGTACGGCCCGCTTTGTACTCTTCCAGGAACAGTTCAAAGACGTTGTCCCAGTATTCTGCGGCAAAGTTAACGGTGTGCAGTTCAATGCCGAGCTTGTCGCATACGGCCTGCGCGTCGGCGAGATCCGCTGCGGCAGTGCAGTATTCCTCGCCATCGTCTTCCTCCCAGTTCTTCATGAACAGGCCCTCCACCTTATAGCCCTGTTGCTGTAACAGGTAGGCGGAAACGGAGGAATCGACACCGCCGGACATGCCGACGATCACTTTTTTCTGGCTGTTATCTGACATGGAATACTCACGACATTGAACTTCAAGGCGGCGTATTCTATCACGCCCCCCCACCGTTGACACCCTCTGTAAACGGCCAGTTAAATTCTCCGATGACACCCAGCGGCAGGCGTGCGCCTGACTGCCAGCAGCGGATGCTTTCCGCAACCAGCGGCGAGCGCAGGTTTGGCGCGTTCAGGATCTCCTCGGCTGTGACCCACAGGCAGCGATCGATATCGTCATCATGCGGTTCTGTGGCGCACGTTTCGCTAAGCTCAACGGCGAATAAAAAGCGCAGGAATGGGGTGCTGTCGGGCGCAATCCACTGGTGCATGCGAATGAAGTGCTGGGGCTCAGCGCGAATGCCGGTCTCTTCCCAGAGCTCGCGCTTCGCGGCCTGCAGCAACGTTTCATTGGCTTCAAGATGCCCGGCAGGCTGATTCCACAGCGCCCTGCCGTTGATGCTCTCTTCCACAACGAGGAATTTTCCCTGCGCGTGCACCACGCAGGCAACCGTAACATGAGGTTTAAACATCGTTTCTCCTTAAGGGGCAGCGTCGCGCCATTCGCCGTTTGCCAGCGTATCCAGCGTGTAGCTGCCCATGGCGTAGCGAATCAGACGTAGGGTAGGGAAGCCGACGTGCGCGGTCATTCGCCTCACCTGGCGGTTGCGGCCTTCATACAGGGTGATTTTGAGCCAGCTTGTCGGGATGGATTTGCGCTCGCGAATGGGCGGGTTACGCGGCCACAGCCACTCCGGCTCATTCACGCGTTCAACACCGGCGGGCAGGGTGGGACCGTCGTTCAGCGTCACCCCGCTGCGCAGTTTCGCCAGCGTCTCTTCGTCCGGCTCGCCTTCAACCTGCACAAAGTAAATTTTGCCGGTGCGTTTGCCCGGTTGTGTAAGCTTTGCCTGTAGGGCGCCGTCGTTGGTTAGGACCAAAAGTCCTTCGCTGTCCCGGTCCAGGCGACCGGCGGCGTAGACGCCCTGAACAGGGATGTAATCCTTGAGCGTGCTGCGTCCGGCCTCATCGGTAAACTGCGGCAAAACATCGTAGGGTTTATTGAACAGAATAACCCGCTTTGGCTGGGTTTCTTGCGGTCGTCTGGCGGCTTGTCGCGAGCTGAATCGCTCAACCCGGTGTTTTGTAAAAGAAGTTTTCTTCATGGTATTTTCAGGCGTTATCAATTGCCGCATTATAGCCTAATAACGAAGACCTTTCATGGCGCAGGACAATCAGGTACTATCGAAGGGCTCATTACAATTTATTAACATAAGATCAGTAACAACCAGAAGCGCTCGAAGGAGAGGTTAATGGAAAGCAAAGTAGTTGTTCCGGCGGAAGGTAAAAAGATCACCCTGCAAAACGGCAAGATTAACGTTCCTCACAATCCGATTATTCCGTTCATCGAAGGCGACGGTATCGGTGTAGACGTTACCCCGGCAATGCTGAAAGTGGTTGATGCCGCTGTTGAGAAAGCCTACAAAGGCGAGCGTAAAATTTCCTGGATGGAAATTTACACCGGTGAGAAATCGACGCAAGTTTATGGCCAGGACGTCTGGCTGCCAGCGGAAACGCTGGACCTGATCCGCGACTACCGCGTTGCTATTAAAGGCCCACTGACCACTCCGGTCGGCGGCGGCATCCGTTCCCTGAACGTGGCGCTGCGTCAGGAGCTGGACCTGTACGTGTGTCTGCGTCCGGTTCGTTACTATCAGGGCACCCCAAGCCCGGTTAAGCACCCTGAACTGACCGACATGGTTATCTTCCGCGAAAACTCAGAAGACATCTACGCGGGTATCGAGTGGAAAGCGGACTCTGCTGATGCAGAAAAAGTGATTAAATTCCTGCGCGAAGAGATGGGCGTGAAGAAAATTCGCTTCCCTGAGCACTGCGGTATCGGCATTAAGCCGTGCTCTGAAGAAGGGACCAAGCGCCTGGTGCGTGCGGCCATCGAATACGCGATCACCAACGACCGTGATTCTGTGACCCTGGTTCACAAGGGCAACATCATGAAGTTCACCGAAGGCGCGTTCAAAGACTGGGGCTACCAGCTGGCGACCGAAGAGTTCGGCGGTGAGCTGATCGACGGCGGCCCGTGGCAGAAGATCAAGAACCCGAACACCGGCAAAGAGATCATCATTAAAGATGTGATCGCCGATGCGTTCCTGCAGCAGATCCTGCTGCGTCCTGCTGAATACGACGTGATCGCCTGTATGAACCTGAACGGTGACTACATTTCTGACGCCCTGGCGGCACAGGTTGGCGGTATCGGTATCGCCCCTGGCGCGAACATCGGCGACGAGTGCGCCCTGTTCGAAGCAACCCACGGTACTGCACCAAAATACGCAGGCCAGGACAAAGTGAACCCAGGCTCTATCATCCTCTCCGCAGAGATGATGCTGCGTCATATGGAATGGTTCGAAGCCGCAGACCTGATTGTTAAAGGTATGGAAGGCGCGATCAACGCGAAAACCGTAACCTATGACTTCGAACGTCTGATGGAAGGCGCTAAGCTGCTGAAATGCTCAGAGTTTGGCGACGCGATTATCGCGAACATGTAATCCAGATTCTGGGTTAAACAAGAGCGGGAGCCGATTGGTTCCCGTTTTTATTATTAGTTTTCGAACGGTTATCAACAATTTATCAAAATAGATTATCAAAATCCTCTCTTAATCAGATGTTTTTCCCTATTATTTCCGCATTTTCCAAAACAATTTACCAGACGGCATACAGGTTACTATAAGCATATAATATGTATTCGGGCGTTGTAGTTTCCAAACTATCAGAAATGTATACAACGTCGGTTCTCATATCCTTTTGCTATTTTATCTGGGAATCACTGGTTCCTGTTGATTTCCTTAGTCAATATACAAAAATATACATTTCATTGTGTGATTATAACTTTTTCTTGCGTATTTATATGCTGGTAACACAATTTTATCTCTGTATATTTAAGAGAAATTTTTGGAGGATTTATGCATAAAATTAAGCTTGCAGTGCTGTTTCTTTTTATTTGCGTTTTTAACACGACTGTATCTGCTAGTAATTCAATGTCTATGAATTATGCCATAGGCAAGAAAAATGGGGCAGAAAATATGCATGGAATGAATATCATGTTTAGACACGATATGAATAATTTCGCACTGGTCGCATCAGGCACTTATATACAGAACACCAGCGGATCTGGATATTCTTATTTAAAGAATAAATATGCATCTATTATGCCGGGTATAGCATTTAACAT